>JAPPOJ010000260.1 GCA_028817975.1 Zetaproteobacteria bacterium | reverse complement strand
CCCACTCTGACGAGGGGAAACTGGAAAGAGAGGATTTGTACGACTTTGCCGAACTCATGATCAAGTATCTGGCCCATAAAATCCGCGTGCGCAATAACCAACTCAAGCATCACACAGATCGTGACCATTTCTACCAAATCATGAGGAACTCTCCTTACAAAGCTCTGTGGAGAGCAACCGTTACCCCGACTACGCAAGTCGTCCCTTTGCTGAAAAGCTACCTGTACTCACGTACACTCCATGGGCAATTGCATACATATACCTTAGCCAGTGCCATCATCTATATGGAGAGACTTGCAGCAACCGACCCAGACATGCTGCAAATCAATACCTATAACTTCCGCCAGATTGTGTCGGTATGTATCACGTTGGCCGACAAGTTTAACCAGGACTTGACACCCACCAACAGTTATTACGCCCAACTGGCAGGTATAGATACCCAGAGGTTCAATCAGTTCGAGATGATGGTGTTTCGTGCACTCAACTACAAGTTATATGTCACAGAAGAAGATGCCATCGCACAGATGGAAGCCATAGATCATGCCTATGGAGATTCCGCAACAAGCTTTGAGAATCACCTGGATCACCAGCCTCCAGCAGAGGCCTCAGACTCGAATACCCCCATTTAACCAACACCTTTCCGGACAAAGAATAGAAAGTTACCATGGATATCAAAAACATAACATTACACTTTTGGCTGCTTTGTTGCACGACCCTAGGTGCAACCCACAAGCTTGCAGGGAACCCACTTTCCCAAAGCACAACACAAGGTTTTGAATGGCTTGAGCAAATCCCCTTATTTGACCCCTTAACCCAGGAACAACTCGAATTTGTCTGCAATGAAAAGCTGCAATGGAACTGTGATCACACCGAAATCCAAGACTTCTTCCAAGATCGCGCCACATTGGCCTGTTTATTAGACCTCAATAGGAGCCGCCAGGGTGATCATACAAGCCACAATCATTCCCCACTGAAGATCATGCGCGCCATCCAACAGGTTACCGAAAACCCCAGGGAGCGCCAAGCCTTTAAATGGCTCGAGAAAGTGCCCTTATCTCAACCCTTAACCCAGGAACAGCTCCAATTTGTCTGCAATGAAAAGCTGCAATGGAACTGTGATAAGGCCGAAATCCAAGACTTTCTCCAAGACCAGGCAACACTACCCTGCTTGCTGGACCTGGACGACGGAAGCCAACCCATACAGACACAACCGAGCTACTCACAAGATGAAATCGTCACCGCGGTGCAACGTATTACCGACAACATGGAAGAGCAAGAAGCATTTACCTGGACGCAGAACGTTCCCATCCACCAGCCTCTTACAGAAGAGCAGCTCCGATTTGTATGTAACGATAAACTACAGTGGAACTGTGATGATACTGAAATCCAAGACTTTCTCCAAGACCAGGCAACACTACCCTGCTTGTTAGATTTAGAGGTCAAGCTCGACGAACATACGATACACAATATTTATTCACGCCAGGAAGTTATCGACGCCATTCAACGGGTGGCCAGCAGAAGCGCCACACCCTTCTTATCTTTCGAAGAAGAGCTGCTCAATAACACTTGGCTCGCCCTCCATGGAAAAGCATCCCAGCAGCTCGCACTGGCAAAGAAGTATTTCGCCGCCTCTCCCGAAGAGATTTATCTTCTGATTGCCCACTACTTAAACACACAGGTTATCGCCCAACTGCCACACTCCACAGGATCACAAAGCAGGACTCCTCAGCTGGATTTGCCAGAATATCTGAGTAAATTCTTTGAACAGGTAAGATCCCCACGTTGTAGCTACCTGATCGCACTTATTTATATGGAGCGCATTCTCCATCAAGCAAAGTTGAAAAACACAGCGATACATCTCAATCAACACAATGTACATCACCTATATGCCATGTGCTTTACCGTAGCACTCAAAACATGGGCACGGCGCAGCACCCTACATGACAATACGTTCTATTGCAAAGTGTTTGAAATTGGGAACTTAAAAGACTTTAATCACCTCGAAGTGCTGTGCCTCAAGATGTTGGAGTGGAAGCTGGATGTTTCTCCCCAAGAGTTCGTTGACAAATTATCCCAGATCACTGGACCACAAACATAAAAATAACAAAGGCGGCTAGGGAGGAGCAGCCCCCTCTGTGCAGAGATGAGCGTACGCACGCTCCTGTGCCGGCAACAGCTGCATCAAAAGCTCCTGAGCCTGCTGACGCAAGCTTGCATACTTGGTTACAGGACGCTGTGGACGTGGCAGGAGTTCCATCGTCGCAAAGGCATTGCCATACCAGGTGTCCCCCCAAACCCTGTAGCCTGGAAAACGTTCTTTGTCCTCTGGCCCCATACTCTGCAAGCGCAGATGGGTGCGCAAGGGAAAACCCATCGCCTGCAAATAACGATTCACCGTTTCCAGAGGGTGCTCCAAATACTCTTCTGCATGCATCACCCATAACGGGTCATGGGTCAGCCGCCGTAAACGTCGAAACATCTGCTCCAGCTCAACAAATCCTGCTTCATAAGGACGATAATTGGCCAACTCTCCCTGCACAGCATAAGGATATAGCCCCGAAAGAATACTCTTTTCCGGCTGACGCAACAAAAACAATAGATGTGCACGCTCTACCAGCCTTGTCAGCACCTGCTCAGAAAGATAAGGCAAACATTGATAAGCCAAGCTCTTCATCACAAAAAACGGCTGTTCTAAGGTCTGTAACACCAGAGCATTAATCCCAGCAGCATCACTAGGCCAGTCCAGTTGAGGAGCAAATCCCGGTGCATCTGCCTGATGTTGCAAATAAAAAGCTTGCGTACAGGGTTCTAGCAATACCGCCTGAGTATGCTGCTGAGTACGGACTAAAGGCTCTGCCAACAGACGCAGCAATAAAGTCGAGGTGGTTCGTGGAGCACTAAAAATCACAATCCCACGCTTATCAGTCCCTCCGTGGGATACCCCAGCTATCAAAAGAAGCTTTAAACCAACTGCCTGTAGCATACTTCGCCAAAAATAACCCACTTCGAATGCTCTCCTTAGGTAAAGTTGCCCCCAAATTTGGCCTTCTGTATTAAAGAAACCTGATTTTCTGTCGAAGTCAAGATGGAACCAGGAATAGGTCCTACAACACACTGTTTCCAAAAAGATGTACAGTCCGTAACCAAAAAATATTGCTTTATCTCTTTGCAATGGAGTCCTGAGATGTTTCAGCTACCTTTTACCTGCCAACAGGAGATTGTGGTGGACTTACCTATCGATCAGGTGTTCTCCCAAGTCGGGGATTTTCATACCTGGGCACACTGGTCTCCCTGGGTATGTGCCGAACCAGAGTGTGCGATCACGATTCAAAATCAACCACTCACTATAGGTCACCGGCAAGAATGGGATGGCAAAATTATTGGCTCCGGAACCATGAGCTTGTCCGCAATCGAACCCCATAAACAACTCACCTATGCACTACACTTTCTCAAGCCATGGAAAAGCCACAGCACCACTCGTTTTACCTTTACAGACTTAGGCGAGCAAACCCAACTGACCTGGAGTATGGAGGGAAACCTGCCCCTTTTTCTATTCTTTATGAAAAAAATGATGGTGGCACTGATTCAGTCCGACTACAAACGCGGCCTTACCATGCTCAAAGAATGGTTAGAAACCGGCGAAGTCGCCTCTAAAATCACCCATCAGGGTAAAGCAGAACGCCCTGGATTCTTCTACCTCGGCTATCAACGTTCCTGTCACGTTGAGGACATGTCCACTAAGATGAAAGAAGACTTCCAAAAACTTATGGAACAACAACAAAAAGGCCACCTCCCCGAGGCACCTATCTGGACGAGTATCTATCTTAAGATGGACCCCATCTGCCAAGACTGTGAGTATATCGCTGCACTCGGCTACCCCGAAGAACCAAATTCTGTCTCTAGGGATAGCGCCCTGGTGACCGGGGAAATCTCAAATCATCATGCGTTACGGACGGACCATCAAGGCGCCTACCCCCACTTGGGAAACGCGTGGTTTGCTGCACTCGCTGCCCAGCGCGCCTATAAGGAAAAAATCAACAAAAGGATTCCGATGTATGAAATATACGTTAACTCACCTGATGAAGTGGATGCAAAAGAACTCTCTACAGAGATTTACATCCCCGTAAAAGGTTGAGCCACAATGCTTACTGGGCATTCTTATCTTGCAAGGCAAGTGAAATCCATCCCGTTGAATAACCTTCATAGCCAGGTGCTTTGGCAAAGGCGACCAGTTTCTTACCACTTTTTTCCTCAGCACCCGACTCGAAAAAACCCTTCGCCGCATCTTCGAGTTGGCGCGGCACTTTTAAGACATCTTCAAGTTGACGCCCATGGGTATCGGCCAAGACAAGACCATTTTTTGCCATAATCACCATACGAGTAAATGGCTTTTCCTCTTGAGGCATAGGGGTCTCATGCACGATCACCTGCGCCAAATCATCCCAGTTAAAGAGCACCCCGAGGACTCCAATCACCTTACCGTCTGCCTTACCCTCTACACGCACCGCACAAGAGTAAGCTAGCACGCGCTTTTCCTCCACCAAAGACGAAGCATGCACCGTCTCAAAACCATAATCATCCCCTGAGGTCGAGGACAATGCTTGCTGAAACCAAGTCGCACCCGCTACGTTTTTCCCCACCGAAGGGTAGCTCTGCGGCATACCATTGGCAATGACCTTACCCTGCGGATCGCAGAGGACTAAATCATAGTAGACCGTGTAGGCGGCTAAAATAACGCCCAAGCGCGTCGAGGCGTATTGAGTCGAGGCTTCATCACCCTGCATACACGCATCTACCAAACTTGCATCGGTGGCCCACCAACGCACGTCACAGGTACGCTCAAACAGATTGCGATCAATCAAGCCAATATTCTGTAAGGCGAGGTCGGCAAGCCGCGTTCCCCGCACATGATAGGCCATATTGTTACTGATTTGGCGCAAGCTCTCGGCAATGGACTCGACTTTCTCCGACATTTCTTCGGCGACGCCTTCGGTGGTCTTCGACAGCTCCTTGATCTCATTCGCCACCACGGCAAAGCCGCGCCCCAATTCTCCGACCCGTGCCGCCTCAATCGTCGCATTTAACGCTAACGTCCGTGTCTGCGAGTTTACCGAACGCATGCGCTGAATGGTGCGGCGAATTTCGATCTGGAGTTCATTGGCAAGTTCGGAGAGAAACTCGGGGTCCGAGCGGGTTTGCGAGTCGACCATAGTTGACCTACTTTAAGGACAGATAAAGATGACACAAGCTACACCCATTAGTCTAGAATACAGCCACCCACAGCAAAAGATGCAAAAACACCCTACTTATCACACCACCCGAGCAAAAATCGTCTTCACTTCTAGGCATGAGACTAGACTTTACGTCAGCGGACACTGTGCCAGTAGGAACAATAACCGCGGAGTCCAAGCAAAGCCTGAACCCTGCTGCTTCTCACGCAACTTCTGACAAACTTTCTCTTTATGCTCCTCATAAGTGATCCGGCCATCCCCATTGGGGTCCAACTGCTCACACTTGGCCACCAGCTTTTGCAACAACGGACGTTCCGCCGCTTGCTCGGCTACCAACACCTTGGCGCGTTGCTCCAAGACCCCACACACATAACCTAGAGCACCCTTTTGCTGCGCCGCCTGACGATGACGTTTAAACCATGCCTGAATCTTTGCCTTGATCTCTGCCTTTTCTTGCGCATCCAACACCCCGTCACCATTGCGATCGTACTGGGCTACCTGTTGCAGCTGCACCGTGGCCCAAAGGAAAGCCCTCTCTGCACGGCTGAGCAGCTTATCCCCATTGGTATCGTATTGAGCAAGCAGCTGGGCGCCGCGTACCCGAATAGAGGCTTCTAAAGCTTGCTCGTCCATATGGGCGACCACCGCACTCTCTTCTCCCGCCAGGCTTTGGAGAAGCTGTACCATCCCCACAGATTCGAGGTCAAAATGCTCCCCTTCCTGGACTGCTGGAGTCACCTCCGTACGTTCACACTGCTGCTGCAACCGTGCTAACTTCGCCCCCGATTCCCCATGGGCGACCTTCTCACGAACCCAGTCACACTGCTGCTGTTGACGCACGACATAGGCAAATTCCTGAGGCTGCACCTGCACCTCAGCACAGCGCGCCAACACCCGCTGCAACAGAGGACTGTTGGTTTGATCTTCTACGCTCCACTGCTCAGCTTGAGCCTGTGCCCGCATACAGGCCTCATCCTTGGTCATCTGCGGGTCCCGCTTCTCCTTCAAGTCACGCATCTTCACCAGAATCTCCGCACGCATCGAGGTTTTTTCCGATGCATCCAGGCGACCATCTCCATTCAGGTCATATTGCGCCAGATACTGCTGCAAACGCTGCTCGCGAAAAGCTTGGTGCACTGCGACCCGTTC
Organism: Zetaproteobacteria bacterium; assembly: GCA_028817975.1. Taxonomy (GTDB): domain Bacteria; phylum Bdellovibrionota_B; class Oligoflexia; order Oligoflexales; family Bog-1112; genus JAPPOJ01. Next base: position 10,052 of record JAPPOJ010000260.1, on the reverse strand, counting down.
TTCGTCATCTAAGATGCCGTTGCCATTGTGATCAAATTTCTGCAACAGCTTTAACTTACGGCTGGCAACCTCTTCTGGAAGATCTTTCTCCTCCATCTGTGCCACAAATGCCGGACTCATACCCGACTGAAACAGTTCAACTAACTGCAAAGTGGCATAGGCCTCTGCATCATAACCTAAGCCCATGTGTGCATCTAACGTGGATGACGCGCCAACTTCACTCGACTTGACAGCCTGAACCACTTGGGGCTCAGCAGGGGAACCACATGCCCCAAGAAGCAACACCCCCAGCACCCATGTACAGGGCACCCCTGAACTTTTTACATCCATATCCTCATTCCTCTAAAGTCGTTGTGGCTTGCCTGTCCCAAACACCCCGCCCTGTCTCCGCAAGCCACAGTCAGCAGGTGACGAAGTCTTCGGAACAACTTTAAGGAAACTCAAATAAGTCAAATTTAGAGCAAAATATTCATTTGTTAGAAGGCATTTTTAAACGCAAGGTGTGTGTTCCCTTCCACATCATCTGGTACTCACCATCCTCGACTCGTTCCACCCACTCTCGGTTTCACAATAGCATCCCTTACCTGTGTCACCCACACCATGTACCTTGCCAGTCAAAAGATGTGGACGCAGATGATTCAAAATAAGCTGAACACACAACATCCTCAGGATGCCCCTAACTTTCATGACGAAGACCACTTACAACAGCTTTCCACACTCGACACGGCGATACGCGAAAAAATTCACGCATTGACCAGCGCCAGTCACGAAACCGCTTAAAATGGAAATCCCCTACATGTACCCTTGAATGTGCGGGAACACGCGCTGACGGCTGCCCAAAACCCGTATGCCCTAAGGTCAAACAACGCCAACAACGGCATTTGCAAGAAAAAGCTCGCTTACGCGCGGCTGGCTACTCTTTCTGTCCGTACTGCAACACCACCTTGGATCTCCGTGACGCCCAACGCGACTGCAGCTTTTCGCGCTGCACCGCCTGTGGCAAAGCACTCAACAACCGCACGGGCGGTAGATTCGATACCACCGAACACCCTAGGGCGCACCCGGCAGAGCCTAACATTGGGGTGCCTAGCTTTGCCGACAAACGTCAAACCATCCTCCGCCGATAAACAGCTATGACCCTCCAATCAAGACTGGATTCATAATCACACTCCAAGTAAGGTAGATGTCAAGCGACCCTTGGCATCTACCCTACGGAGTATCCACATGTCATCCTGCTATCAGCTCAAAAACATCCACCAGGCAGTGATTGTGGGGGCTGGACACGGCATCGGCTGCGCGCTCACCCAGCAGCTGTTACAACACCACCCCGAATGTCACATCTATGCCAGCTATCGCCAAGCCAAACTCGCCGCCCCCTTGCAAGCCCTGCAGCAGCAATACCCTGAACGCCTCAAGACGTATGCCCTGGACCCCTTACAAGAACCGGCACTCGCACAGTGGTTTGAACACCTGCAAACCTTAACTCCCCAGCTCGACTTGCTGATCAACTGCGTCGGGGTCCTCCATCATGCCAAGGTACAGCCCGAAAAAAGTTTAAACCAAATCCAGTTGAGTACCTTGACCCACTATTTTCAAGTCAATGCCATCCTCACCCCGCTGCTCGCGAAATACGCCTTTCCTTTACTGCGCCAAGCAGACCTCGCCGCCTTTGCCAGCATTTCCGCGAAAGTCGGCAGTATTGGCGATAACCGCATGGGCGGATGGTATGGCTACCGCGCTTCCAAAGCCGCCTTAAATATGTTCTTGCGCAATATCGCCATCGAGTTTCGTCACCGCAACTGCCCTTGTATCGCCTTGGCCATTCATCCTGGGACCACAAAAACCATGCTGTCCGCTCCTTACACCAAGCATACGCGCTTACCCCTACACGACACCGCAGCGACCGCCAGGCATATCTTAGCTGTCATCGACGGCAAGTGCCTCGACGATTCCGGGCAATTTTACAACTGGGACGGCACCCTACTACCATGGTAAAAAACTTAAGGGCAAAGCATTAAGTTAAACAAAGCTGCTGGATCAATGCTTGCTGCGCAGGGAAGCGAGCACTCAGCTCGGTAGGGGTGGTGAGCAATTCAAAGTCGGCAAAGTCAAAACCAGGTGCAACCGTACAGCCCACCAAAGCATACCCATCTGGCGCATCCACGGTGGCCCCAAACCAGCTGCCCGCGGCAATCACCTGCTGGAACGCACCACGGCCATGCAAAGGCAAAGCTTGGTAGCCTCCCGCTGCAAAAGTATGAATCGTCAAGCCGCTACCTGCATAAAAGTGCCAGACCTCATCGGAGCAAATACGGTGCAAGTGGGAGACCTGCTGGCCGCATAACAAAAAGTAAATTGCCGTCGCAAAGGCACGCGAACCGGCGTCCGTCGTCGCAAAGCGTGCTGGCAGGTCATCCCGGAGCGTCTCCTGCGCACGATAGGTCTCACGAAAGTAACCACCTTCCGGATGCGGCTGTAAGCCAAGGGTATCGATCCATTCTTGGGGATTCGAGGGTACAAGTAAACTCAAGGGGTCGCACTCCTATCATCATGGGATTCCCTGCGACCATTTTACCGCACCTCAACCACCTGATAGTCTTCCCCATACAGTGCTAACTCCACCCGCCCTTGCCAACGATTCAGCGCCGCCTGCACCAGGAACGACGCTCGGGTAGCCTGCTCCAGTTCGACAAGAACACGATTAAAGAACATGATCTTTTGCGGTCCATATGGTGTAACCACCATCACTGCCGTATGCTTCGGCTGTTTCGTTTGCTTATCTAAGAAAAAACGCGTCGACTCAATCTCTAAGTCAAGCTTGAACAAGGGCGCTTCAAAGCTATGCCCAAAGGGGCGCAAAGGAGCCAACCGCTGCGGCAAATCCACCGTGAGCAACCTTGGGTCTAACACCGCATCATAGGCAATCTGACTCTGCCACAACTGGGGCTGTTCACCACGGCGTTGCTCCGCCCAACGGGTGATGCGGTCGCGAATCGCCTCTTCCTGTTGGGGCTCAAAGCTAAACCCTCCCGCGGCAGCATGGCCGCCGAACTTGAGAAAGAGGTCACCCGCTGCACTCATCGCATCGGTGACATCAAAACCAGGAATGGAACGAGCTGAGCCCTTGCAGATTTTCTCCCCACGATCAAACAGCCACACCGGTTTCCAATACTCTTCTACGAGCTTCGAGGCTGCAATGCCGACGACACCCTGATGCCAATCGCCCCCCATAAACAACACCGGCTGCTCCGCATAGGTCGGCGCTTGGTCCATGGCCTGGTCGACAATCTTACGTTGAATGTCTTTGCGGCGATCGTTACAACGCCCCATTTCACGAATCAAGGCATCTGGCTGTGCATGGATAAAAGCTTCGATCACTGCATGGGCATGTTCGAGGCGTCCCACTGCATTGATCCGCGGCCCTAGCTTAAAGCCCACATCCGACTCATCGACTTCGCGCCCCTCCACACGTGCGGCCTTGAGTAATTCACGAATCACCGGGCGCTGCGACTTCAGTAAGGCTTGCACCCCCTGCTGGGCGAGGCGGTGATTGACTCCATTCAGGGGAACCACATCACAGATGGTCGCCATCCCCACCAAAGCCAAGATATCCACCCAAACACTTGGATCGCGTGGCGGCAGCTTCCCAGCCAACTGACGCAACAACACAAAGGTGATCCCTGCACCACACAGTTCCTGATACAAAGGATCGGGGTGCATTTTAGGGTTCAGCACCAGACAGTCAGGCATCTTGTCCACCTGCACCTTATGATGGTCGGTACAAATAAACGGGATCTGCCGCTCTTTGCACCAGGCTGCCTCCACATTGGCCGTAATCCCCGTATCCATGGTGATAATCAGTTCAGCGCCCTGATCTTGGACGAGGTGCTTGACCGCATCTAAGTTGACCCCATAGCCTTCTTGAAAACGGTCGGGGATATAATACACATAGTTGTGGAAGCCAATACTCTCTAGGTACCAGATCCAGGACACACAACTCATCGTCCCATCCACATCATAATCCGCATACAGGGCAATCTTCTTGCCGGCCTGGATAGCACTATGGATGACCTCCAGCACATCACTCAGACCATGATCTCCATAGGCGAGCTTCGCCACCGATTCAAACTGACGATTGTCCATCACCGTACGCACCATTTGCTCTAGATCAGTGCACACCGCAGAAGACTTGGCCACCCAATGTGTAAAGCGAAATCCCAAACTTTTTTCCTTTGCTCAACAGAAGACAATATCTCAAAAGGCTTTGATACTACCTCAAAATCCGGGACAGCGCAAACCGACAGAGAAAGGCTAAATCCACTTCGGGCGATTAAATCCAGGCGCAAACACGGCAAACCATAGCACTATCCGCAAATGTTCAGCTCGCAAACCCCACTCACCGATAGGTTTCCTGGTGCGAGTGAATTCGTGGATTTAGCGTTCGCACAGCAACATGGATGTTAACGTGCTAACTGTTAGAGGAGCAAACGCGTGCGACGCAAGCAGCAAATCTGGATGATCTCGACCCTGACCGCCTTCGCCTGTGGTAAACATGACCGCCACAAGATCTCTCCCCCCAACCCCTCAAGCGCCATGGAGGAAACCACAACCCAAGAACCCCAAACTGTAGATGCCCACGCGACTGCAAGCGCGGCCTTTCACACTGCCGCACGTTTTCTGACTGCCGACAATTCCGACTCCACCCATCCTATTCCTGGCATTTCTCCCGGCGAATTGACCCAGCCCAATGCCTACCTTCCCCGCCGCTTAACCCGCCCTCAGTACCTTTCCGCAATGGAGGTCTTGTTCAACGTCGACTTGAGTGCGGAGCGCGCAGCGCTCCCACTCGAAACCCAAGTCGAAGGCTTCATCGGCAATGTGGCCGCCCTCACCGTGTCTGCCAAGCACATTGAAGGCTATGATCAGCTTGCTGAAAAAGCTGTGCGGAAAATTCCACAATTCGACAAGGTGATCCGCCAATACACCTCTTGCCAGAACCTCGCCCAAGCAAGCTGCATGCACACGTTCATCGAACGTTTGGGCGCGGTGGTCTGGCGCGGGAGCCTGAGCACTGCCGAAGTGCAACACTTCGAACCGATTATCCGCACCGCAAGGGAACAAAAACTCAGCTTTACCGCTACCGCTCAACACGTCCTGATGGCGATGCTGCAATCCCCCCGCTTTCTCTACCTCCTCGAAAACGAGCAACCCGCAGGTGGCTCCTCCGACTACCGCATCTCGACTCAGGCCGAAACTCTCAGCCGCATGACCCTGTTTGTGCTCGATACCGTACCCTCTCCCCGCGATATGCAGATCGCCCAAGGCCTCGATCTCCGTCAAGCCCAGGGGCGCTTGCAACTGCTCGATCATCTACTCAAGAGTGACCGTAAACAACACGCTAGCGCACGCTTTGTGCTCGACTGGAGCGGCGTCAGCACCTTTGCCGAACAAAACATGCCAGGCATGTCCAAAAACGAGACCGCGGTGCTGATGTCTTCACTGGTACGGAGCTATCAAGACATCGCCTGGAAAAACAAGTCTTCGCTCATGGAGCTGTTTACTTTGGATGAGTTTTACATCTCCCAAAACATTTCCCGTTTTTTCGACCTACCGACTGCCCGCGCCCAACAAAACCTACAACAGCAGCGTCCGGGGGAAGCCGAACGCCGTGGCATTCTCACCCATCCTGCGTTTTTAGCCGCCATGAGCGACAATGACGCCGGAGCCATTGTCATTCGGGGGCTTAACCTCCTTGACCGGGTGTTTTGCGGCACCATCGGCTCTCCTCCTGCCGAACTGATGATCGATGAATTTACCCACCACCTGGACAAAAAAGCCACCGAACGTGATTATTCGGAAGAGCGTCTGAGCAAGGCTCAGTGTGCCGGCTGCCACATGCAGTTTGACACCCTCGCCCATGCCTTCGAGCGCTTTAACCGCCAAGGGATTTATCATCGCCACAACGCCTTCCAGTCGCCCCTACGCGCGGATGGCAAGTTTACCAACCTGTTTGGCAGCTTTGAGTTTAGCGATAACCGCGGCTACGCCACCCAGATTCAGCGCAACGTGGCGGTACAAAAATGTTTGGTGCAAAAACACTTAGAATTCGCCCTCGGCCATAGCCTACACCCGCGGCAACAAGGCTTTGTCACCCGCATCCATGCCCAGCTCACCCAGGGACAAAAAACCATGAGCTATGTCAACCTCTTGCGCGAGATCGTCCGCGACGACTTCTTCATCATTTCACAACGACCCACGGGAGACCTTCCATGAAATATCGTAAATTTATCGACCGCCGTCTTTTTTTACGCGGCTCCGGTTCGATCATCGTCGGCCTTCCCTTTCTCGATGAAATGATCCAAACCAGTGTGTACGGCGCCATGCCCCAAGCGGACCCACGCGCCATCACCATCTTTTTTGGACTCGGGATTCCTAAATATATGCAAGACGAGCGCTTTGCCTCGGCAAGTCCCTTAGCCCCGCTCCAGCCCTTCGCCGACAAACTCACCATGTTCACCAACGTGGAGATGACCGAATCCGGTGATCTGGCTCACCCCCATGGCGGCACCACCGTGTTTGTGGGCGCCCCCCCGCCCAATAGCAAAGGTGGACGCGCCGGGGGACCTTCCATCGATCAGTTTATGAAAAATCGCCTCTACAAAAACGGTGTTGGTACTCCTCTCGATACCATCCATGTGGGATCGTTCTTCCGTCGTTCCCACGGCCTCTACCAAAAGACCCGTGTCTGGACCGAAAGCGGCGCCCCTGCCATGTCCCCCCTAGAGAACCCCAGCCATACCTTTGATGCGATCTTCGGTAAGCTGATCCAAGCCCAAAAAGACGCCGACAAACCCAAGACTCAAGATCCGGAAAAAGCACGACGGCAAGCCCTGCGACTGAGTATCCTCGACTCGGTGCTGCAAGAGTATAAGCACTACACTTCTGAGGCTTCCAACCTCAGCAAAGCCAGCCGCGCCCGCATTCGCGAACACTTCGACAAAATTCGAGCCTACGAAATCGCTGCCCGCCAAGAAGCCGCTGCCGATGGCAAACCGACCGCAACCCCCGCCATGTGTAGCGTTCCTGGCAAGCAAAATCCCCCCGGACTGCCTTATGGCCTCGCCGGACAAACCGCACGCAATGCCCCCAAGGTCAAAGCCGATGATTTCAGCCGCGCTTTTCGCATGAATGTCGACCTGTTTGTCCTCGGGATGATCTGCGATCAGTTCCGCTTTGGCAATATTATGTTTGAATCTTCCGGGGGACACACCCGCTTTGACGGCACCTATCGTTTTAAAAATCACAGTTATAAATTTCGCGACGATATTTCTGCCCACGAGAACTGGCATCAAAATCGCAAGCACGACATGCGCTGGCATGCGCACTATTTCCAATCCAATATCGCCTACGCCCTGCAGCGCCTCAACCAAGCCGATACGAAAATCGAAAACGGCAAGACCCTCCTCGACGCCGCCATGGTCATGGTGGGCACCGAAGTGGGCGAAAACCATAACATGCATGGGGTCTTTCACGCTCTCAGTGGCTGTGATGGCCGTCTCAAACAAGGCGGCTTTTACAACAAGCAGGTCCATGCGGTGGACATCTATAACACCGTGACCTCCGCCTACGGGATCACCGAACCCATCGGCACCCAAAACCGCACCTACCGCAAGGGCAACCTCAACGACCTCAAAAAGTAACCCACCTCTTCCACCTCCGTGCACGGTTGACCCTACGTCTACAGCCGCTATACTAAAGCCAACCTCCAGCCACTCCACCTAAGCAAAAGGACTCCTCATGGCTACCGTGCGCTCCCTTATTTCTGCCGAACAAATTGCCACCCGTCTCGTAGCCCTTGCGGGCGACATTCAACAGTGTTATGGCGAACAAACGTTTACCCTACTCTGTGTCTTAAAAGGCAGCTTTATCTTTGCCGCCGACCTTATCCGTCAGCTACCCACACGTGTGGAAATTCAGTTTGTCACCGCTTCATCCTATGTGGGGACACAAAGCAGTGGACACGTGCACTGCGATGCCTGGGATGCCACCGCCTTACGCGGCAAGCACGTGCTCATCGTCGAGGATATTGTCGACACGGGGACCACCCTACGCCATCTTCAGCAGCAACTCCAACCTGTAGGAGTGGCTTCGCTTAAAGTCGCCGCCCTCCTCACCCGTACCCAAGCCACCGCACCAGCGCCTGACTTTAGCGGCTTTGCCCTTGGCGATGAATTTGTGGTGGGCTACGGCCTCGACCTCGATCAAAAGTACCGCAGCCTACCCTACATCGGGGTGGTGGAGCCATGATGGCCTTCCACTTAAGCTGTAAATGTTTTCTACTTCACCTCTTGTGCTGCAGCCTAATCCATTTAGCAAGCTACCCTAAATCATCCAAGGTTTTCCCCCAAAGGCCTAAATAGTGGATCGAATCTCTTTACCTCTATGCCGTTTCGTAAGAGTCCACGTATGTTACAATGAACGGAGAATTAATGTTTAGAACAAAAAGAAGGTATGGTACACGGGTAACTGGCGTACAAACCCGACCTTAATGCTTAGGTATGTAGACCAGCCCTCATCACCTTACTGCCAAACCACAGGCCATGATAGGGAAATTGAAGAAGTGTTTGAGCACCATACAACTGCGATCCACAAGCCACGGGGAGCGTAAAGATGCAAGATATTTCCGAACACACCCAAAAAACCATCGACAAAATAGCCCGAATAGAAAAAATGAGCGCCGAAGAGGTCAAATTGGCAATGATCCATCAAGGGATTCGTCATTATTGGAATGCAGGCACCTTACAGAGCAATGTCTTCGATTATGATAGTTTTCGTCAGCAAATCAAACCGGGGACCAAGGTTTTAGTAAACGGTATGGTCGCTGTTTTGACAGATGTTCTGGATGAAGATTATGTCGAGGTAGAAATCACCAGTGGTGTTAAGGTGAAAGTTTTAAAAATGTCCATTTCAGATACCCTTTAGAAAGGAAGAGACAAGGCTCAAAAACATCTAACCGTACGTATTGTCACACACAAGATGACACAGCTACGACTACACGCATCATCCACTACAGTCATCTGGGTCAGATATGAGATGCGTGTTTCTAGACCGGCCGTCCCAAAAAACTCACTTATCGACACGACGCCGTGTGTATTACAATGAGATCATACCAAAACTTTGCAGGATCTGGGTTTTCTGCCTCTTGAGGGTAACGCGGAAAGACTCAGGAAAGTGTTATGGAATTCAATTTTAAAAATCAGGATGACATCGAATTAAAAGGTAAATTAGAGTTTCCCAAAGCAGAAACAAAAGCCTATGCTATTTTTGCGCATTGTTTTACGTGTTCGAAAGACATTGTGGCAGCAAGTGTGATAAGCCGGACATTGACAAAATCAGGCATAGCTGTCTTAAGATTTGATTTTACAGGCCTTGGAAATAGTGAGGGTGATTTTGCGAATACAAATTTTTCTTCAAATGTTGAAGACCTACTCAGTGCATACTTTGAAATCTCCAAACAGTATGAAGCTCCCAAACTTTTAGTGGGTCATAGTCTCGGGAGGGCTGCCGTTTTAAAAGCCGCAAGCCATTTAGAGGGGGTGAAAGCAATAGCCACAATCGGCGCTCCAAGTGACGTAAAGCACGTTCAACATTTGCTCAAAAGTGAACTTCAGGAAATAAACGCAACCGGACAAGCAAAAGTTAATCTTGCAGGCCGGGAGTTTACGATAAAAAAGCAGTTTGTGGACGACATGAACCAAGCAGATGTACTGACCGACCTTAAGAAAATGAAAAAAGCACTTCTGGTCATGCATTCACCTTTTGACGGCACCGTTTCGATGGATCACGCGAGCCAAATATTTGGAGCCGCCCACCATCCCAAGAGCTTTGTCAGTTTAGATAAGGCAGACCACCTGTTAATGCAGAAATCCGATGCAAGCTATGCAGGAAGTGTCATCGCTACATGGGTTCAGAAGTACTTACCCTAAAACGGGCCGATGCTTTACCTAGAGACGGTAGATCTACCCTCCTTCACATCAATTAAAATCCTTTTA
>JAPPOJ010000179.1 GCA_028817975.1 Zetaproteobacteria bacterium | reverse complement strand
GCGTATTGTAACTACCTCAACAAAGTAAAAGGAGGAAGCACGAAGACCCATTCCGCTCTCCACACTTCTCAGCTGGGCTCCCTTCTTTCCCCCTTGTAACGCTAACCAAGCAACCCACAGTAGTCAGAGTCTAGAAGTCATGAATTTTAGTGGGGTCCTTCTCGGGGAAAAACGTATCTTGGTTAGACATACAGAGTTAACTCTTACTAAAAATAGCAAAATCTCTACTTGAGAATTGCGCTCACTAGATCTCCCTGCAAACGCCCATCTCCAAACTTGCCTGAACGATCACCATAGACGTGGGCTAAGGTCGCCAGCAGGCGATTATGCGGAGCTTTCTTCATATCTAACATCTGTCCCGACTTAATCTTGCCTCCCCCGTTACCAATCACCACCAGTGGCACCCCTTGGTGATGGTGCTTCCCGGTCACCGCCAGCTCACTTCCCGACAAAATACAGGTATTATCGAGCATGGTCCCCCCACCATCAGCAGTATTTTCTAGTTTCATCGCCAAATAAGACAGCTGTTCTGCATACCAGGTATTGATTTTTACCAGCATATTTTTAATCGCAGCCTGACTGTAACCCTCATCATTCGGCAGATGAGACAATGAATGATGAGATAGCTTACGCCCAATGCCACCGTCCAACCAAGGAAATTTCATCCCCCCCAAGGCACGGTTCCACTGCAGCGAAAACACCCTGTAGTTGCTACACATCATCGCAGCAACGATAGTATCCATAGTCGGCTTGGCATCTTTTTGAAAATCATAGTAAGTCTTAAATTCTGCTGGGGCCTCACAGGTGACCTTCGCTTCGACCCTTGCCAACTCAATCTCACGCACCATCTGCATATGCCGTTCTACATGCACACCAAACTCTTGACCAAACTGACGCTTCAAAGACTGAAAGTCTTTCGTCACTCCATCAAAAATACTTCTGTTTTCCAAGCGAAGCTGCTCAATTTGCTTCTCATCCACATTACCTCCCATCACACTACCAAAAATACGCGCATGGATTTTATCTAGCGAGATGTAAGGAGTAATCGGTTGGTCTTTACCTTTGTAGGACAAGATGTTTTTTACTTCGCGCGACTCATTGGCTTGGCTCCTGGTATCCAAATGTATCGCCATGTGCTGACTCTTCAGCAATTGGGCAATATGCCAGTCTATCGAGGGGCCATCAGGCCAAGTCAATTTTTCAATCCCAAAGCCGCCCTTCGGAGCCTTACGCCCGGTCAGAAAGGCCACCATGCCACCACGATGACTGCTGATGTCTACCGAACGGCCACCATAGTGAATATTTTCAAAAAAGATGCCCTTCTCTTTGAGCTTGCGAAATTGCTGCGTTTCCCAGGCTTTATAAACACTTTGAGAAAAATCCAAGTTACCATTCACTCGCCGTGGAAACGACTTATAGTCCGGGGCGGCACCATTCGGCTGAAACCAAGCCACAAATTTTTGCGCACCCGCCGCACCATCTGCCTGGCGCATTAACATTTGAATCATCGGTGTATAAAATAAACCCAGTCGTGTGGACACAGTCAAAAATCTGCGTCGCGATTGAAGTGTTCTCCAAGATATAGCCATGGTTGCTATCCCTTAATGCAAAAGCAGCGTCTTACTGACCTGCAGTGGATCTTTGTTGTGTGTATGCGTCGGTCAAGATAATCGTCAGCAACTGTTTAAGGTCATAGTTAACGTCACGGAAATCACGCTCGATGCGCTTCACCCGACAGGCTGGCAAGTCATCTGCGGCAACCCCCAAGATGTAACTCATGGAGTTCTCGGTAAAGCAACGGCTGACACGCGGAGATTTACCCATCTGAGTCATCATCTCCACAGGATTGGTAAACGTACCACTCAGACCTGGAATCCCCATTTTGCCCAAGTCACCTCGGATCGCCTGTTGCCCCTCCTTACTGACAATATAATCTTTCGCCAAACGCCCAATCTCATCATAGGCATTGAGCGGAACACCAATGCCCTCAATAGGAATGTGGCAAGCTTTGCAGCGTGGATCGACACGGCGGTCTTCGACTTTTTCATTCTCCGCATTGTTAGGAGGTGCAGGAATATGAACACAAAGCATTTTTTCTAAGGTAAATACACCACGATGAATGGTGGTCAGCGTACGACTGCCTAATGCAGCATGAGCCATCAAAACCGCAGGATGGGTAAAAATACCGTGACGCTGGCCATCCGGAGAAAAGGTATTTTTTTCAAAGAACCGAGTTTGAGCGCCACCTCCCACTAAATCGCGTTTAAAAGGGTCTGATAGAAACGCATCGGCAAAAAAATCACGCGTGCCCAACAGCTGACCGAAATCCGGTTGCTCCGAAGTATATAGATCTTGAACATATTCGGAGACACTACGGCTCAATTCACTCGCATAGCGCTCTCCTAGCTTAGGATATTTTTTCCGTAGGTCTTCGTGATGTTTACTCAAATCATGACCTAGATATTCTTGATAGAACTTTTTAATCCCTGCGGTCTTCGCTTGGTCTCCCGAGAGCAAGCGATTCACATGCCCAGTAACTTGCTCACGCGTCACCACCTTACCCGCTAAAGCATCTTGATAGAGCTGCTTATCTGGTGAGGCATTGGTAAGTGCAAAGGCAAGAATATCAGCGGTACGCAAGGATACCTGTATATCGTCCGCTTGCGTACTTGGCAACTCTTTACGGTAAACAAAGTGCGGGGAATGCAACATCCGCTGACAGACCAAATCAAAACCACGCGCAAAACTTGCAGGTTTCGCGACCTGATACACCGCAGCAATCTCTCGCTCCAGTGCGGCATTTGGCTGGCCACGAAACAACATCGGTGCGTGACGGGTCACAAACTGGGTACTACAGGATTGGTTTTTTTGCGGACATGCCTTGATAAAAGGCGACTTAGCGGCGATCTGCCCACACAGGTTCCGTACCACTTCTTTATACTTTTCGTAATCCCCATCAGTGACACTACTGATTTTCGCATTGTTGGAAAACGAGTTAATCTTCGGGAAGGACCAGCCTTGGGGTACCGCACCACGATCAAGGCGAATCTCAAACACATTTTCGACACTGCCCAAAACCTGATCATGGGTCAAGGTCCACAGCCGCGCACCTAAGTTCGCCGGCTCGGGTTCACAAGTTACTGCATTCGCCCCCTCCATCGGATCATCCACAATCCCTTTCTCACCATCTCCCGCAAATAACTTTACGTCTCCCTCAATACCACTCCGAGAATCCATTCCATCCATTGGATCATCTTGTCCCACAGCCGCATCTGCCGCTTTAATCTTGTCCTCTCCTTGCTTTACCTCCGTTTTGAACACGAGCTTGCCACCATCGGAAAACCCACAACCCACGATCCACCACAGACTTAAAATGTAGCTAAAATACTTCAATACTTCCCTCTATCTCATCGTTCGAAGCACACCAGTCTCACGACGAGGGACCCATCGGCGCAAGCTAAGCGAAAACCAAGCCAAGACGAAAATAGATGGAATTCCAAATAACTACAGCCGGTATTTCTACCCTCAGACTTACATTAAACTCCACGGCAGACAAAATTCACACATCGATGTGATAGGCACGCAAACTTCCACGTTCTTGCAACTCGCCCGCTTACTTCAGACTGCGGGTTACGTTATAAAACACCCAGCTGGTACAATAATACAAAATATTTTAACCATTATGCTCATTCTACTTTCCATCTTTACGATCAAGATTCCTAAATATCTAAAAGCATCCAATTTGCTCCCTTACAGGTAATAGCCATCTAAAAAAGACCATGTATAGACTACTTAACAGCTTTCTTAAATTTACGCAGGCAAAAAGTCGATACGCTTCGCGGTGCTGGTTTACGGCACGATTTGTCAGTTTAGAGGAATTGTATGCTTTTATTTAGATCCAAATGTCGTCTTCTGTTTGTCTGCACGCTCTTTGTCACAGGGTCCTTATGCTCCTGTAGCTCCGAGCCAGAAATCGAGTTTGAGGCCAGCATGGCCGAAGACAAAGAAGACAGCGCTTCCGAGCAAGCGGAAGATTCTACCACCGCAGATGCAAACCGCGATTCATCCACCACAGCCTCTAAAAGCATCAAAACCTCTGTCAAAACCAACACCACTCAACCCTCCACTATACGCAGCGACCACAAAATCTTTCCTCATGAAGATACGGACAAAAAAATTGTTCAGAACAAACCTCAAGTTTCAGAACCAGAATTCAAAGATGAAGATCGAGATCCAAGCCAAGACTTAGATCAAGACCTTGACTCGGACAATAGAGACAAGGAGATGAGCGACACCGATCAACGTGATGATGAGATGCAAGACAAAGAGGACGAAGCATGCGAAGCACGTTTTGTCGCCAATGAAGATGGCTTGGTGGTCATCGAAGCAGAAAATACCCTGATGGAAGGAAAATGGAAGGTGCACACCGGTGAAGTCCCTGGAGCCTCTGGGAATCAAGTCGTGAGCTATATTCGAGGCATCAGTCCAACCGACCCCAATCATAGTAAAGACCCCCATAGTGTCCTCACCTATACGATTTATATCGACACACCAGGAAACTATGTTTTAAGTGCCTTAGGAGGACGTTACAACGGCAATGGTCAAATTCAAAAAATGTGCCCTGGCCATGATAATAAGTGTTGTGCACGTACCAGCAAACGCGCCATGACCTGCTCCCAGGCTGATCTCAACAACGATAGTTTTTACACCGTGATTGATCCCGATGGCAAAGCTCTGGTCAAAGATGTCAAAGGTTATGTTTCCATCGGCAACAAGCTCAATACTTTGGTACACAAGCTCACATTCGAGCAGAATCACAAAAAATTCACGCCTGTATTGAACTTTAGCAAATCCGGGGTATATCAGCTCAAGGTCGGAGGAAGATCGACTTACTTTATGCTTGACAAAATCTTCTTACAACGACAAAAAGCTCCTGCTTTTGATGTAGCGGCTACAGAAACTCTATGCCGCGAGGAAGTCTAAAACGCAGGGATATAAATAAACCAGCCAAAGAAAAAGCCAAAGAAAGTGGCAACCCCCATGCCTACTCCTGCTAGAGTAAAGGCAATCACACGATAAACTGAAGTAAAGGCAGAACGCATGTAGGCATTAAAGTCCGCGCTATCTCCCACACGGCACTTATCTAACTCTTGCTTTACGGTTTCAATCACAGCTGCTGCAGGCGCTCCTTTAAAACCTTGGACATTCATCCCTGCAAGTTTGTCAAGCCACGGCAGTGCATGAGACACTCCCATGCTGCCAAGGGGCTTTACTTGACCTTCTTTACGACGAATATACTCTTCAATCAACTCTTCGTTAAAATCGCCATCCCCTTCTTGAAAATCAAGCAAGCGCTTCAGCACTGCATCACCCAGGTTAAAGACACATTCCATCCCGTGATCATCTTCCCGATCAAAGGTCGCCGCCTTACCTGCCGTCAAAAATTTGGTGGTACCCGAGAGATCAAAACGATCGAGTTCAATTGCAGCCACGGGCACATTGTCGATATACACACGATTATCTTTGATTTCCACTGTCGAAGTATTCCCTAGAGGAAACTGTTTGGCCTCAGATTGGCTCACAAAATGTAGAAGCGCTGCGCCTGCAGTGTATTTTAAAATTTGACTCGGACTCCAGAGTGCAGCCATGCAGGTATGCGAAAACATCGCGAAGCTAAGACTAACAATCACCGCCTTCATTATATGACGGGTACAGTTGTATAACATACTTTTTCCTTTTTTAAAAAATCCATAAGCTTCACCTGTGCCAAGACAAGCCCGAGATTCTTGTGTATGGGGGTGTGAAAACAACTGGCGCAGGATAGCCTATCCGATATAAGGTGTCAATTACAAAGCCAAATATCAAGAAGGGCTTTTGGCACGCGGAACTAACAGAGTAGGAGGCAAAGTAAACTGTTGACGGACTTTTTCAAGCGATAAGGGGATCTGCAAATATTTTCCCGCTTGCCAGAGTTCTGCTTGGTCTGCAAGGTTTTCATTCATCAGCCAGGAGTCTTGCCCACCATTTAAGATGAAGTAGTTGGCGTCTAAAGAAGATAAATCGCTAATATGACGTGCACTCGCTCCATAGGAAACTTCTTCACGTTCTATTGAAAACTTACGCCCGTACTTATGCAAAGTACCATTGCTGCCACTCACCGGTACGGAAGATAAACGAAACCTAGCGCCAATCCAAGGCAACCTCCCTAACAGCGGCGCAAGAGGCTGGACTGTAAACTCCCCCCAAGTGGGGTACTCTTGTACCACCGCTTGAATACGCGGCAAGAGCTCACGCATCCAAGCAATCACCTTTGCATTGTCTTGCTGACGTAACCACTGGCGCAGCAGCACTTTCCAGTTTTCATGCTGCAGTAGCTCCTTACGTTCCAGAGAATCTTTCTCCAAAGTCCCCAGGTACTCTTGCCAAAAAAAGTAGCCCCAAGCATAGAAAAGCACAGCTGCACGGCTATGCTGTTGAAAACGCCCATCCCAGTGCTGAAGATACTGGATTTCCTTTCGCCCCATCAAATCAGCATCTGCCGCAATCGCTAACAACAACTGTTGCTTAAGATCCCATGCCTGCTGGGAAAAAACATCGCTTTGCAGGGATTTTAAGTCCTGTAAGGTAAACTTATCCTGACTTGCAGCTAATTGCTTCAGCCTCTCAATACGGTCTTCGATCGCATAGCCATAGCTAAAAGGAATTTCCGGTGACACAAAGGGCTTATTATTTGCCGAAGCCAGGTAACCTTGCGGGGGATTATAAGGATTTGGATGATATGCAGGTGAAAGTACCGCAGCAATCGGATTCTGTATCGACTTGACCAAGTCTAAGGTTTTTTCGGGTTGTTGCAAAACGGGCTGACCATAGGCTGCAACCATCCCAATATTTCCCTGGGTATCTGCATAGAGCATGTTCATCGCCGAAACATGATATGAAGTAAAAGCACTTTTAAATTCTTGCCAGTTGCGCGCCTGAGCTACTTCTAAAAATCCTTGTAACTCCGTACCACCCTCTTTACCCACCCAGTTCAGCGCCACTTGCGGGGCTTGCTCTTTCTGAGCTAAAAAATCAAGGTCACTTAGAATAGGGCCAAAGGGTGTCTCACGAATCGTCAAGGTCGTATCTGGCCACCACCGCCTACGCAGAGGGATCGTTTTCGTCACCGCTTGCTCCGACGGAAGTGACGCAACATCATATAGATGGCTACTAATGGCGCGCATATTCGTTCCTCCCCAAGCAATATGAGGGTTACGACCTACTCCAATGATAGGCACACCCGGGATCATCAGCCCTACCGCATGATAGCTAGGAGACTTCATTCCCATCAAGAGCCAAAAATTAGGTAGGCTGAGGCCCACATGAGGGTCATTCGCAATCATCGCGGCACCTGAGTGTGTACGGCGCCCCACAAAGGCAATCGAGTTGCTCCCAGACTTCGACAGACGCCGAATCACTTCGGACAAGCCTGCATCTTTGGGATTGTCATAGCTCGCACTGTCTGTTTGCCATTCCCGCAAAGAACGTAGAAAAACCTCTTGCCAATCCTTTTTTTCAGCATAGCGCAGATACTTTAGATAGGTGATCCAAGTCAAATCCGCAGCCACTAGCCGTGAAATCGCCATCACTTCCACGGGGTCGTAAGGTCGCAGGGGCTGGTCAAAGATACGGTTGGTAACAGGGGTAACCTGTAATCCTTCAAGGTACCAGTTTAACCCCGCCGTAAATTGTTGCATCCACTGTTTGGTAGCCGGATTAAGCTTATCAAGCGAGCGCTTCGCTGAACCCATGAAATCCAGCATCCGCAAGCCATGGTCCATTTGCTTCACCACCGGGATAGGACCTGCTACCGAGCTTAAGCGCCCTTGCGACACCAGCCGCAACAACTCTAACTGGTCGATACGCAAGTGGGCGTGCACAGCACCGATCGCGAAAGCAAGGTCCGTATCCGATTGCGCTTCAATAAAGGGCACTGCATACTCATTCCAGTACACACGGACCTCATGCTGCAGTGGCGCACCGTCTTGACGAAACTGCTGCAAACGTTCTAGCTGACTATAGTGATCCGGATACGTCGTTAAGACGCTACATCCCGAAAGCAGTAAAACTACCCACCATCCACAAAAAACATACATCTTGTATTCCTCAACAACCGTCTTTGTCTCTCTTTAAATATTGACCCCATTATAACAACCCCTGATCTCTGCCCCGTTTGCCTGAACAAGCTGTCCAGAAGGCAAAAATCTTAAAGCCAGCTACACCACTTTAAAACGAGTGACATGGAAAGCACTCATTTGATCTTTAGTGACAGCGACTTTATACTGCGCAGAGTACGTCACCATCACTACACATCTTTAACTCAAGTTTGGGAGCAAGAAGATGGAATTTCATTGGGTTGATCTGTGTATCGGGCTATTCATTGCAAACGCCATCCCACACTTTATCGTCGGGGTGATGGATATACGCTTTTTATGCTTGTTTGGTTTTGGTGCCAAACAAAATATTTTATACAGTGCGTGGAACATTGCCTGGTCACTCGGCCTCGCATGGTATTTCCATGGATTTGAGTGGATCACCCACAACGGCCTCTATCTAGGCGTATGTCTTATTCTTGCCAGCTATATTATCGGTGGACGTTTCCTCTATGAGAGATGGAGATAATTTGCACCCGCTGACTTTAGGTCTATACTTTGTGAAGACTTACAGTGGAAATCTATGCTCAGGAGAGGGGTTTCCACCATCATTTTTACAAGGTTTGATTTGTGCTGCAAAAAATATTTCATCTACTCACGGTGTTCTCTTTTAGCCTGTGCTCCCTCGACGCCTATGCAGGCCCCAAGCACTGTGGGATCGATCGTAAAATAAACTTTGGTGCGCTCGACTGGCAAAGTAACAGCTTCCACGTCGAGATGATGCGCTACATCTTAGAACATGGCTATGGATGCACAACCGATGCCATTCCTGGCACGAGCTTACCTCTGCTTACAGCACTCGGCCGTGGAGACATCGATATCTTAATGGAGGTATGGTTAGACAACACCGGTGAAGCTTGGAACAAGCCTTTGGAAGAGGGCAAAGTGGTCGATATTGGTATCAGTATTCCAGACGCCACCCAAGGATTTTATGTCCCTACTTACATGGTGCAAGGAGACCCAGAGCGCAAGATTACAGCCCTTGCCCCCAAGCTACGCCATGTACGTGATTTACCCAAGTACTGGAAACTCTTTCAAGACCCCGAAGAGAACAACAAAGGGCGCTTTTATAACTGTGTACTTGGGTGGACCTGTGAGGGAGTAAACAACAAAAAAATCACTGCCTACGGACTGGACGCTTTTTATACTAATTTTCGCCCCGGCACCGGAGGCTCCCTATCCGCGGCCATTTCCTCACACTATGAACGTGGAGAGCCATTTTTCGCTTACTATTGGGGCCCTACTTGGATCATGGGCAAATACAAATTAACCAAACTGGAGGAGCCCGAATATGATCCAGACGTTTGGCAACAGCTCACCACCACCGCTGCCCCACGCCAAGCCACCGCGTATCCCGTAAGCAAGGTACACATTGGTGTCAACCGCGCTTTTCAGGAAGCTGCCCCTGAAATTGTGGCTATGATAGGTCAATATCAAGTCAGTAGCCAAGTGGTTAGTCAGGCGCTAGCCTACATTACCGCTGTCGAGGGACGTACTCCACGCGATGCAGCCTTGCATTTTCTACAAACCCGAGAAGACTTGTGGTCACAGTTTGTACCTCCCGAAGTGCAAGCTCAAATTAAGGATAGTCTTCCCCAAAAACAGACAAAGCCCACGGCAAAGACTTGGCAGCTAGAGATTGGCACCGAGATTAATCGCTTTGTCAAAGTTTTGGTGCGCGACCACCAAGACCTGTTTGACACCCTCGCCGCCCCTATTCGACAGATGATTACCGGTGTAGAATTTGGCTTACTCCAGACCCCGATCTGGTTATTTATTCTCCTCGCAATCTTGCTCGCCTATCAAATTAGCCGCGACCTACTTTTACCCGGAATTGTGAGCTGTGCTTTCACCCTAATCTGGATTTTAGGACTGTGGGAGATGAGCATGCAGACACTCGCACTCATGCTCATTTCAACCTTCATTTCAGTATGGATTGGATTACCACTCGGTATCCTTATGTCTTATAGCCTGTATCTGCGCCGTGCCCTTCTCCCGATCTTAGATGCAATGCAGACCATGCCAAGCTTTGTCTATCTGATTCCAGCACTCATGCTCTTCGGTCTAGGCAAAGTCCCAGCGGTATTTGCCACCGTGATTTATGCCGTTAGTCCACTCATTCGACTGACCGACCTCGGGATTCGTCAGGTTAATCCTGAAACTCTAGAAGCAGCGCGCTCCTTCGGCGCAAGCCGGCGACAGCTCCTCTATGGGGTTCAACTCCCCTTGGCACTCCCCACAATTATGGCCGGCATCAACCAAACCACCATGCTTGCATTATCGATGGTTGTCATCGCATCCATGATCGGCGCGCGCGGTTTGGGAGAAGAAGTATTGCTCGGGATTCAAAAGCTCGATATTGGGCGGGGTTTTACCGCTGGACTCGGCATCGTCGCTCTTGCTGTCATCATTGATCGGATGACTCAAGGTTGGGGGAAAAGATTAGATAAAACCAAATAAAGGTAAACCATTGAGTACGGATCTCATCGAAATCAAACACGTATACAAGATTTTTGGCAAGCATCCTGAAAAAATGCTCCGCTATGTGCAATCAGGATTTAAAAAAGAGCGTCTATTACAACAAAAAAATCACAACTTAGGACTATGTGATATTAGCTTACGTATTCGCCAAGGAGAAATCTTTGCCGTGATGGGTCTCTCTGGCTCGGGAAAGTCTACTCTCGTACGCCACCTCAATCGTTTGATCGATCCTACTGCCGGTGAAATTGTCGTAGATGGTCACAATATTATGTCTTTTAATATGGAAGAGCTACGCCACTTTCGTCGTTATACCATTAGTATGGTATTTCAAAAGTTCGGCCTGCTCCCCCATAAAAATGTGCTCGAAAATGTGGCTTACGGGCTCAAGGTTCGAGGTATCTCTGAAGAGAAAAGATTTGCCCAGGCAAATCAGTGGGTCAAACGCGTCGGCCTTGCTGGATATGAAAAGTCCTACCCCAAACAACTGTCAGGAGGGATGCAACAGCGAGTCGGCTTGGCACGGGCACTCGCCACCGACCCCAAGATACTGCTTATGGACGAGCCTTTTAGCGCTCTCGACCCCTTGATTCGACGCGAAATGCAAGAAGTCTTAATCCAGCTCCAACAGGATCTCCAAAAAACCATCGTCTTCATCACCCACGATCTCGATGAAGCCATGCGGATTGCAGATCGCATTGCGATTCTAAAAGACGGCGAACTGATTCAAGTGGGAACTCCAGCGGAGATCACGCAAAACCCAGCCGATGCCTATGTCACCGCATTTACGCAAGATGTCAAATAAACAGAGACAAAGGAAAAGGTGCGATGGAGCCACGTATCAGTATCATTACCCTAGGAGTGCAAGACTTAGCCCAAGCCAAAAATTTTTATACCCAACTCGGCTTTATTCCAGCCCAAAATCCTTCTGCAGAAATTGTGTTTTTTAAGAATTGGGGCACTTGTCTTGCCTTATACCCGTTGCACAAGCTGGCCGAGGACATTGGAATTACTCAATGCGCACCAGGCTCAGGCATTACACTGGCTCACAATGTGCGGGAGAAAAGCTCTGTGGATACTATCTTACAAGCTGCTGCTGCCCACGGAGGAAAGATTGTCAAACCAGCCCAAGACGCTTTTTGGGGTGGGTACAGTGGCTACTTTAGCGACCCAGATGGCTATTACTGGGAAATCGCTTGGGGAGCTTTTGACATCAACCTAGATGGCAGCCTACACATACCCTAGTACCAAAGTAGGCAAATTTTACAGCATCAGCTCCTCATGGCCCCATCAAGGAATACACCGCAAGAGCATCGCGGAACCTCATCTTTGGGCATCCACAGTCTTGTACCTGGTTCACCTCCTACGATCCACCGGGTTTCAGGATATGATGTTGCTATTAGCACCCCAAAAATACGAGGTCTCTTGTGACAGCAGATACGTCGAGCTTAAAGATTGGGATCGCCGGTGCCTTTGGCTTTGTAGGCCAACACCTGATGGATTTTATCCTCAGGCATACTCACCACCGCATCTGCGCCTTATCAAGGTATGCACGCAAGCCCGAGGACCCCCGTATCGAATGCATAGTGGTGGATCTTTACTCCTTAGAGGACAGTATTGCTGCTCTGGCCGGCTGTGATATTGGAATTTATTTAGTCCACTCCATGTCACCTCACTCACGCCTCATGCAGGGAGATTTCAAAGACTTTGACTTTCTCCTTGCAGATAACTTTGCCCGCGCAGCAGCAGTACAAAAGCTACGGCATATTATTTACGTAGGGGGCATCATCCCCAAGGAAGAAGCTCTATCTCCACATTTACAAAGCCGGCTCGAAGTCGAGGAGACACTCGGCTCCCATGGTGTACCACTTACTGCTTTTCGCTGTGGGCTAATCATTGGTCGAGGAGGCACAAGTTTCAATATTATTTTAAAACTCGTAGATCGCCTGCCGCTCATGCTGTTGCCCCAGTGGTTACAAACCCAAACCGAACCGGTCTTTGTTCGTGATCTTGTCTTTGCTATCAAACAGGCTCTCGAACACCCTACTCCATCCACAGGGAAAAGAATCGTTGACTTAGTGGGCACACAAACAATGAGTCACCGTGACCTCATCCATAAAATCGCCAAATTCCGTGGAAAAAAACGCATCCTAATTTCTATACCCTTCTTAGCCCTAGGAATCTCTAAATTTTGGATTCGCCTCATCTCAAGCGCTCCCAAAGAGCTACTCTATCCCCTACTCGGCAGCATCCATCATCATATGCTCTCTCAAAAACAACATCAAGCTCCCATAGAGTGGGGGTTAACCTATACACCTATTGATCTTGCCATTAAATATGCACTTGTCTACGATGACGTACATATCCGTGCCGTACGCTTACACCCCAAAACCATCCAATTATCTGAAGTCCGCTCCATCCAGCGGATCTCCCACTTGCACGGACGCTCCATGGAAGCTGTCGTGCGTGTCTACGCAAACTGGATGCCACTCGTCTTTTTACCCTTTCTCAAAGTCGAACACCACGGCACCAACTTTACCTATTTGTTTAGACCACTTAATCTCCGCCTAATCCAACTGGAAGCAGACCCATGCTCTGAATATACTCGTTATCTACTCCGGGTTACTGGAGGACTGCTCGCACGTTCCTCTCAACAACGCGGTGAATTTGAGTTTCGTTGCGCTGCGAACCAGCGTTTTGCGATCATTCTACTGCAACGCTTTAAGCCCGCACTTCCTTGGCCTATTTACAAGTTTTCTCAAGCAATTGTACACAATACAGTCATGCATGCCTTCGTTAAGTATTTGCGGGTACATGATGAAAAACGCCAAAATCAAACTACCACAAAAAATGTTCTCAAATTTCGTCCACCCAAAAGTAATTCGCATTCTGCTGTAGAAGACTCGAACTTTGAAAAAGTCTCTTCGGATCGCTCTTAACTGTATTGGAGGCGCACTCAATTGAACCTTCTCGACAAGCTCTTTAGCAAGATTCCTTTTTGTCAGCACCTTTCTAACACAACACTCTATCAGGCCAGTGGAAGACTCGTCTTTAGTGATCAACCCGA
The DNA here is from genome assembly GCA_028817975.1 of Zetaproteobacteria bacterium. Lineage (GTDB taxonomy): Bacteria > Bdellovibrionota_B > Oligoflexia > Oligoflexales > Bog-1112 > JAPPOJ01. The sequence continues at coordinate 2,703 of JAPPOJ010000179.1, read as the reverse complement.
AAAAGGTCTCCATAACTTCTACCTCGAAATTTGGGATAAAGAAGCTTTTCACTTTGAAGATAAAGTTGTTTCTGGCTTCAGCGATCATCTCGGATACTTTCAGCTCCAGTGGCGTCCCCAAAAAGGACGTGATTACGATAACGGCCTATATTTGAAGGTTTACGAAATAGATTATCGTTTTAAAAAAAACGGCCGTAAAAGAAAGATCTATCACCTTATCGATACCGAAGCCTATCAAGGCAACACCGGAAAGGGGCACTATACTTTCGGTGACCTATATATCCCGTACTGGAGTTATGCATCTCAAAACCCTCTACCTCGGGTCAAAATCCCTGATTTTGGCGAGCCTCCATGCGCATTTTCGAACGGCCGCAATGCTGCATTGCTCAAGCCTTTGGTCAGTATCGAGAGTGCACGTGTAAAGCACAGAGCTGCCCACCTTATGGACAACTTATCCCCAAATGTCACTGATATTCAACAAGACTATCCGGTCAACAAGACCCAACAAATGGAGCACACACATCCTGGTTCTTCAAGGTCGGACAGCTATTTTGTCGACCGTCTACTCAACGGAATGATTGCCTCGATTCTCGACGAAGACCCAAACGATAGCCATCTGCGTTCCGTACATATCCACTGGAGCCGTTATGAACATGCAGGCCCTTATTTACTGCCAGATACCACTATTACCTGTAAGCTCGAACACCAGCAGCTTCAACTACATTCGATTACTCTAAAAAGCAAAGGTAAAGAGTCCATTTGCTACACACCCGACGGAACACAGTGGCAGTACGCTAAAAAGCTTGCACGGATGTCTGCTTCATTAAGCGCAGAGCTAGACCAACACCTGGTCGCCTGCCACTTAAATACCGAACAGTACGCCATTGCTGCAAAGCGCAACCTCCGTCTAAGTCCAGTACGCGATCTACTCCTGCCACACTTAAAAGAAGTCTCGATGATTAATCACGAAGCCGATCGTATTCTACTTGGAGAGCAAGGTTTGATCGCCAAGTTAAGCGGGCTTTCAGCGCAAGGTATCGCTAAACGGATCGTCGATGTGATGGGATCTCTAGATTGGTATGATTGGAAACCACGCAAATGTCTCACTCCACAGCACCGTTATGCCAAAATTGCTTGGCGATACTACGAGTTTTTAGACGACTACGTGCGCCGTTTTTTCACCAAGCATGCTACCGAAATTGAAAAGCACTGGTACGAGATTTTTTATTTTTCCCAAGATCTGACCCAACACAGCGTAGCTTATTTTATGTGTCCTCACCTGCAGCAGCAAAAAAAAGTTCTTGGTGACCAAGCTTTTTATCAAAAGTATGACTGGAACGAAAGATCTAGAGTCGAGCTACGGCAAAATCTTCAAGCCACAAACAAAGCACTCAGCCCAGTTTGCACGAGTATGCAACAAGATGAACAGGGCTATGAAAATCTAATTTCCCTTTGCAAATATATTCTCTTTCACAGTACTTTTTTACATAGCTGGGTCAATCAACTACAGTACGACGACGTTGGCGAACTAGACTATGCAGCACTAGGTTACTTAAACAATCAAGATTCTTTGGAGATTCTTCCTGAAGATGGCAGTGAAACATTGTGGATGTCTTACTTGCTTTCCTACACCCGCTACGGCTTTATTACTCAAAATGAGAACCATGATATTTACCCGACTATGCCCGATATGCTACAAAAAAGTGCTGCTGACTTTGAAGAACTCGGCTTTGATATCCATCAAATTAATTCTCGCATCAATATTTAACTCCACTTCTACCTTACAGATGAAAGACTTTACTCAAAGAAGAAAACCCTGTTACCGAGGATTTTAGCTGAATTAAATGCTGGATACTCATTTTAGCTTCATCAGACATCCATATCGTATCTTCATTAATCCACACCTCAATCGAACGCTCCAAACTGTACCGATCCCTCCAAGCACACAGATCCATACACCTCTCAATCATATGATTGTGATTTTTCTGGGCATAACGGAGACTCGCTTGGATTTGTTTGACCAACTCAGCCATCTCTGTCGCACCTAAAGAACGGCGCGCAACAAGCCCCCCTAAAGGTAAAGGCAATTGATATGTATCTCGCCACCAAGCTCCTAAATCCATGTAGACTTCACACCCAGCCTGCTCTAAATCAAAGTTTAGCTCATGAATCAATAGACCCAGATCAGCTCTCTCTGTTTTCACATCTTGCAGTACTGTCTTGTAAGAAGATTCGAAAACCTCCCCATATGCTGGACCAAAACAGCGTGCCAGCACATACGCAGAAGTCTGCTTACCGGGTACCGATAAACTTGGCTGCATCGGTAAGCTGCGTCCTTTTTTTCTAATAATTTTAGGGCCTTCCGCATAAGAAAAAGTTGCGCCCACAGGTAAGACCACATAACTATTCAAAATTTCTGGCAGTGAGCCAAAGGAGACCTTGATCAGATCTATCTCAGCTCCAGAATCTACCGCAAGCGCATTTAGAACACTCAGATCTTCATAGCGTACCTTTGAATCCGTGTTATCTATGAAATGGCTCAACGTATATATATCATTGGGGACATCAGTGATAGCTATATTCATCATGTGAACACTTTCCATAGAACGAGGGTCTCAATCCTCAATATTCCACCCACAAGGGCAGTGTGATTAAACTTAAATATTAAAACATTTACTTATAACTGCGTAAATACGATAACAT
>JAPPOJ010000020.1 GCA_028817975.1 Zetaproteobacteria bacterium | reverse complement strand
CAGCTATACCCCCACGGAGTCAGCCGAAGATGCTGACCTTGTCGTGCTCAACACCTGCCATATTCGCGAAAAAGCAAAACATAAAGTACTCAGCCGGCTAGGTCGCCTCAAAGAGCTTAAAGAGAAAAATCGCAATTTGAAAGTTGCTGTAGCAGGCTGTGTGGCACAGGCGGAAGGTAAAAAGCTTCTCGAACAGTCTTCTGCAATTGATGTCCTCATTGGACCAGGCAAAATCCACGAGCTTCCCAACTTGTTGAGCACCCAGGCTAAAGTAGGTGGTCAACCCATGGCCACCGGCTTTGCTAAAGACCTTAAGCAGTTTGATGCTGAGCGGATGAGCTGTCAAGAAAGCGCACAGCAGGCTAACCCTGAAGGCGTCGAACCTGCGTTGCAAGGCAAAAATGAGGTTTCTCGCTTTGTCAATATTCAAGTGGGTTGTGATAATTTTTGTACTTTTTGTGTTGTGCCCTTTACACGTGGCCGGGAAATGAGCATCCCACCTACAGAAATTCTTACCAACACCAAAAAACTCCTCGCGCAAGGTGCTAAGGAAATTACTTTGCTAGGACAAAACGTGAATAGCTATGGCAAAGATCTGGTACGACAAGCACGCGTCGCAAAGACAAGTGACGGACCTTTTGTCGACCTGTTACGCGAAGTAGCGGCTTTACCTGGATTGGAGCGACTCCGGTTTACGACTTCCAATCCGCACGATATGACAGCTCCCTTGGCACAACTGTTTGCCCAACAACCAAAGTTAGGTGCCTACTACCATTTGCCCTTACAAAGTGGGAGTAATAAAGTACTTGAAGAAATGCGGCGAAAAGTAACTCGTGAGCAGTACTTACAACGTGTGGAGTGGCTACGCCATGCACGCCCAGACATCGCTTTGTCTACAGATCTTATCGTTGGGTTTCCCGGAGAAAGTGAAGAAGACTTCGAACAAACTCTCGATCTCATGCGACAAGTGCGCTTCAGCTTTGTATTTGCCTTTATGTATTCTAAACGCAAAGGTACAGCAGCGATTCGCTTTCGCGACCAAATTCCAGAAGAAGTCAAAAAGGCACGCCTCCAACGACTCAACCAACTGCAAGACAAAATAACTCTGGAACTCAACCACCAAGAAATCGGACAACAGCGCGAAGTGCTCTTTTTATACCCAAGCAATAAAGAGCAGCATGTCTACTATGGTCGCACAGAACACTTCCGACTCGTCAAAGTGTGTTCACCTCGACCTTTGACAGGACAACTCGCGCACGTAGAAATTACCCATGCAAATAAAACGGCACTAGAAGGCCGATTACTCTAAACACTGGACCCCACGACAATGCCCGTGATTCAACAGCACAAAGATGAGTGGCGTTTTGGGCTACTCGGGAAGGACATCTCGTACTCTCTTTCCCCTTGGCTACACAATCGCCACACCGTCACACGTGAGTTAGGCATAGAGGTTCCCGACTATCACATTTTCGACATTGCCAGTGCAAGTGCAGTCATCGACTTCCTCGACCAGTTTGTACAACAGCCAAAGGCCGTAGGGCTCAATGTAACGGCACCTTACAAAACACTAGTAGCTCAGTATTTTGAGGCTCCGACGTCAGCTGTAAACACCGTCTACCGCACACGTGCACAACAGTTTCAAGCATGTTCTACAGACCCGATAGGATTTATTCAGGCTCTTCAACAATTACAAGGTTTCCACCCGAACCAAATCACGCACATGGTCTTTCTCGGGAATGGAGGCAGTGTACTCAGTTTGTTAGAGTGGCTTAGCCACCACCCAACACATTTTCCTAAGCTCACTAAAGTGAGTCTACACCGACGCCATGCGCACAAGGACCATTTACTTAAAAACCTAGAAAGTGAAAAACTTCCCTTTTATCTCCAGGAATTTTCACCATCTGCACTCCAACAGAGCCTACAGGAGGCTCCTGCACATACACTCTTAGTTCAGGCAACCTCCGCACCTCATCAAGGAAACTCACTCCAAAGATTCACCTCTGCCCTTGATGGTTTTAGCGGCTTTTTCTACGACCTCTGCTATTCCCCCCCTTCCATACTCTATCAGCAACATGCCAGATCTTACCCACAGCGCGCACTTTCGGGCGGTGGAATGCTCATCGAACAAGCACGCGCTTCTCAACAACTGTGGTGGCACACCAGTCTCAGCCATGCAAGCATGCGCGCAGTACTCCGCACATACACCCATACAGGAGAAATCTAACAACCATGGATACGTTTATCCGCACGCATCTAGAGACTCAAGCCCAGCAGCTAGGCCTGCGTCTGTTCGGGATTGTTGACCTACAGCTCGATCCTCTCGATTACTCCCGCTTTAACACATGGCTCGAAGAAGGCAATCACGCAGAGATGGAGTTCTTGACACGCCATAAGCACTTACGTGAAACCCCTTCTCTTTTGTTAGAGGGTGCACAATCAGCACTCGTGTTAGGCTTACCTTACTTCCTAGGCGATAAGCTCAGCAAAGTAAAGCACAGCAAGCACCCACAGTTTTCCCAATATGCACGTATGCGTGACTACCATAAGGAAATCCGTCAAAAGTGCCAACAGCTGGTCACACAGATGAACGCAACATGGGGAGGGAATTACCGAATATGCATTGACTCCGCACCTTTATTAGAACGAGCCCTCGCAAAAAAAACAGCTAAAGGTTTTATTGGTAAAAACACCCTGTATATTCACCCACAGCATGGCAGCTTTTTTTTATTAGGAGAAATCCTCACCACACTACAATTGCCCAGCGATAAACAAACCCCCGTAGACCCTACTCAACGAGATCGCGAATTCGGGGGCTGTGGTTCATGCAAGCGCTGCCAAGTCCACTGCCCAACAGGTGCATTGGATACAGCTTTCCAAATCGACGCCCGCAAATGCCTTGCTTACCACACCATTGAAAATCGCGGCACAATCCCCGTCATATACTGGAAGTGGCTCAAAACATACTTATTTGGCTGTGACCTGTGCCAACTAGCCTGCCCTTACAACCGCCATGCCCAAGCCGTACGCCCCTCATCTATGCGCGACTGGTCACAGTTGGCACTGCTCGACATTGTACGGATGTCACAAGCTGAATATGAAGCGTGGTTTGGAGGCACTCCAGTCACCCGGGCCAAAATTAGTGGGCTCAAACGTAACGCACTCATCGCCATGATCGTTGCAGATGATCCAAGCACAGAAGATGCCAGGACCTATGCACGTGCATCCGAATACACGTTGCTCCATCAGACTCTTACCCAAGAAAACGATTACCGTAAGCATGCAATGCAACAGCCATAGGTTAACCACAACCTTGAAGCGCCCTGAAATGTAGGAAAAAATTTTGGTGGAGGTAAGCGGAGTCGAACCGCTGACCTTTGCACTGCCAGTGCAACGCTCTACCAACTGAGCTATACCCCCAAGTAGACGTGGATGAACATCCCGTAAGCGTACTTATATCAAGGGAATCCTTTACTGTCAAGCAAAGACGCCCTTTTTTATTTTACAGATATTTGCTTGAAATCCTTGACAGGGATGCTAAAAATAGGGTAAATATCTTCTCATACTTACCTCATGGCGAGGTAGCTCAGCTGGTTAGAGCGCCGGATTCATAACCCGGAGGTCGAGAGTTCAAGTCTCTCTCTCGCCACCACTTTTAAACCTATTTTTCACTCAGCACACATAAGAATGCCATCTAACATACTTTATGTATTGGTTTATGTGAAACTTTAGCGATACAAAATTCAGTCCTTATATTGGCTATATATAGTG
>JAPPOJ010000129.1 GCA_028817975.1 Zetaproteobacteria bacterium | reverse complement strand
AAGCATTCAGTCCAACAGTGGGGGAAATGCTTAAATTTTGTATATTCTCCGAAAAATACATCTCTATCGCTCCAATTACAAAAAACACTTAACCTGTCGTTAACATACCGCACGCAATCCCTGTCGTCGCTTCACGCAACAGCCCCATATGACGGCGTTCAATGGATAAGATTTGAATCACATTCAAAGGATGGATCATAGGAGAACGGTAGCGGATGCTGGTTGCCATCCACTTACGAAACCACAAAAAATCTTTCTGTCCCGTGATATCTTGATAGAACTGGGTAACTCGATCAAATTCATTTTTAAACTGATAAAAATAATCCTGTGCCTGGTCTTTTTCAAGACGAGAACTTAAATACAGTTGAAAAACGGCTAGTTCCACTTTAGAAAGAGTAAAACCTAATATTTTCATAAATGATTTAAACAGACTAGAATGTTGATACAACTCCACATAACGCGCACGACAAACTGCATCTGCCTGCTGCCAGAAACTCCCGAGCCCCCACCACGTGGGAAAAAGAATACGCGTCTGCGTCCAGCACAACACCCAAGGAATCGCTCTCATTTTAAAAGTTTTACCGGATGCCTGACGCGCAGAAGGGCGCGAACCTATTTTTAACTGATCTAAAAAACTATAAGGGGTGGCAAACTTAACCAAATCCACAAAATCTGGGTCAAAGACCAGTTCTTGATACGCCTTCGCAGTTGCACGTCCCAAATCCATCAGTAGATCATCAATCACAACCTCTGTCGGACCCTGTTTACCTGCTTCTTGAAACAGCTTCAAAGTCAAACTCTTCATAATCTCAGCATCACCAAAGTTACGTGAGATCATTTCCCCCTGTACGGTAGACTTGTAAACTTCAACAGCTGAGTCTGGCCACCAAGATGTCTGTTCCCGAATCGAACCTCCACCACGCTCTAAACTACCCCCTGAACCATGAAAAAAGAGAGGAGCCAAGCCCACTGTAGACACAACTTGGTCCAGCTCAACCAAAGTTTTTGAAATCAAAACCCGGCTGAGCAAAGTACCATTTTCCTTCGAGGAATCTGAGTAACCTAACATCACCTCGTACTTACCACCCCAGTGGCGTTTGACCTGCTGAACATAGGATGCCTGCGACTTCAAAATATCGGCTACAATTGTCGAAGCATTTTCTAAGGCCGACTTTGTCTCAAAGAGGGGGATCACAGGAATCTGCACACCATCCAACTGCGCCTTAACCAAGCGAATACCAGCTTTCACATCGCGGGCATCTTGGGTCATACTAAGTACAAAGCCCTGCACATAATCCTTAGGGCAGCCACCACGACTTACAATACGCAGACGACGTAGCATCGTTGCAATAGCTTCCCGAGGATGGTCCAGAGCACGGCGCACAAGGGAAGCATCTTCACGAATCTCTAGGGGAACCACCAGGGCTGGAAACAAGCGGAAGAGTTCCAAGGTAGCATCCAACTCTGGATTACGCACGCAGAAAATGCCTTCATAAGCCTGTTCGAGCTTCTCCACTTGTTGACGTAACTTCGCAACCCGCGCCCCATCCCCCGCACGAACGTCTTTGGTTGCTTTAAGGGCATAGACAAATTTAGACAGTTTTTGGCGCAAAGCTCGCGCGCACTCGGAGTCGGTATGCTTCAAAAGAGTGAGCAACTTTTGAACTTTTAGGGCAATATATGCAATCAACTTAGCCCTTGAGATCGACCAACTTTGCACCATGGTATCTTGATTTACAAGAGGATGACCATCCTTGTCTCCACCTACCCAAGCACGGTATTTCACATCAAAACCCGCGCGGATAAGCTCTAGATACCCTTCCAGAGCCTTTTCGTTCAAGATAGTGGAAAAAATTTGTTCTGCCTCATCCTTCACGGTCGGCTGACGCGTCTTGGATAAAGAACTACGCAGCAACAAACAAAAAACGTTACGGATGCTTTGGTAAAGATAACTATCAGGGCCACAAGATTGAACACAAGCTAATTTAAGCAACTGTTCCATCTCATTGAATAAGAAAAGAGCGTTTTCACTACGAGCTTCTGTAGGATGTGCCGTAAATACATAGACCACTTCACCTAAGGCAGACTGGACCCTTTCGCCTTCAGCTAACTCCTTAAGGCGAAAGTGACGATACGCACTTTCACAACGGTTCACGATCTCCATATAAAGAGAAAAAATACGTGCGATAACAATCAAATCCGCAGATTCGACTTCGGAAAAGCGCTGTTTAAGCGCCACTAAGTACGCATGCTTACGATCATGATCCTGGTCACGTAACAACTTCAACTCTGTACGTAGCTCCTCTATCTGAGCAAGCATCTTCTGTCCAAAGGTATCTTGGATAGCCTGACCATACACATCAATACAAGAACGCACCATCTGCCGCAGACGTGAGGGAAGGTCTGTGTCCACGGCTTTTTCCGCACTAAACATGATATCTCCTCTGTTCTCCACACATTTTGCCGCAGGATATCATGAAGATAGCAAATGCTAAAGCAAAGAATGATTTCCGACCGGAGCTAAAATACTCCGACAAAGATACCTACAAAAGTCCAGACATCGAGCCAAGCTATTCACTTTTAGAACTTGAAGCCGCAAAGTTTATTTTTGGATGACGATCACGATGAAATTTAATCCGCCACTCATGGTCCAGCAAAATAGCACGCTTCTGATGTTGATCTTCGCAAATGTGCTGCGATTGTTCGCGCACAAAAGCTTCTAAAGCTACAGGGTCCTCCGAAGTCACCCAACGAGCTGCCGAGTACCCCAACCCCACAAGACGCACTTCCACCCCATATTCGGCACGAATACGATACTTCACAACATCAAACTGTAACTGACCAACCACACCAAGATACTGATCATTGGACTGAATAGGACGAAATACCTGCACCGCTCCTTCTTCTGAAAGTTGATTTAAGGCCTTCATAAGCTGCTTTGACTTCATCGGCTCCACAAGCTCCACACGCATAAATAATTCAGGTGCGAAGACTGGAATTCCCTTGAAGTGGAGTTTTTCTCCTTTGCTAAGAGAATCACCTATCGCAAAAACACCCGGATCGTGAATCCCAACAATATCACCCGCGTATGCCTCATCCACCAAACTACGATCTTGAGCCATAAACTGAGTAGGGCGTCCCAAGCGCATCTGACGCCCCAAACGCACATGATGTGCCTTCATCCCGCGCTCAAACTTACCCGAACAAATACGCATAAAAGCGACCCGGTCACGATGAGAGGGGTCCATATTTGCCTGAATCTTAAACACCACAGCTGAAAAATTGTCTTCCACCGCAGCGACTTGACGTTCCTGAGCCTCACGTGGACCCGGGCACGGAGCTACCCGCACGAGATAGTCGAGCAAAGCTTCAATACCAAACGAAAAGAGTGCTGTACCAAAAAACACGGGAGCCATCTCACCCGCTAGGTACTGTTCACGCTCAAAGGTATCTCCTGCTCCTTCCACCAACTCAATCTCTTCCATAAACTGTGCCCAGATCTCCTCTCCAATGAGAGCAGGTAAATTAGGGTCTTCTATAGAAACTTTCTCAACGACAGCTTTTTGTCCTTTGGCTACTTCTTTATCAAAGAGCCACACTTGTCGCTCTTCACGATGATAAATCCCCTTAAACAGCCCACCACGTCCCAAAGGCCAAGTCACGGGATAAGTCCGAATGCCTAACACATTCTCAATCTCTTCAAGCAAAGTATAGGGTTCCTGCCACTCACTATCTAACTTATTAATAAACGACATCACCGGGCTCTTCTGCATTTTGC
>JAPPOJ010000128.1 GCA_028817975.1 Zetaproteobacteria bacterium | reverse complement strand
CCAAAAGGCTGTTGACCGACTACGGCACCGGTAGGCTTGTCGTTAATATAAAAATTACCGGCAGCGTCACGTAATCTGTCCGTCATTTCTTTCACAACGTGACGGTTGCAGGCAAAAATAGCTCCAGTGAGTGCGTAATTAGAGGATTTGTCCACAAGTTCACATATTTCTGCTACAGAGGATGTGTCTGGATAGACGTAAACAGAAAGTACAGGTCCGAAAATTTCTTCGCTCATAGATTTATAATGTGGATCCTCCACTTGAATAATGGTTGGATATACAAAGTAACCTGTTTTATGGTCGTACTCCCCACCACAGAGGATTTGTGCATCTGGAGACTGCTTTGCGGCTTCAATGTAAGAGACAATTTTGTGAAAGGCTCGTTCATCAATAACCGCTCCACAAAAATTTTGGTAGTTTTCGGGAGAGCCTACAGCTAAACTTTTGGCTTGTTCGAGCAGGGGGGACTTGATCTTTTTCCATAAGCTGGTTGGAATGTAGGCACGAGAAGCTGCGGAGCATTTTTGACCTTGGAATTCGAAAGCACCTCGTATCAGTGCTGTGATGAGGCTTTGGGTATCCGCGGAGTGATCGGCTAAGACGAAGTCTTTGCCTCCTGTTTCTCCCACTAAACGTGGGTAGGTTTTGTACTGGGTAATGTTTTCACCTACTTGTTTCCAGATTTGTTGAAAAGTATTTGTCGAGCCGGTGAAGTGTATTCCGGCAAGATCAGGGTGAGAGATGATTTCTTTTCCGAGTACAACAGGGTCTCCGTGAATCATATTGATGACTCCTGGAGGTAGTCCTGCTTCTTCTAAAATTTTGAGTCCATAGTAAGAGGCAAGTGCAGCAGTAGGAGCAGGCTTCCATACGACTCCACAGCCCATGAGTGCCGGCGCTGCAGCGAGGTTTAGAGAAATGGCTGTGAAGTTAAAAGGTGCGATAGCATAGACAAAGCCTTCTAATGGGCGTAGTTCAGATCTGTTCCAGTTGCCAGCAGGGGACTTCATGGGTTGTTGTTCATAAAGTTGGCGAGCAAAGAACGTATTAAAGCGATAGAAGTCAGCAAGCTCTGCAGCTGCTTCGATTTCAGCTTGATGAATGGTTTTGCTTTGCCCAAGCATGGTAGCTGCATTCATCCGTGAACGGTATTTACCTGTAATCATGTCGGCTGCACGTAGAAAAACAGCAGCTCGTTCTTCCCAAGGAAGTTGTCCCCAAGTCTTTCTAGCTTCTACGGCAGCCCGAATAGCATTTTGAGTTTGTGTTGAGTTGGCACCAGAAATATGTGCGAGTTTGTGGTTGTGATCGTGCGGGCAGCGGACTTCAAAAGTAGGTTTGGATGCGGTAATCTCAACTCCATTAATAATCAGAGGGATTTCGGTGACTAAGCTTTTTTGTCTTTGTAACTCTGCTTCGAGCTGTATGCGTTCAGGTGATAGGGGTTTGTAATTAAGGATAGGCTCGTTGTACGGAGGAGGACATTGAAAAATTCCAAGGCTCATGAGTAGCTCCCTATACATTTTGGTCTAAAAGACGTCATATCTTTGTGTTGCTGATGGTAACTGATCGTTTCCTCCTTGCAAACCATATTTGAGCTTTTGTTTTTTGAATGTGAATGGAGTTGCTGACCTATAAAAGTGATTCGTGCTGTGGGTTGTGCTCTTGCCTGTGAAAAGTTTATTGTTTAACTCAACTTATACTAGAAAAATAGGTAAATCCATTGTAATGTTTAGTCCTATGTTATTTGTAAGAATGCACAGTCGTTTTTGTGAGCTAGAGGCTAAAAATGTTAGAAAAGTGCGGTGAGGTCATCGCTCGGGAATTTGCTTACCTTAGAGATGAGAAGAATCAGAAGCTATATTATTTAGATAGTGGAGCTTCTAGCCTGCGGCCGTTGTCTGTTATCGAAGAAATGGCGGCTTTTGAAAAGTTTTCTTATGCAAATGTTCACCGAGGAGTCTATCGAAGAAGCGAGGAATCGACTTTTCGGTACGAGCGTGTTAGGCAGCAGGTCGCTGACTTTGTGAGAGCGTCTACAGCAGAAGAAATTGTCTTTACTTCGGGAGCCACAGCGAGCTTGAATATAGTTGCTCACTGCTATGCTTCAAGCAATTTAAAGTCGGGAGACGAGATCTGTTTGCCCATTACAGAACACCACTCTAATATCGTACCTTGGCAGATGGTATGTGAGAAGGTGGGGTGCCGTCTTGTGTATATTCCTCTGGATGCTTCGGGGCGTCTGGATATGGAGCAAGCAGCCCAGTTGATTGGTCCTCGTACCAAAATTGTGGCTTTTGGACATGTTTCAAATGTGACTGGAGTCGTGAATCCTGTCTCTGCTCTTATTCGTCTGGCGAAGTCTGTCGGGGCAAAAACAGTGATTGACGGCTCTCAAGCAGGAGGTCATGTCTCTATTGATGTCCTGCAGCTGGATTGTGACTTTTACGCTTTGACAGGGCATAAAATGCTGGCGCCTTCTGGAGTAGGGGTTCTGTATGGTAAAAAAGCTTTGCTTGATAGCATGCCTCCGCTATTTGGAGGAGGCGAGATGATCTCTCGTGTTCAACTACATGAGAGTCAGTATAAGTCTGCTCCCCACCGTTATGAGGCAGGTACGCCACTCATTTCCGCGGTTATTGGTTTGGGAAAAGCCATTGATTTGTGGAATCTTTTAGATCGGGAAGCCTTGCGCTGCCAAGAGCGTCATTTGGGAGAGAAGGCTGCTACTTACCTAGAGAGTGTTCAGGATGTGCAATTGTTATCTCCACGTGACCGTCGTCACGACTGGATTGGTACGGTTGCGTTCTCACACCCTCGTATCCACCCTCATGATTTAGCAGCGGTTATGGATAGTTATGGTGTGTGCGTGCGTGCTGGGCAACATTGTACAGAGCCCCTGCATCGTGCGTTGGGTGTACACTCCTCTATTCGATTGAGCCCCTTTGTCTATAATTCTGAAGTTGATATAGATAAATTTGAGCTTGGTATGGAAAAATGTTTGGAGCTTTTTGACTCCTAGATGTCTACAAATTATATAGAATGGATAGGATAGTTTTTTACGATTGTCACCTTAATCTTGCGAGATTCAATGTGGTAAATCCTCGTCCTAAAATACGCTATGCCTGTGCTCTAAAATGCGTCTATTGCGGTCAGACTCGTCTGCAAAAACCTGGGAGTTGGTTTGTGTTTGCTCAGGGATGTCCTCAGTGTGATTATCGTTATGAGCGTGAAGCGGGGTATTTCACCGGTGCCTCTTGGATGATTGCCTACCCTGTGCTTGCTTTGATGGGACTTAGCTTAAGCTTATTATTTAAACTGGTGTTATTTCCCAAGCTACCTACTCTTGTGATTTTGCTGCTTGTCTCCCTTCTCTCGCTGTTTATTGCAGTGCTTTTAATTCCTTATTGTATGTCTGCTTGGATGTGTGTGGATCACTTTTTGCATCCTCTTGATCAAAACGACTCTTATACACAGCCTCCAAAGCATTGATTGAGAGTAGTCCTGTGGTTATATTGCCTAGCTCGGCAATAAAAACCCTTTGGAGCTTGGTGCTCCTCAATCTGATAATGGTGGAGAACCTGTCTTGTATTCATCTTTGCTGGGAGGAATGATGATATATCGTAGCTGGTTATGTGTCGGCCTCATATGCTGTGTTGTGTTGGGCTGTCGCACGGTGTCTCATGATGATTTGCCGTTCGAATATGCAGAGTATCCTCCATTGGAAAGATACGACTGACAGGAAGGGGAAGACTTTCATCTTGTACAACCCACAGAAAGGCTGGATCTGACAACTTAGGCAT
>JAPPOJ010000004.1 GCA_028817975.1 Zetaproteobacteria bacterium | reverse complement strand
CATCACCTTGTTGGCTCCCGATAACGGATAATAAGGGGGTTTTTGCGTTTCATAAACCCCCTTATTTCATGAAAACCATTGATATTATTGAATAATATGGGTTTTGAGATTTGTTTCAAAAACAGATGTTTTTGAAACAAATTTTTAGTCTTAAAGTACCCTAGGTACCCCTAATTCGGCTTATTTCTGCCTTTTTAATCCAACACGCCACATGTATATAATGGCGGTGTGTTTTAATTTAATAAAACACCACCACATATAGATGGTGGTGTTTTATTAAAAGAGATAAATGGACTGATTTGCTCAAAAAAGAGGCAGAAAGGGGGCCTTCAAGAACTTACCGGTACAGCCGACCCATTACCCATAAAAACAGGCACTTCAACACTGTGCTCACCCTTGAGTCACTTTAGAGAGAAAGGACCATGACATGAGATATCGCACGACTTTACTCTGGCTATCCCTAGGCTTAGCCCTTCAGTATGGCTGCGTCAGCAGCTCCGAGATGCACAAAAATTCAGCACATTCTCAGGAGGCCACCCAAGTGGTAGACAAAATGATAACCACTGTGGAGGCTCACCCCGACAGCTCGGCTCAGGAACTGTATCAAAAGCTCCAGCCCCAATTGAGCAAACTGCAAAGTATCCCCCTGAATAAACAGGAAAAGAAGAAAATCAGCGATTACATCCAGGAACATGGTAAGAAAGCCTATAACATTGTCAAAACTGCGTTTTCCAATACTTCCAGCTCGTTTGACTTTGAGCAAGAGCCAGGGATCGCAACGGGGTCAGATGGCTGTGGTCACCTTTCCTGTACCCGCTGCCTTGTCTTCTTTAGGTCCTCCTGTCAATGCGATATGCCGCTCAACTTCTGTCTTGGGCTATGGGACTGTAGCATGGGCATAGGCGCCCATAGTTGTCCGACAGACCCAGGTCCCTGTCGCTCAGATTCGGATTGTCCCTCGGGACATCGTTGTGCCACTTGGGTATTTAAAAAGAACGAGTGTGTGCGTGAGTGTAGCAGTGACCGTGACTGCTCTTCCGGACAAAAGTGTAAAAAACCCATTGGCACGCGCTTCAAACGCTGTAAGTAAGGCGAACTCACCCTCTCTCGTCCATGCCCAGATGAAACCTGGGTAAGTACACACCTTTTTTACCTTTAAAATCAAATAGTTAATCTATTTTTCTTTGCTATATTTCTTTGAAATTGCTAAAGAATCAAGCGAATGGCAACTTAGCCGCGTAACAACCTGCTATCTAAGGATAAATGATGAAAAAAACATGTGCCCTGCTTGCTTTTCTACCCCTCTCTGCACACGCAGAACGTAAAGACCTCTCCCCGTTTCTTGGCGCACATGCCCGCCAACACTTCAGTTTGGAAGTGGACACCGAGGACCAGGGCTTCTATGTGAAAGGCCATCATGGGGAGAACTTTATCCCCTTCAGCCAGACGAAGCTGTTTCACACTCCACCCCAAGACATGGACTATGACAGCGCCTTTGAGAGGTACATCAGGAAAGGAGGGCGCTTTGCCATCCGTACCACCGCTGGGGTCCCCGACATGATTGCACCTAATGTATCCACACTCGGGGGTGGAGATGGTGCACCGGGATGTGCGCGAGTTGAAAAGGACTGTAAAGACAGTGCAAACGATCGTTACGACAAAGCTATGGAAAAGTGCGATTCCAAAGTGGGTGACCAAGATCGTGGTGACCAAGATCGTGGTGACTGTAAGGCTGAAGCTTCCAGGGAGCGTGATACCGATAAAGCGGAATGCAAAAGAGACGCTGGAACATGCTATGACCGCAGCGAGCGGGAATCCCGTTCGGATGGGAGCCAGTTTGGCAGCTCCATTGGTGCTGGCGAGCGGATGATGGATAGCCTCTCTGACAAATTCTCCAGCTGGTGGAATGGTAAGTAGTGTCAACCTCCGACATCTCCTCAAAAAGGTTTAATATTAAGGATAAATGATGAAAAAAACATGTGTACTCCTCGCGCTCCTACCATTCTCTGCACACGCAGAACGTAAAGACCTCTCCCCGTTTCTTGGCGCACATGCCCGCCAACACTTCAGTTTGGAAGTGGACACCGAGGACCAGGGTTTCTATGTGAAAGGCGAGCATGGGGAGAGCTTTATCCCCTTCAGCCAGACGAAGCTGTTTCACACCCCACCCCAAGGTATGGATTATGACAGCGCCTTTGAGAGGTACACCAGGGAAGGGGGGCGCTTTGCCATTCGCACCACCGCTGGAGTCCCCGACATGATTGCGCCTAATGTACCCACGCTTGGGGGTGGAGATGGTGCACCTGGATGTGCCAAAGTCGAGAGTGAATGTATTGAAAAAACAAGAGATAGCTACAAGAGTGACATAGAGAAGTGTGAATCCAAAGGTAGTGATCGGGAGCGCGATGATTGCAAAGCGGAAGCTTCTAAAGAGCGGGATCGTTATGAGTCTAAATGTGAAAAAAGTGTGGAGCGCTGCTATGACCGCAGCGAACGGGAATCCCGTTCGGATGGGAGCCAATTTGGCAGCTCCATTGGAGCCGGCGAGCGGATGCTGGACAGCCTCTCTGACAAATTCTCCAGCTGGTGGAATGGCAAATAAAAAGCGTTGCGAGGAGAGGGGAAAGCTCCCCACCTCCAAACGCTCTGTTAAGGGGCACCTAGCTCTAGCCGTTGCTCGGGCTGGGACCACAGCAGATAGTGCATGAGCGGCACCTGGGCCTCGGCATCCAAACACAGATGCAAGCCCATACTCAGCAGCCGTCGCCGTAGGGCCACACCACTCCCCGCCAACAGTGCGAGGGGCATGTTCCAGCGTTTTTCCGTACCATCGGCGTCGTAAAACACCAGCGCCCGGCCCCAACCTTGGCCCTGTTTGTCCCGAGTCATCGCCTCGACCCGTAGCGGATCACACAGCCAGCGCCGTCGGCAACCGTCCTCGGTCTGTAGCACCTGCCACACCCCATGACCGTCGCAGTCAAAGCGTTTGTACACTTCTTCCTGACGCTTCGTCGCTTCCGAAAACATCTGTGGGTCGAGCTTAGGGTAAGGTTCGCTGGTCCACACCTTCAAATGGGTACCCACATCCACAAAGAACTTACTCGCATCGGCGTGACGATCGAGGAAAAACACCTCACTTTGCAGCTTTTCCCCTTCCACACTGAGATTCCGCGAGCACGGCAGGCGAAACAGCCGCGCAGGATTGCGGCAGGTCCGGTCCAGCTTGTACTGCTGGCGTAACAGCACCTCCAACAGGCTGCACCAGCGCTTGTACTGTCGTGCATACGCTCCGGCCGAGGCTACCGGCAGCGGAGTGGCCAACTTAAAGTGCAGGTGCAGTCCCCGGCCGCTGTACACCAGCATCCACAGCGGTAGGCAGTTTTGCCTGCAGGCGGCGAGGATGAAGTACGCGGCCACCTGGGCATGGCGATACTTGTGCTCGTCGTCGAGCTGGTCGAAGTCTTCCAGGGTGTCGGCAAAATTAAGGTCAAAGCTAATCAACGACTTAGCTTTGATGTAGCCATCGGCGAGCATGCTCTTGCTGGGGTCCGCGCAGATGGTGTCGCGCTTGACCGGTACTCCTTCGAGGTCGGTGACAAAGGCCACATTTTGCTGGCTTTTGGCCAGTTCGTGCAGGTCGGCGGCGGTAACTTCGCGGTGCAGGGTGCCAATACGGTAGTGGCTCACCCCCGGAGCAGCACAGGCGAGGGCGGTTTGCCCCCGACTCTGGTTGAACTGTTCCGCTAGTGCGGTAAAGACATCCATATTGGGCACATCGAGATCCAGTCGGCAGTGATTTCCCATCACACAAACTCCTTGTAAAT
>JAPPOJ010000196.1 GCA_028817975.1 Zetaproteobacteria bacterium | reverse complement strand
CCCATATACGAACCAAGATAAATAGGGGCTGCTGGAAATGCCCAACAATACTTTGATTGTGGATCCAAGTATTGCACAAGGCCGACTAAATCTTTCTCGTTGGCCCCATACCCATGAGCCATGATAATCAGCCCAGCCTGCCTATTCTCCCATGACACCAGATGGAAATCCAAGTTACCATATTTTTGTAAACGTTCTGTTTGCATATTCTTACTCCTGTGTCTAAGATACAATGAGGTCATTTTAGAGTCGATTCGTCAGGGAGTCTACGCTGGATATGCAACTTAAAACACTTCTAGAAGTTGGCGTTGGCGGTTGTTTAGGGGCTGTTGCCAGAGCCACTGTGACCACTTTAGGTGAGTACCACCTGCCGCAAGTTATGAGTATTTGGTGGACTTTTCTCGTCAATTTTATAGGATGCTTTTTAATCGGGGTACTTTCTAACCGACTTTCCGCATCCCCCTTCTCTCCAGTGATCATCACCGGGTTTTTGGGAGGATTTACAACATATTCAAAGTTTTCTCAAGAAATCATCCAACTGTTACAAACAGGACAAGCATCTAGTGCTATCACTTATGTTGGAGCCACAGTTTTCATGTGCAGCATAGCTACCTATTTGGGCTGCCAAACCTAACTAGAAGCTTTTTTAGGCCCAAAAAAAGTATGCTTCTGTAAATAGTCGTGCAAGCCACTTTCAAACACAACTTTAGAAAGCAACGGAGCTAGTTTTTCTGGGTGATCAAGTCCTGCTTTTCCCAAAACAAGCCCTTGATGATCCAATAAAAAGACTGTGGGTTGTTGAATTGCTTCTTTAACCCCAAATACCCCCAGAATCCGCAGCAGTGACAAACGATCACCATTTTTAGACCGAACGTGCAGCCAAGAGCTGCCTAGCTGTTCTCCAAAGCCTTTCTTCCCACCCCAGACAATTAGCTGAAAATGGTTGCGGTAACGATAACTCGAAGAATCTCGAGCAATTACTAAACGCATAAAATCATCTAACTTTTTAAAGTCAATAGCCAAGTCCCACCCAGGAGGTATCACCAGAAAAAAAGTCCCACGCCCCATAAAGTCTTGACGACCAAAAGGCGTACCTGCTCTTTCCAAATCAAGTGCGTCCACATCGCCTACAAAGTGAATGGGCTGCGAGTTAGATCTAAACTTGTGACGTGCACTGACAAGAGAGAGGATAAAACCACCCCCACAAAAAAAGACCACGCCCATACGATAGAGCAACTTTTTGATTATCCACTTACTGTGCTCTGAATCACTTGCCATAGTAACCTCCATAAAAGCGAGATACACAAAGCTAGATGATACACATCGCTAACGATTAACTCAAAGTCTTTGTCTGTTGAGAAGGACAAATGGTGGCCATTGGGCAGTCTGCACACAGTGGCTTGCGTGCAGCACAAATGTAACGACCATGAAAAATAAAGAGATGATGAGCTTGAGGTAACCAGCTACCTGGAATCATCCCCGTAAGGACTTTTTCTGCTTTCAAAGGGCTGCTTTCATTATGAAGGCCAAGCCTTTGAGTCACACGATAGACATGCGTATCTACCGCCAAGGTAGGCTGCCCAAAACACTCACCCAAAATAACACTTGCTGTCTTTGGCCCTACACCGGGCAAGGCCTCTAGTTCGTCACGCGAGCTAGGAATTTGATCCTGATGGCGTTCACGTAATAGCCTTGAAAGTGCAATAACATTTTTTGATTTGGTCGGAGCAAGGCCTATAGAGCGGATTTTGGACAAGAATGTTTCTTGCCCCCAAGAAAGCACCGTGTCAATATCCAAACCTTTTTCATACAAAGGACGCATCGCTTTGTTGACGCTTTTGTCTGTGGCTTGGGCAGATAAAACAACAGAAACCAAAAGCTGGTAAGGTGTTGTGTAGAAAAGCTCACATTTCGCCTCAGGCCACCTTGCTCTGAGTGTTTCAAGAGCAAGCTCTAGGTTTGGATGCGGCATGATCACCTTCCTGGGTGCAGTGATTATTCAGAAACTTCCAAAACAACGTCACCACTTATTTTGCACTGACAAGCCAAACGCTCGTTGGGTTCTGCGGCCATTGTTTCGAGAAAATCCTGCTCATCCTCTTCCATCTGACTCAAATTTTCGGACCCCTCAAGCACACGTACCATACATGCGCCACAGGCACCATCACGGCAACCAAAGAGAATAGAAGTATCATGCTCTTCACTTAGGTTGATAAGAGGGTAATTACTTTCAACATCTATGGTTTTATCATCAGTTCTGATCGTTAGTTTTGGCATTAAGTTGGCCCATACAAAAATTTTATCAAAAATCGCTAACATTATAAGCGAAAATTTGATACAAGACAAGTTTTTCTCTGACCAAGGAAAAACTTAAAAATGGCTCTTAAGTCAGAGCCAAGCAAGTTGACACTCATGTGTACAGAAGGCAGCTCACCAGAGGCATTTATAGAGAGAAAATCTCACTTCTTAGTCTCTGTTATTGACCTTAGACAACAGACGCAGAAACTCCATATACAACCAAACTAACGTAACCAACAAAGAAAACCCAGCATACCATTCCATATACTTAGGCGCCCGGTGACGTACACCTTGCTCAATCATATCGAAGTCTAAGATAAGGTTCAACGCAGCAACCACAATCACAACCAAAGAGATGCCAATGCTAAGTGGGGAGCTATCCATCATAAAAGTGAATGGCACTCCAAACATACCAAAAATAAAGCTAGCCAAATAGACCAAAGCAATTCCACCCGTGGCTGCAATAAGACCTGAGCGAAACTTTTCTGTAGCCCGGATCACACCAGCTTTATAGCCCATAAGCATCGTTGCCAAAGTACCAATGGTCAGTAGAGCAGCTTGCATGACGATACCTGACATCATAGCTTCGTAACGCGCAGAAACCGCACCAATAAGAAGGCCCTCACACAACGCATATGCAGGTGCAGACCAAGGCGCCCAAACAGGCTTAAAGATGGTTGCCAAAGCAAGCGCAAAGCCTCCTAAACCGCCTACAACCATCCAACCTGACAGCATACCTGGATTTTGCACAATAGCCGGCACATTATTAAGACCTGTTGCAAAAGCTTGCATCCAGACAAAGACAGCCGAAGCCACAAGAAGGGCCAACAAAGTAAGTGATCTATTTACCGCACCGTCAATCGTCATCAATTCCGCAGAACGTCCCATGGCTACACTACGCGCAGCATCCGCAAAGGTTCCTTCATTTAACGAGGGATTCGATGATTTCATAGTCTTTAATCTCCTAAAATATTTGGATCTCTAGTGTACTCCACCTTAGTAACTCTAGGGCAGACCTGTAGGAAACACACATCCACCGACCAGTCTAACCTTGGAATGAGGATGCACAAAACACATTTAAGAGCAAGCTTATCATAGGCTCCTCCATCCACAACATAAGACTTGACCTTACAAATAGCAAGAGGTAGAAAGCACTTTTTTAGGAAATAATTTCCTAAAAAAGTCAATTATATCTCCTGTACAGGCAAAACATAAGCTCATCATTCTGCAGCGCTTTTTAAAAGCCAAAAAACTAGAGCACGCTATCCAGACTTTTAATCAACTGCAGCGCATGACGATGATAGCCTATATTTACACGAGCACTGTGGTCCGAGAATCTCACCAAGTACAAAAGTTGCCTTAAAATCATTGCTTTATCTTCTTTACGCTTCAACTTTACAACAAGGTGCAAATATCTCACAGCAAAGTCCACACCTTTGCTTACCAATAAAGGTGACTGTAAAAGCCGATGCGCTTCCCCTAGATCCTCTTGAATTAAGGCTGCTTCAACCTGCAGAAGATGAGATTCGACACAGACAGGACATCTGGCAC
>JAPPOJ010000169.1 GCA_028817975.1 Zetaproteobacteria bacterium | reverse complement strand
CCCCATTTCCTTTTTATCTCATTGTGCTTGGCTCCTTTGGCTTGTAAAAAAAGAGTTGTTTGGGATACCCAAGCTCCACTCCACGACTTTATCAACCATGAGCTACTCGACGCTGCTGGCGTCAAAAATATCGGAGCACCCAGCTACCAGTACGACGACGAGCTTAAGCCTTTCTTGCAACAGTTTCTCGATGATGCCAAAAAATACAAAGTTGACATTCCCGCAGAAAAAGTATTAGAATTGCGCCAAATGATATATGTAGACCAGCTTTCGAGTACCTCACACCCTGGAGTTATGGCCGCCTGCAATCGCTACCGTGCCACACAAGCCACGGTGAGTGGTAACCGTCCCCTAAAGTGGATGGTCATCGAGGTTCTCCAGGAAGCGGTGACGCATTACGCAGGAACAGGTAAATCACGGCTTATCTTGCTCAGAGAAGTCATGTATCACGAATTGTTTCACTGCCTCATGAGTAAGGGACACCTGCCCCAAGGCGTTTCGGGAATCATGAGCGCAACATTCCGTCGTGGTGACAATCGCGCCCACAGCCAGTGGGACAAACTCGTCACTGAAATGTTTTCACCAGAACAAATGGATATTATTCCAAACGTGGAGTAGGACTTGCACCAAGATATTTATATTTTTACCGACGGAGCTTGCAAAGGTAACCCAGGCCCAGGAGGTTGGGGGGCCATTATCGTGCGTTGCCCTGATTTTGTCAAAGAAATCGGCGGACACATCCCCAATACCACCAATAACCAGATGGAAATGCTCGCAGCCATTTCAGCCTTAAAGGACCTCAACACGGAAGCACGTAAAGTACGTGTATTCACCGACTCTAACTACCTCGTCCAAGGCATGAAATCATGGATCCACGGCTGGAAACGCAAAAACTGGGTCAACACCCAAAAAAAGCCTGTAGCCAATAAAGAGCTATGGCTAGAGCTGGACCAGCTTAGTACCACACTCACAATCGAGTGGCACCATGTTCGTGGCCACTCGGGCCACCCAGGCAACGAGCGCGCAGATTCCATTGCCTCCAGCTTTGCGCTAAACACTCCCCCCACTCTCTACAAAGGGCCCAAATCAGAGTATCCCATACAGCTGTCCACGCCTTAGGCAGCCCCACCATGCATAAAAGCTAGGCACTTTTTACCCGGATATGATTCCCCTACCTTTATCGCTCGACTCCAGTCTAAAATAAAAGCGAACTTAGAACCTTATCTCTCTCAATACGAGTGTTCGAGCCCATGGGAACTCATAACTTCACCGGCTCACAAAAAGCCGCGATTCTACTCCTCTCATTTGGAGAGGAAATCTCTTCAGAGATTTTCAAAAACCTGACTGAGTTTGAAATCAAACGCATTGGTACTGCCATGAGCCGGCTCGGGCGTTTGGAAGAAGATGTCGTCGATAGCATCATCGATGAATTCTACGGTATTATCCAGCAAAACAAGCAATTCTTTTATGGTGGTAGTGACTACACCAAGAAAGTCATCGGCTCCGCATTCAAAGGAGGAGAAGCGGAAGACCTCATCGACCAGCTCTCACTGTCATCGGCAAATCTCGACTCTCTTGAACTGATTGACCCCAGAACACTCTCGGGCTTTATTCGCAACGAGCACCCCCAAACCATTGCTCTCATTCTCGCCCATCTCGACGCGAATAAAATGGGAGACACTCTCAAGTTATTGCCCGAGTCCATGCATACAGAGATCCTTTTACGAGTTGCCAACTTAGAGTCGGTGGCGCCCGAGCTGATCGACGAAATAGAAGACGTTTTGCGCCAAGAAGTTCAAGCCATGGGTTCCATCTCCACTGACAAGCTTGGTGGAGTAGACTGCCTCGCAGACATGCTAAACCTCATTGACAAGTCCTCTGAAGAAGAAATGCTCGACAATTTAGAAGAACGTGACCCCGACCTTGCAGAGGAGATACGGCAACTCATGTTCGTATTCGACGACCTGGTCAAACTCGATGACCGTTCCATTCAGGAACTCCTCAAAAATGTGCCTGCTGACAAATGGAAAGTCGCACTCAAGACCTCTTCAGAGTCCGTGCGTGATCTGGTCTTCAAAAACATGTCTTCACGTGCTTCTGAAATGCTCAAAGAAGACATGGAGGCTATGGCTGCCGTCAAACTTTCCGACGTAGAGGCGGTACAGTTTGAAATCCTACAAATTACACGTAAGCTAGAGGAAGAAGGCAAGGTCATCATTGCAGGTGGCGAAGCAACATATGTATAACAAGCTTCATATCTGCAAGGAATAGCCATATGGAGCAATCAAGTAACGCTGGAGGCTATCCTCTTCCACCTGCGACCTCCAAGGCTCCAAATGAGCCAGCAGCCTCTCCAAAGCCTCACACAACGGCGCACCTAAGACTTCGTCCTCGCTACGATGCCAAAATTTTCTTAATTCCACTAAAGCCCGACGATATTGTTGCGCCAGACACAAGCTTTCAAAGTAAACCCACCACAACTTGTCAGCTTGCCGCGCGCACCTCACAAACAGCGGCAACTTGACCCAATCAGGGGTGGTCGGCCAATCTTGTTCAAGCAGAGCCATAGCCAATTCAGGAGGCTCCATATGCACGCCATCTCCCACCTGTGTGTCTCCGTCTTTACGCAGCACCAACATATGCATCACCAGAGCCTTTTTCTCTGCAGCAGTTGCTTGCACTAAAGTCTGCTCCACTCCATGAAGCTCGGTTAAAGCCCTCTGCTCGGCTGGGGGGGGACCTTCTGTGCGCGTTTCAGGTGGCTGTTCACCTAAGGCAAAAGGAGTCGTTGGCACAGGAGGTACACGAGGGATGCCTGGTGGATGGGGCAAAGCATTCGGCATATCATGCTTACGCCGACCGTAGTTCATGGACGGACGATGGGTAGCACTCAAAGACGGAGCTGACGCAGACTCCCTCCGTGGAGAGTCGTTGCTGCCAGAGTTCTTGGGCAAAGCTGCAGAAGCATGCGCCACTTGGCTAAGCTGCTGGGCTTGAGACTCCAAAGCCTGAGCAGCCCCTCCATCAAAGTGGGCAAGGCACACGGATAACTTTCTCAAATACATCGCCTGCGCCTGAGGATCAGGAAGCCCCTTGACCAATTGCAAGAACCGACGACGAACCTTAAATTCCCCAGGGTTCCTCGCCAAAACTTCCAACAAACCATCCAGCCCTACAAAGCCGTGAGGATGATCCATGCATTACCACTCAAAAGATTGCAAAAAGTTAGTCGATACATTAGCTGCTTTAAAGCTATCGTCCTTGAGTACCGCCAACTGAAAGGGAATATTTGTCCTAATCCCTTCTATTCTCAACTCCTCTAGAGCGCGTATCATTCTCAGACGAGCTTCTTCTCGATTCGCCCCATGGGAGATCACTTTTGCCACCATCGAGTCATACAAAGAAGGTACCCGGTAATTCGTATACAGCAAAGAGTCCACACGCACCCCAGGGCCTCCTGGCTCATGGTATGAAGTGACCAGACCTGGCCAAGGGGCAAATGTTCTCGGGTCCTCCGCATTGATACGGCACTCAATAGAGTGGCCAGAGAATTGGGGTTGTTGTGCTGGAATCTTTTCTCCTGCGGCAATCAAGATCTGCTGCTTCACCAGGTCCATTCCAGAAACCATCTCCGTAACCGGATGCTCCACCTGAACACGGGTGTTCATTTCCATAAAATAGAAGGAGCCATTTTCGTATAAAAACTCTGCGGTTCCCAAGGACTGGTAACCCACTATTTTGGCCAGATTTACCGCGCTCTCACACAGGCTCGCGCGTGTTTGCTCATCCAAGACGGGGCACAAAGCCTCTTCAATCAGCTTCTGGTGCCTGCGCTGAATACTGCAGTCTCGCTCACCGACTGCAATACAATTGCCATGAGAGTCTGCCACCAACTGAACTTCAACATGCCTTGGCTTTTCAAGGTATTTCTCAATAAAACAATCTGGATTGTTAAATCCTATTTTGGCTTCGTTCTGGGCCAGTTGAAGCAAGCGCGGTAACTGCTTTGCATCACGAGCGATTTTCATGCCACGGCCCCCACCCCCGGCACTCGCTTTGATAATGACCGGATACCCAATTTCTTCCGCAAATGCCAAAGCTTCGGCTGCGGAGTGTACGACTCCATTACTTCCTGGGAGAAGGGGGACTCCCGCCTGAATAGCGGCCTTTTTCGCCCTAACTTTGTCTCCTAAAGCATCAATATGGCTCGGCAAAGGTCCAATAAAAGTAATGCCATAGATCTGACACACCTTCGCAAACTCAGCACTTTCTGAAAGAAAGCCATAGCCAGGATGAATCGCATCTACTCCGGTGATTTCCGCAGCGCTCATAAGGCAGGGAATATGCAAATAACTCTGCAAGCTAGGGCCTGGGCCAATACAAACACTTTCGTCCGCCAACTTTGCATGCAGAGAGTCTTTATCCGCGGAAGAGTGAATCGCGACCGTACTTATCCCCAATTCCTTACAAGCTCGGATAATTCTGACAGCTATCTCGCCACGATTGGCAATCAAGATCTTTTTCAACAGGCTACCCTCAAATAAATGTGATCACATAGAACCGAAGGAAACGCGGATGATAAAATCCCGAAGAGCCTCTATCATCTACTCTGGTCTGGCTCTACATTTGGCAAATAGTGCTCTATAAAAAGAAAGAAAGCTGTCGCTTTCTTTTTAGGAGTTTACTTCTACTTTAAAAAGAATCTGATCAAACTCGATCGGAGATTCATTGTCCACCAAAACCTCCCGCACAGTACCTGTATACTCCGATTCTATTTCATTCATGAGCTTCATAGCTTCCACAATGCAAAGAGTATCCCCTTTACGAATATTCTGTCCAGGAACCGCAAAGGGACTTGCAGTGGGGGAGGGTGAGGCGTAGAAGGTACCCACAAAAGGTGAGCGTATTTCTTTAATATTTGCGGATGTTCGGCTGTTATGATCTATGGACTCTTTCGGGGTGGCAACAGGATTTTCATAGGAGGGGCTTGGTACAGGAGGGGATAGGGTCTGGAAAGGATGAGACATTGGAGCCTGCAGGGCTGGTTGTAACGGCTGGGACTCGCGGATGTCTTCAAACTTGAAAGAATAGTCGTCCTCTTTAAGTTCGAACTTGCCAAATCCATATTTTCTGACAAGCTGCATCAATCTCTCTATCTTATCCAGATCTGCCATATCATTTGACCTTTTCAATGTATTTGTCGGTACGCGTATCCACCTTGAGCACATCACCAGCATTAATATGAAACGGTACCGTCACTGTCAACCCCGTTTCCATGGTTGCTGGCTTCCCGCCTCCAGAAGAGGTATCACCTTTAATATTTGGCTGGGTTTCGGCTACTTTAAGTTCCACAAAATTATCCAAATCGATGGCCACAGGTTTTCCTTTGTAAATCGTAATTCTTACCGTGGCATTTTCAATGAGATAGTACTTCGCATCCCCAACCTCACTGGCTGTCAGAGCGACCTGATCATAGGTACTATTATCCATAAAATGATAAGACTCTCCATCAGAATATAAGTACTGCATCTCACTGGTTTGAATATCCGGAATACCCACTTTATCGACACCTGCCTTGAAGGTAACATCCAAGACCTTACCTGTCTCTAAATTTTTCAATCGAGTCCGTACAAAAGCAGAGCCTTTCCCTGGATTCACGTGTTGAAACTCGACGATAACAAAGGCTTGATTTTCATACTCTATTTTCAGCCCTTTACGAAAATCGGTAGTTTGATACATAAAAAAACGAAGCTCCATCTATATAAGTTTTAAAAAACACTTCTAACTTGAATCTAGCCATGCCAAATGTGCTGGATTGTAACTCATTCCTACAACAATCTCAAGTTGAACCCCGAGAGCTTTCCAGAAGGCATACTCGCTCCCTCAGAGGTAGGAAATAAGCAAGCCTTCTCCCACCCTATGAATCATGCTAACCTTGCTAGGTCAGCGTCTTATCCGCATCCGCATTTCACCAGCCACAGAGTTGCTGTATGGGCAAAAAAAAACAACAAATCCGCACTGTTTTAATGATAGAACTTTGTCTGATTAGTGCTTGTTCTATTCTAGCACTGAGTTTTTGGCACTCCATGTGTTCTGACCTCTACCTGTCTTGCCTTGCGGATCAGCAGCTAGGTTGGGCAAAATATATTGTACTGAGTGTGATTCGGCCTGCTCTTTTCACACCACAATCGCTCTATGTGATGCTTGCGGGAAGAAGCTTTGGAGTGGTTTGGGGCACCATACTCGGGACCATTGCTGCATGTGTCTCGACTTTATTCCTGTTTCTACCCGCAAAACTTCTCGGACAAAGAGTCGTAGGACCGTGGCTCGTAACCAATCTTCCTCACACTTACCGATTCATACGATCACAAGATTGGAAGCTCGTACTCGCAATACGCCTGATCCCCATCGCACCTTTCGACTTATTCTCCCTCCTTTTTGGCATCGTCAACTTTCACTCGAAAAGAGTGCTGTTATTTACGTTTGTGGGACAGATACCTTCCAACATAGCTTTTGCCTATATGGCAACCCAACAGGCCGGGTGGATCGACTCCATCGGGATGAGCCTAGGCATCGCCTCTTTATGCTGGCTTCTTCCAGGGCTTTTTTTCGAGTATAAGTCACGCCGCAAGGGCACGAGCCTCTGGCAACGCGCCAAAGCCATGTGGCTCGAAATAAATGATGAGGTACGCCACAACAACGATATTGTGAGACGTTATGAACGCAACCCTCAAAAAATCCCTATACTACTGCTCTACGGCTACTTTTCTTCCCGCAGGGCGCTCACGGTCATGGAGCGCTTGCTGTCAATGAAAGGGTATGAAGTCTTTAGCTTTAATTTAGGGGGGCTGCTGGGAGTCTTTTTCACCGAAAGTATTGACGAAACAGCTGACTATCTAGATATCAAGCTCCGCCGCTACTTTTCTAAGCATCCTGATGTGGACAAAGTCCGCATTGTCGCCCACTCAAAAGGGGGGATGGTCGCCACCCAGTGGTTACTCAAGTATGGTGGACACCGCTACTGCGATAAGCTGATCACTTTGGGAACTCCATTCGCAGGCAGTTGGCTGGCATGGCTCGCACTCATCACTCCGATGGGACTAATCTTTCGCGATGTATGGCAAATGCGCATTGGCTCAAAGATGTTAAAGGAGTTTCGTGAAAAACCACTCCCTAAAGACCTCCAAATATACAACTTTTATTCGCGACGTGATTGGGTAGCCCACGGAGAAGGAGCTATTCTAAGGCCTGATAAGAATGATCAGAACATCATTCCTATCCCAATGCACCACGTCTCTCATTTCGAATTTTTATACCGCCGTGACGTCGCCAATGCGATCGCTGACGCGCTCGGTCCCTGTACAAAACAAAGCTAAAGAGGAGCTTGCTCATTCACATGCAGCCATCCATAATCGCAAGCTACCGTTAAAAAGCCCTGCAACTGCTCTGCTGCATCTTGGCTTAGGCAATAGTGGGTGAGAACTTCTTCACGCGTCCTCGCGATTGTAAAGTACTGCAAGAGATCAGATAATTCACGACCTAAGCAACGATGATAGACGAGATAGTCTTTTTTCCAAACCACTACACAATATTTTAAGGGAGCATCTGGAGTTAAAGAAGCCTCCGAAAGGTCTGGAGAAGCGTCTTCTTCATACTTCGTAAGGTCCACGGAAGTCGTAAAGTATCTCAAAGAAGACAAAAGAGAAATACGTTGCAGAGAACTACTATCTTGCAACCAGACACGCACTTTTTCGAGGTCCACCGAGACCTCATCTAAAGCATAAAAAGACTGACAAATACATCCATCTAAGCGGATCACTTCCAGCAGCTCAGGGTCAGCCTTCTTGCTGTATCGTCTCACATATGCTTCCAATTCTTGCCCATACACCATCGAACCAATCTCATCCGAAGGTAGACCAGCCCAACGGATATAACGCCGACACAAGTCTTGGAAAGGCTCCTGCCCCAGATACATACCCGTATATGTATAGACCTCGGCAAGTACCGCTAGATAAGCATTGACAAAATGAGCACGGTACTGATCTATAGCTGTCTCCGGCGAAGGTGAGCAATGGGGCTGAAGATTCAACTCTGTCATCCGCAGAGGAGAAAGCTTGCCAGCAGCTGGAGTCAAAGCCTTTTGAAAACTCTTCTGGAGTTCTAATAACACAGTCTATCCTCCATGGCTTCTAAACATACTCTACGCGGAGGGCGTCCATAAAAAATATCAGCGGCCTGCTCCGACTCCCGCAATAGCTCTCCAAGTGCAGGGATATCGTTGTCTCTTTCCAAACAAACGGGAACACCTGGAAATAGCTGTGCTGCAATTGTTGCCAAATCCCATACATCCGGTGCAATGGCAGCACCATGAGTATCCAACAAAAAACCTTTTTGGGAAGTATGTCCAGCAATATGGAACTGAACCACGCGTTCTCTCGGGATCTGTTGCAAAAACTTTTTCGCATCATAACCATGGTTCTGCGAATTGACATAAATGTTATTGAGGTCAAGCAAAATTCCACACCCAGCCTGCTGCACCACTGCAAGGAGAAACTCGACTTCAGTCATTTCAGAATTTTGAAAACAAGCATAGCTTGAAATATTTTCGATAATAAAAGGACAATCTAAATACTCACGCAAGAGGCGAATATTCGCAGCAACCACTTCCACAGACTCCACAGTGTAAGGCAAGGGCAGCAGGTCAGGTATATACTTCCCTGAAATGCCTGTCCATGCGAGATGATCCGACACCCAGGCAGGGCGGAACTCTTGCACAAGTCTGCGCATTTGCGCTGCTTTCTGCATGTTTGGTCCTTCAGCCGAACCCACATTCAGGCCCACAGAATGCAAAACCACCGGCCAATGCTCACGCAAAGAGGCTAACCTATGCAGATGCCTCCCACCTTGTGAAAAGTAGTTATCCGCCAAAATTTCAAGCCAACCAATTCGGTTAGGTGGACACCCATTTTCTATAGAGGTGAGGAGTTCAGACACAAACTCATCTCTTAATCCAAGCCCAACACCAGAGATTTTTGAGGTGTCCATAAATCACCCGTTTGGTTACTTAACTGTTTTCTTAGCCAGAACTTTTCCGCCAACTATCTTCTCACACACTCCCTCAGGTAGATATACCCACTCATTTGGATCAGAGTCTTTCTCGGCTTTATTCGCACAAGAGTGTCCATTCGCACCACAGTCATTGCTTTTTTTCTTGGCGATACCTGCACACTTTTCGAGGTTATCTCCTTTCTTTGCCCAAGAAGGTTCTGCTTGAGCACCGTTCGCCAACCCGAGTGATGCAATCAAACCTGCCACAATTTCAGCTTTACCTATTTTCATATGCTTCTCCCCTAAAGTCGTACAGGCTCACATATGCACCCACTGCACGTGTGAACACTCTCTGACTCTTAAACATTTATAGTTTAGGGGATAAGCTAGAAGCCGTCCTTGGGGTTATACGTATATTCGACAAATAGTCTTTCAAATTTAGTATGTTAATATCAATGTAAAACACAAATATACTCCGAGCATGTACATCAGGATTGACAGGCTTTTCAGAGATGATCTATGATGTCGGCCACAGTCACACGCAACAGCTGCACTCTAAACTCAAGATAAAAGGACTGCCGGCAGCATAATTTACTTGCCATTGAAGCTGTGGTTTAGCATGTTATATCTTTCGGCTTGAGGCCAAGCCCACCAATAGCTCTGTCTAAATTTAGTCATTTAGGGTTATCAAACCCGCCGAGCTAGGATAGCATGGTAGCCGTATGTTCACATGACGATGATTCTAGCGGACGAAAGAGGCTCGGAAGGCCGACAAAAAGCGACACAGCACGGGGCATGAACCTCTCAGCCCGCAAACCAAATATGAAAGAGGAAAACAACATGGAAAAAATTTGGCTCAAAAGCTACCAAAAAGGTGTCCCCGAGGAAATCGAAGTTCAAGACGATGCAACTTTAGTCGAGCTTATTGAGACCTCATGTGACAAGTACAGCGCACTCGATGCTTTCGAGTGTATGGGCGGCAAGCTGAGTTACGCACAGCTGGATGCACAATCCAAAGCACTTGCAAGCTACTTTCTTGAAGAATGCCAACTCAAAAAAGGTGATCGCGTCGCTGCCATGATGCCAAATATTCTTCCCTACCCAGTGGCTCTCTTCGCAACATTGAGGGCAGGGTTAACCATGGTAAACGTAAACCCACTCTATACCCCCAGAGAACTCGAACACCAACTCAAAGACTCTGGAGCTAAAGTCCTCATTGTGGTTGAAAATTTTGCCCATGTTTACGAAACCGTCAAAGACAAGGTTCCCGTTGAAAAGGTCTTGCTCACCACACTAGGAGACGGACTCAACCCTCTCAAAAAGCTGCTTGTAAACAGTGTCGTGCGCCATGTCAAAAAGATGGTTCCCGCATATAATCTACCCCAAGCTTCGCCACTTGGGTGTGCTGTCAAAAAAGGTTACAAGCTCCCCTATCATCCACACAAGGTTACACCCGAAGATGTTGCCTTTTTACAATACACCGGCGGGACCACAGGTGTCTCCAAAGGAGCTGTACTCACACACAAAAACCTTTGCTCCAATGTCGAACAAGCTTACCAATGGATTAAAGATGTGGTCAAAGTCGGTCAAGACAAGGTCATTACCGCACTCCCGCTCTATCATATCTTTGCCCTGACCGCCAATTGTCTGACCTTTATACGCCTGGGCGCCAAAAATATTCTCATTACCAACCCTCGCGATATTCCAGGATTCATCAAAGAACTCAAAAAGCACCCTTTCACCATCTTTACCGGAGTCAACACCCTCTTTAATGCTCTTCTCAACCACGAAAACTTTAAGCAACTGGACTTTTCTCATCTCCGAGCGGTGTTAGGAGGGGGCATGGCAGTACAAAGTGATGTGGCAAAAAGGTGGCAGCAGGTAACAGGTATGCCGATTCATCAAGCTTACGGACTCACCGAAACCTCCCCAGCCGCATGCATCAATCCTCTAGGCAGCAGCAAATTCAACGGCTCCATCGGCCTCCCTATTTCTTCCACCGAAATTGAAATCCGCGACGACAACAACAAGAGCTTACCCGTTGGCGAAATTGGAGAGCTTTGCATTCGCGGTCCTCAAGTCATGAAAGGATACTGGCAAAGGCCGGAAGCCACCGCTGAAGTTCTAGATGACGCCGGCTGGCTCCGCACCGGGGATATCGCCAAAATGGACGACAAGGGCTATGTCTACATCGTGGACCGCAAAAAAGATATGATTCTGGTTTCTGGATTCAATGTCTTCCCCAACGAAATCGAAGACGTGCTTGCGTCCCACCCAGAGATTGTCGAAGCGGCCGTTGTCGGCGTCGCTGACAGCAAATCTGGCGAACAAGTCAAAGCCTTTGTGGTCAAAAGCAACCCCAACCTCGACCCACAGACGATTATCTCGTTTTGCCGAGAGCATCTCACAGGATACAAAGTCCCTAAAATAATTGAATTTCGAGATGAATTGCCCAAAACAAACGTAGGCAAGGTACTACGTCGCGCACTCAAAGAGCCACCAGCCTCGTAAAACTTAGAGCCGTCGTTCGACAGCCTGAACAACCAAGTCATGCAGGTGAAGCTCCGTTTGGCCTATCGCAACTAAAATACGACGATAGTCAGGAGCCGAAAAAAGCTTGGTGGCGGACTTGCTATTCATATCTTGAAAGCACTTAACCCTTAGATTTTCTAAATAAACCAACTTACTTTCATAGAGTCGACACAAGGTCACTTCATCCAATTCATCTCCTTGGATAGGGGCATTCAACTCTTCCATAATTTCACAATACGTCTCAAAATCTGTCGGAAATTGAGCCAACTTAAGCTCCTCTAAGTTGAAAAAGGTTCACCATAGCTCACCCCCCCCACCTCGACAAAAGGACTCATTGACTTTAGAGCCAATCTTGTGGCATCAATACATGCATGTAAAAATAGTACCCAACTCACCGTGAGGGAATTGTTCACCTCTAACAGCAAAGAAAGAGTCCATATGTCTGTTGGTAAAGGAACTCTTTCGGTTACCCGGTATCGCCTTATGGCACCGGAGGCCGCAGAACTTCATCAAAATCGTGACCTAACATGGCAAAAATATCAGTTTGAGAATCTCTCTGAAGGAAAAAATACAGCCGTCGAAATTCGTGCTGGCTGGGTCCTTCCCCGCGAACTTGCAGACAATGACGACCACGAGTTTGGCTATTGGGATTTCAGTCACTTACGCTTGTCCCAAGGCTCCTTTTTGCGGCTACGTATTGAGCGACGCAGAATTCCACACGAGTTTTTTCAAATAGAATTCAAAAAGCGTCTCCGCACACTTACAGAGAGTACAAACGAGTCAAAAACAAAAAAGCTTTCGATGCAGCGCAAGAAAGAAGAGAGAGAAATGCTCAAAGACGAGCTACTCGCACGCGCGTTGCCCCAAGTCTCCCATATCGATGCCTACTGGTCAGACCGTGAGATTTTGTACGTGTATAGCAAAGCAAAGGCCAACTTAGAGATTTTTGAAACCTTTTTTCGGAAAAGTTTCATCCACAGCCCTGGCGGTGTTATGATTCCACTTACTCCCATCAACATGGGATTTAATCAACACGATTGGGAGGAAATAAGCCATGACCAAGCACACATGGGCAACGTTTTAAGTCAAGTCCGAAAGATCGTCCCTACACAGATGTCACCACAGGAGTAGATATATTTTTTTAGCTTCCGTCTCCTGGCTGCACAGACGCATGCCACTCACTTCCAGGCCGTGAACGCCCTACCAAACGATGAAAGGTTCACCATGAATGCAACAACATCTTCTGCAAATAAAGCTTCCGGACTCGGGAAATGGCTCTTTGAGAACAGAGACTACACCCCCATCCCACTCATACTCCTGCTCGCATTCATCTCCAAAGCCAACGCACTTTCGGCAACCCTAGGCTTGCTCGTCATTCTCTGTGGAGAAGCCATTCGCATATACTCCGTGGCATTTATAGGGACCGTATCTCGTACACGCTCTACAAGTCTCGGAGAAAATCTGATTACTTCCGGACCTTTTTTTTGGGTACGTAATCCACTTTACTTAGCCAATTTTCTGATTGTCACCGGTGTAGGTATTTTCTCCGCCAAAATATGGTTTGTACTCGTGGTCACGCTACTTTTCTTTGTGCAGTACTTTCCTATCATTCAATACGAAGAGCAACTGCTCGAAGAGCGGTTTGGAGATGAATACCGAAGCTACCGAGCACGCACCCCCATGTGGTGGCCCAATAAATTGCCCAACCCAGAGCAGCTCGAAAGTCCCACGACGATTCTGCCAGCACTGCAAAGCGAAAAACGCACCATCACCGCTATTGCCGCAGTCATTCTACTCATGTTACTTTAAAGGTTCTCTGAGCCTGTAGAGTCACGCCCATGAGGCCTAGACACCGGAGGAGCCACAAGCTGCTTCAGCTCTTCTCGAACCACTTGGCTCGCAATCTCAGCAAAGTGCTCGCGACAATACTGCTCTACAAAACGGCGAATTTCTTCCGTTTGGCTCACAACTAAACCGGGCTGACTCGCTTTGTCGGAATCCTTCACAGGCCCCACCGGAACAATACGCACAGCTTCCTCGCTCGCAGGCTGTTGGATCGCTCCTTGCCTTGCCGGCAGCTCCCAGCCACACTGGCTCAACAAGGTTAAAAGGTCTTTGGGCTGAAAAGGCTTACGCAAACAAGCGCGTACGGCCTCACTCGACTGGTAGGCCTCAGGCAAAAGATAGCCGTATTCAGGGGCACCACAGATAAGCACAAAAGCCGCCGGAGGCTGTAACAAACACCCCGCAGCCACGATTTTGTCATATTCAGGGATTCTGGGGTCTAAGAAAATAACCCCGTAGGGGCAGGTTCCCGAGCCCAGCTCTTGAAGCAAGCGCTCCACTCCTAAATCGGAACGGACACACACATTGTGATGCGCAAGGACGTGGTGAATCGCACGGGTTACCGCACGATTATTATCTAGAATGAGGGCGTGCGTAAGCTTCATCATCCACCTTCCACACAAACAAAACAATCCGTGACTAGCTCACCTAACATTTTGCCAGACACACCCCCTATGCCACAGAATAGAGCAGGGGGCATTCTTACCCATTGACAACGCCCACAAGGTGAGCAATCTTTAAGCAACCCATAAAAACCTAATATTATCAAAAATATGCATTTTTATGACCTTAAGTTATCCACAGCCACTGTGGATAACTTAAGGTCCAGGGAGATCGCTTCCAAGGCGCTAACCTTCCTAGGCATTATCTTTAGCTTTCATACTTAACGTCAGTCTGCTAATCGCAAAAAGCCATAATGCGGTCACACAAATGGCTATCAAGGAGAGAACCGGTACCACTGCATGTGCAGAACATACCACAAGCAAGATTTGGATCGTGAAGGAACCAAAAGACTTCCCGACACGGGACCCAACCCCGTCAATGGCAGCTTTTCCCACTCTTTGTTGATCCTGAGAAAGTGGAATATAAGCCATCTCCTTCGAGGTATCAAAGAGTGTATACTTAAAGCCTCTGGAGCATACGATTTGAATAAATCCACTCCACATTGCAATATGCGCAGGGTTTAAGCCCATATTTAACCAGGAGGCTAAGGTCACCGCACCCTGCTGAAACAACAGAATACCGTAAAATCCAACCCCAAATACTGCCACGGCAAGCGGAGTTGCATAAGCTGCAAAAGACCAACCACAGTGGCGGATCAAGTTACCCGACACAAACAAGGAGATAAATACAGACAAGTAGCCGGTAGCCATAGCCATATCCCCCTTGAGGCTCGTCATCGCTTGAATATTACTATGAAAAATACCTTTGAGCTGGGTCTCCATCAAATAATCGGACAGGTTGAAAACAAAGTTATAACTAATCACGAGTATCGCAATATATACCAGGTGACGCTCTGTTTTGAGCACCTTCAAACTTTCCCAAAGCGAAAGTTTGTGTTTGCTTTTGGAGGATGGAGAGGCTCTCTGGACGGAGCGCGTACACAGCTCAGGATGCCATTTAAGCAGTAGCTTAAATGAAAATAAAGCAACCACAATCGCCACGACTGTCGCTAAGACAATCAACCACAAAGACTGCTCTGCTGAGTTACTCCCCAACATCATCCCAGGACGATAGTGATGATTTGCAACCCCTTTAGCTGTATAACCTGCCAAAATACTTGCTGCATTGCCTGACAATAAGTAAAGGGGATAAAAACGGGTTGCTTCCTCAAACCGACTTACTTCATTTACAAAGCCCCAAAAAACCATGGCAATCGCAATGCTGGACCATAATTCTGTCGCAATATAGAACAGCGAGCTTGGCCAACGCGATAGCATCAAGACCAAACCGTGGACTCCCCCAGGGGTATACTGAAAAGCCCAATTCTCAAAGTAAGTTAAATTCAAGACATTCTGGTAGGGATAGACAAATTTAACGAATAACAGATAAAATAAGGCATAGCAAATCAAGAGGATTTGAAAAACTTGCTCACGCCCATAGGACTTAAGCAAGCGTAGAACGACCTGAGCCACAAGCAAAGCACAAGGTATCACCCCATAAACTTTGATGTATGGAATAACCTGAGCGCCAACGTCACTCTGAGCCACAACCATGGTGCTCTTGATAATCCGCAGTAAATCATAGACATACACAATCGCAAAGAAGATAACCGCGATGGGAATAAATTTAGAAAATTCGTTTTTAGTGACAGGAAAAACAGACTGAATTACTCTTTTAAAAGGAGAACTCGCATTTTTCACAACTGAAGACGCTTCTCCGCTCATGTTAGAATAGGACCCTTTTAAACTGTTTAACCTGCGACACACTCATGAAGGCTTCCATACAAGGGAATTTCCTTGTATGAAGGCCACAAAACACACAAGAAACCAGCCCACACGACTACAGTCTAAGTTTTGAAGACAATATAAACCATTTACCTATGCTACATAGGTATACTTGAATTAAACCTCATTTTCAAGGATGATTTTAATCTTCGCGGACTACTCATAGTTTTTCCGTCCACTGCCAGAAGGACACAAACCTGCGATCCTGCCTATGGAACACGCCAAGCTCAAAACGATAGAACCGCGGACTTAAGGCAGGCAAAGAAGAAGAAACTTCACAAATACTTAACCATCCATCTTGCCCTGCATAGACAGACTGTACCGATATACGTACGATTCGAGGGCGGTGTCTCACACAAGCATGACGTACCTCGTTCAAATTGTGGGCAAAAAAAGACATCCGTTGAGACAAAAGCCACTCCATATCTCGCTCCAATATATTGCCCAATGCCCAAAACCCGACAAAGATAGTCAAGATCACAGCATACAAAGGTAGGATTGCAGCTCCCAAACAACAGCCCCCATAAACGCTTTAAAACCCCGAATGAATCCACTTTTTTAAAAGATCTACAGAAAGAGGAACCCCCAAAGTATCTCCTAAAACCACGAGCTTTTCACTCAACAAATGCAAAGCAAAGCTAATCATGGCAAACGAAAGTGCAAGGCTGACCACAGACACCACTAAGTATTCCACAGCGACAGCACCTTTTACCCGTTGCTTATGACGCAAGCTAAGGATTTTCACTGGCCACCCTTTCTTTTTTTCGGTTAAGTGCATGTACTCACAACATCCATATAAGCTGGACGAGCACTTCTTCACTCTCCCTTACTTTGCCTATATCCCCAAAAAGTACAAGATATTCTTTACCCAGAGCACAAGCCACAAGATCGTTATAATGAACACAAAGCTTACAAGAACATCACCCCTGAGACCACACGGAATCTACTTTTATGGATCACTTCAAACAAGTAGCGATCAAACTCCGCGACGACCTCAATGCAAAAATCTTAGGACAAGAGCTACTCGTCGACCAATGCTTGTGTGCACTGTTTGGTGGGGGTCACCTCCTCATGACCGGGGCTCCTGGACTGGCGAAAACATCTTTAGTACGTGACATCAGTGATAAACTGGGGCTCTCTTTTGGGCGCATTCAG
>JAPPOJ010000308.1:3587-3896 GCA_028817975.1 Zetaproteobacteria bacterium | reverse complement strand
GAGTATGTAAGCTTTTAGTGCTCTTTCTAACCTCTTTACGTATATGTAATAGCTCTTCTCTTGAGCCAAATATTTCCATATTTGTGGACATTTGTTGAAATAGGGTGTAAATTTAGGGTGTCGAATTTTTTGATTTTAATACTCTCTAATATCACATACATAAGCCCTTATAGGACGGATCGTCATGAAAACTGTTCTGAAAAAAATTCAAAAAGACATAGAGAAGCTTCAAGACTCTGTTTATAAAGAAGGCAATGAACTTCTCGATAAATTAGGTTCTTTGGAGTTAAAAGACAATATAGAAGCTAA
>JAPPOJ010000308.1:0-3577 GCA_028817975.1 Zetaproteobacteria bacterium | reverse complement strand
TAAATTGAAAAGCTCTTGCTGTTGAAGTTGCGGAAGATAGAGCCGACTTATCGCCGCTTTTACAAAGACATTAAGATTAGTGCAAAAAAAGCCGGCTTAGACATTGGTCAATTTGAAAAGCAGTTGACCCAGAAGGCTACAGGTGCTATGGAAAGCATTGCCGTCACTACAGTCGGTCAGAAAATTAACTCTGCTCTTGAAAATGTTTCTAAGCGTGTTGGAGTAACCACTAAGAAAAAAGTTGCCACAAAAAAGAAAACTACAGCGAGGAAAAAGGCAACAAAGAAAAAGACAACAGCTTCTACTGCAAATAAAAGTACGTCGAATCGAGCTGCTAAAGAAAAAAAAGGAACGAGTGCGCGTAAGACGGTAGCTACGCGCCATGTGGCACCTTCTTAGGACTTTGTTGTTAGGTACGGAAAAATTTATGACTTGGATAGACGTAGATCAGGCTATCAAAGGCGCTCAGGCGCCTATTTCTTTTTGTGTCTCCGATTGGTCTCTGTCTTTGACCGACTGGTTTCATGAGTATGCTCGCAGTCTACCTTGGCGAGAGCTGTGGAAATCTCATCGTTGTCCTTATCATATTTGGGTATCTGAGATCATGTTACAGCAAACCCAGATTAAGACGGTGGTTCCATGCTATTTACGTTTTTTACAGCGTTTTCCTGATGTCGAGGCTTTAGCGAGCGCTTCGGAAGGTGACTTACGTGCAGCGGTTGCTGGGTTGGGCTACTATCGTCGCTTTCGTTTGCTACACCAAGGGGCCTTATGGATTGTCCAGCGCCGACAGCAATTTTCAGGCTGGCTCTGGCCTCAAAGCCGTGTGGAGTGGCTTGAGGTTCCTGGAGTAGGACCGTATACTTCGGCAGCGATTGCAAGTATTACATTGAGTGAGCATTGTGGGCTGGTAGATGGGAATGTGGAGCGTGTGCTCTCACGTATTTTTGATATCCGTTTACCTTCTAACCACCCTAAACTCAAAAAGTGTTTTGAGCGGCTTGCGGATAGGCTCATTTCGACCTCTTTTCCTGGAAGTTATAACCAAAGCTTAATGGAAGTAGGGCAGGTTTTTTGCACTGTCCGTGCGCCGCGGTGTGAGTCTTGTCCAGTTAAGACTTTTTGTCAGGCTTACCAAGCGAACGTTACCCACTTGTGCCCACAACCTAAGTTGAAGAAAGCATTTGAGC
This sequence comes from Zetaproteobacteria bacterium, assembly GCA_028817975.1. Taxonomy (GTDB): domain Bacteria; phylum Bdellovibrionota_B; class Oligoflexia; order Oligoflexales; family Bog-1112; genus JAPPOJ01. The sequence continues at coordinate 2,387 of JAPPOJ010000308.1, read as the reverse complement.
AGATACGTGTGTCTGTTGTGATTCCTCAGACGTTAAGAGGAGAAGTTGCTGTTGTTGAGAGAAAGAAGTCGTTTTCGCCTTTTTTGAATGAAACACGTGGGTTTTTACTGGTTCCTTTTGGAGAGCAACATGCCGTGCTATCTGATCCAGTCTGTCATGGAGAAGTGAGACATACCATTACTCACCACAAGCTGGAGATTGAGGTTTGGTCTGGATGCTTGCGTTCATCCTGTATTCTTCCTGACTACCCTTTCAGCTGGCTTGCTCGGGAGCAAGTATTGTCTAATTTGCAAACGAGTTTTGATCGTAAAGTTTGGAAGGCTTACAGTGAAGGGCTATTTGCATCTGCCTTGTCAACTGGTAGATAAACTTTTTATTTACCAAAGGTAAAGATTTGAGCTTCCGATTTTTTGAAAGTCTGGTTACAGAAGTAGTCGCTTGGTGGTAGACTATTTAGAATAATCATGGCCTCTTCTAGAGATTTCTCCGATGGCATCGTGTCTATAGGGAGAGATCTTCCTTGTGTATTCACTTTGATGACTTCAAATTCGAAATAAGCGTGAATAACATTGCGGACTGCACGTGTTGAAAAGAGCACTGACCTTACCCAGGTCGCGATTTTTGTTTGGCGGTGTACCCAGTTGGCAGAGTAGAACTCTTGATGTGGAGTCATGGGCCGCTGGTAATTGGCTTGCATGCCCCCAAGGACAAAGTTGGCTTTTGTGCTGGCGATTGCAGGGAGTGAAATACCGAGCAGGCGGTCTACTGTTTCGTAACGGTGATCAAGGGCAATTTGGATAAACTTGGTTGCATTGAGATGCATCTGCATATCACAAAGAGAGAAAAACACTTTTTGTTTTAATGAGAGTAAGGTACACCCCATCATACTTGCGACAGGAATTTGCGTATATTCCATAGCAGCGCTCTCCATTTTAATAAACTTTTTATATGCCCAATCAAAACGGCAAGATATAAGAGAGCTTAGGAGAGCCCTCCTCCTCATTTTTTGTGAAGCCTCCTGAGCGTACGTAGTTTAGCTAAGCTCTTCTGGGGTCGGAGGGGCTATGTGACCTGTGGCCAGTAGAATATCTTGGGTTAGTTTTTCACATAACTCTGGAGTCTCTTCAAGCAACTGCTTGACGGATTCTCTCCCCTGCCCAAGCCGTTCTTCACCATATGAAAACCATGACCCGGACTTTTTGATAACTCCATGGAGTACACCTAAGTCGAGTACGTCGCCGGTTTTGGAAATCCCTTTGTTGAACATAATATCAAACTCAACAAGCTTGAATGGTGCTGCGAGTTTGTTTTTCACAACCTTGACTTTGACTCGGTTGCCAATAGCTTCTTCGGCAGCCTTGATAGAACCAATGCGTCGGATATCTAAACGAACGGAGCTGTAAAACTTGAGAGCATTCCCCCCTGTTGTTGTTTCTGGGTTCCCAAAGGTAACTCCTATTTTGGTGCGTAGTTGGTTAATAAAAATAACGAGGCATTGTGTGCGGTGCACCAAGGCGGTTAGCTTGCGTAAGGCCTGAGACATAAGACGGGCTTGTAAGCCGACATGTCGGTCTCCCATTTCCCCCTCAAGCTCAGCTTTGGGGGTTAATGCAGCGACACTATCGATGATCACCACATCGACACTGCCGCTCCTTACGAGCATTTCGACAATATCAAGTGCTTGCTCCCCAGTATCTGGTTGTGAAACGAGTAGGTTTTCTAAGTCAACACCGATTTTGTCGGCATAAGATGTGTCAAGAGCATGCTCTGCATCGACGAATGCACAGGTTCCGCCTTTTTTTTGAGCTTCTGCAACGACATGTAGGGTCATGGTGGTTTTGCCACTCGACTCGGGGCCGTAGATTTCCACAATGCGACCCTTAGGAAGTCCCCCAACACCTAAAGCCATGTCGAGGGAGAGCGACCCTGTAGATACCTTTTCGACCTGTACTTTAGGAGCGTCGGCCCCTAAGCGCATGATGGCTCCTTTACCAAATTGTTTTTCAATGGCACTTACCGCATATTCGAGTGAGCGCTGTTTTTCCTTGTCCTGAGCTTGCGGTTGTCTGCTGGTCATAGATCGTCTCCTTAGTAAAATAGGCGGAGCCTAAGTATAAATGTTATTCTGTGCTGCAAGGTCCCTACTGGCAAGGACGGTTGCTCCTGCCACGGCAAGTGGTGCAATAATGATCTGCATGAATGGAATTAGCATCCATAGTCCCAGTCCTAGGACATGCCCACTATGTTGAGTGACGAAGCCTAAGCGTTTTCTGAAGCTCCATCCACGCCTTGCAAGTACGAGGTCGTAAAGATCCCAACCGGCTCCGAATGCTGCTATAAGTGGAGAAAGAACGTTCAAACCGGGAACAAAGAGGCAACCTACAGAG
>JAPPOJ010000256.1 GCA_028817975.1 Zetaproteobacteria bacterium | reverse complement strand
CTGTACAACCAGAGGAGTTTTAGTCTTTCCGCTATATACGCGATAAAACATAAAACGATAGAAACGAGTTTTTGAGGGTATAAAAATTTATTTGCCTCTGGATAAGGTTAAAATTGCAGGAAATAGATTTTTTAGTTGGAATACAGGGGACAAATCGTTATAAAAAAAGTCAAAAATTAATTAAGATCACTGCTACGAGAAATGTTGAGAGAGTAAATATTCATGTCTAAATCAACACGCGTATTCCCTACTTGGGTCGGCAAGCTCTTTGCTTGTCTTTGGTTCTGTTGGAGTACCACCTACGTGGTAGGTAGTGCATACGCGAACAGTAGAAAGCGTAAGCTTTGTGAGTACCTGGAGTGTGAGAAACGTGCGTTATCTGCAGGGCGCTGCTTTGAACACGGTGGAGGGAAGCGTTGTAAGGCAGAAGCCTGTTCAAAATTAGCCCATTGGGGCGGGGCTTGTGTCGCCCATGGTGGAGGGAAGCGCTGCGTCGTAGACGACTGTAATTTTTTGGCGCGTAAAGGGGGCCGGTGCACCGCCCATGGGGGTGGCAGGCGTTGTGGATTTGACGGCTGTACCAAAGCCGTACAGTCAGATGGTTTTTGTAATGCTCATGGGGGTGGTAAGCGCTGTGAGGTAGAGGAATGTACGCGGTTCGCTAAGGCTGGTGGGCGATGTCTGGCGCATGGAGGTAAGGTCAAGCTCTGTGAAGTGGAAGAATGTACGAAATCGGCTCAGTCAGGTGGAAGGTGTTTTGTACATGGGGGTGGCAAGCGCTGTGCTGAGGAAGGTTGTGTGAGGGCCGCAAGGGCAGGTGGAAGGTGTTTTGTACATGGGAATGCGAAGCAACCTGCTACTGTGTCATCCAGCTCAGCGTTAACCCTTCGTGGGCATAAAGTTTGCCAAGTGGAGGACTGTAACAAACTTGCGTTGGAAGGTGCATGGTGTTTTACCCATGGTGGAGGAAAAAGTTGTTCTGTGGACGATTGTAAGCAAAAGGCTCAGTTTGGGAGCAAGTGTACTGCCCATGGGGGTGGCAAACGTTGTGGAATAGAGAGTTGTCCCAAGTCAGCACAGTCGGGTGGATTGTGTAAGGCGCATGGTGGTGGCAAACGCTGTGGAATAGAGAGTTGTCCCAAGTCAGCGCAGTCGGGTGGATTTTGTAAAGCCCATGGGGGTGGTAAACGTTGTCAGCATGATAAGTGCCATAAATCTGTGCACACGGGTGACTTTTGTCGTCAACATCAGGCGGAATGTGCTGCAAATGCTCTGGCGGAATTTGCTGTGGGTTTGCGAGACACAGTGGGGGGTGAAGAAGAGACCCTCCTGCCCGAACTGACAGAGGAGCTGGACCTCGACCCGTTTTTGGATACTACGGAAACCCGGGTACAAGAAGAGGCGCTGGAGTTTGCCCTTGACTTAGGCGAGGCTGCCGCTCGCCCAGGTGAAGATATAGAAGAAGTGGGATATCCGTTGCCACCTGAAGAACTTTCGTTATAGATCGTCTTGGTTGGATAGCCTGGAGTTTCCAAAAGCCCCCTCGTCTAGGCGAGGCGGGCTTTTTTACTCTAAGATTTTTGGAAGCATTCAAGGGACTTAAAAAAAATACTGGTTTAAAAAAAATAACAACATACAATATCAGCCGATTTTACATGAAAATAATTCAAAAAAAGGGAAAAAGAAATTGTTGAATCTATCTTTGCTATGGTCTTTGCTGTCTTGGCAAGCTCCTCAGGCGGATATACCTGCACGGCAGTTGCCCATAGATGTCAGAGAAAAAATTGTAAGTGTGATGGCTTGCAACCATCCTGCGCATGCGCTGGAGCTAGCTCTCCTGAGCAGGGGCGTGCGCGCCCAGTTTTTGGCGAGACTCGATCATCCAGAGGTCCTTGCTCAAGTGGCGCCGGCGATCTTAGTCAAGTATCCAGGCTGGAAAAACTACCTCCATCACTTGCTAGAGAAGCACCCTAAAGCACTCTCCAAGTCTTACCTTGCGAACCATAAGCGTTGGCAGCAAGCGGCCATCACATCCGCGGTGCAGAACAGCGCGCCTGACTACCTTGTGGAGCTGTTGACTGTGCAGGGCCTGACGTGGGAGTCTTTTTTACGCGACCGGGAGCAGCACTTGATGGATGAGGATGCATGGAAAGAGCATGTGGTGGCGACTGCGGTGATGTTTGCGACCATCTTTGAAGTCGCGAATCTCACCGCGAAGGCGGCTGCCCGTCGTGTTGCCTATGTTGTAGATCCGCGTTCGATGGATGTGGATGCTGCTCGTGTGGCGATGGAGCGGGTGGTTGGATCTTTGGTGGATGCCGAGTCTCGTGTAGCTGCTTTACAGGCAGTGAGCTCAGCGGTTCAGCTTGCAGCAGATACTGCAGCCGCACAAGGGGCACGTCGGGCGCTGGGGCTGGGTTTGACCGGTCATGCGTTGGATCAGGCGGCTTATCGTGCGGCACAGCTCGAATCTTGGATGGTCTTGCTCGACCCGCAGCATCAAATGGCGGAGAAAGTGTATGCAGTGGTTTTTGCCGTCACGGAAGGTGTGGTTATGCCCAATTCTTGGTTTGAATCGAAAGAGGTCTTTGTATCCCAGGTGGATAAATATTTAGTGCATGGTCCATTCCTCAAGGATACCTCGCGTCAGTTGGTGCAACCTCTTGTCGCGCAGCTCAAGCGTATGAGTGATAAGCTGTTTCCAGAGCCGAGCTAGCCTTCCTTTTTTTTGTGGGGGCACCCTTCCTCCCTGTCCAGGGGAAAAGCATGTTGCTTAGCGTGTGACGTTATGCTTGCTGGTCACCGCGCCCACATAAGCCCAGTTAGGGTCAAGTTTGGCTGCGAGTGGGGCGCAACCTGGATAGAGGTGATGCCAGCTAGCAAAGACAAAACGTGTTCCCATCGGCGAGATGGGGTGCTTATCATAGATACGCTGTACTTTACCTGCGTCGATGATAAAGGTGGTGGAGCCGAGATAGCCCCCGTACTTGACACCCTTATTGTCCACAGAAGTATGCCAGTCGAGACGCAGGGTCGTAGGTAAGGTACCCACATTGAACAGAGTCAGCGATAGACTTACGTCTTCGCCCTCGGCGATACTGGCGATTGCTTGATGCGGACGTGCATCGAGTGCAGTCCCGACTCCAGAGAGGGCGTCGTGGTCGCCGTTAAATAAGTCCTGGTGGTCGTGAGTATAGCGCACGACATGGCAATAGTCGCTGCCTTGAGTTTGGTTTTGGGGGACAAAGGCCTGCTCCAGGAGCTGTTTGGGCAGTCGGATGCCGCCGAGCATGCAACCCTCTTTGCTGTTGCGCCCGTAAGAAGTGACGGCGCCGACTCTTTGGTACGTCTGGTTGTGCTTGGTATTACCTACCTCTTCATACCAGGCGCCCCCACTCTCGCCATGCCATGACCTGGCTTCACGTACTTCGTGGACTTCTTTGTAAAGTTGGATGGTTTTGCCGTGGAGGTCATGCACCAACTGTTTATGATAGCTTAAAGGAATGGCTGCAGCTAGGGTGGGATGGTAGCCGGGATAGCCCCTGACGTGGATATGCTGTAAAGGCGCGGTGGTCACTGCATTCCAGCCTAATACTTTGCCGAGCTTGCGATCGAGCTTGCAGATCTGGATATCAAATTCAGGGCGCCAGCCACGCTCTTGCCCGCCTTTACAGTACATGTCTTGGCTGTAAGCACGATTATAGATGCAGTCGGATATCATTGCCCTCCCATAAGGAGAGTAGCTTTGTTCAACAAAAACCGTCTGGTCGCCTTTCCCGGAAGGTGGTGTAAAGGCGCCGTAGCCACAGCTGACAGTGATTCTGGTCGCTTTGCCATGTGCGCAGGAGTTTTCTGTGCAATGGCGAGCGGTTAAGAGGAGGTCCTCGCCAATGAGGCTGCCGCTGCACACATTTTGGTCCCCATCCTCGTAGCGGGTGAAGATCTTGCAGTGTAAACGTCCAGAGCGTGACCAAGGCTGGAGTTCTGCGCGATCAGCTGGGGACGCGGAGCTGTTTGTTTCTATTTGGGGTTTGCAAGGGTCCAGGCGGATATTCTTGGGCTGTACGTTATACGCATCATAGCGACGTTTTTCTTCTTGAGTAGCTTTGTGATACCCCTTATCCAGGTAGAGGAGCAGTTCGGAGTCAGCTTCTGTGGGAGTGTTGTTCGGCTGCTGTAGGGGCACGGTGTGGGCATAGGAAGCATGGTCTGGCTGAGCTTGGATGGTCATTCCGGTAAAGCCGTCCCGTATCCAGGGGAGTTCCTGGGGGCTGTAGGGAGTAAATTTGGACCCCTTCCCTATGAGTTGGTAAGCCTTCTCGGACTGGGAGACCTCGTACAGCGTATAGCCCCAGATCACCATGATGATGCCGTTGGTGATGGTCTGGGAAAGGGAGCGCCTTGGCTCGCGTTGTCTATCTTGGGCGATGAGCAAGCTGCTGTAAAGATAGCTGATGCCACAGAGGGCAATGAGTAACCGATGACGTGCAAAGAGGACGCGCATGAAATTCCTTCATATCAATATGTTGTATAGATTGTAGATTGAAAAAATAAATGACTACAAGAATAAGTCGCGTACTATATACTAGTTGGGTGATTACATCAAGTAAAAAGGAGTTTAATAGCGGTGGTTTCCCCCTCGGATGAGGTAGGAGAGAAACAACCATCAGGGAGTGCGTTAGCGGGCGAGTTTGATGGTTCTCAAGGCATGGAGCAGCTTGAGTTCGAAGCTAGAAAGCTCGGTAGGTACCGGCTCGTTTGGGTGACGCCAGTTGTGCAGTGCATGTTTAGACTCTTGATAGGCTTGGGCTAAGTAGTGACTGGAGATGTGCGCAAAGCAGCTGGCGGCGATGCGGTGTTCGCCCACGAGCATGTGTCCCACTGTGGTCAGTGGAGCGATGAGTTGCACGTTTTCTCCTGTGCCGACGCGGTACTGGACGCTACTGCCTACCTCGATATCCCCCTGCTTGCCCCGGAGTACGGTGCCTGGGCTGGAGCGATCGGCAAAGAAAGAGGTGCCGTCGGTGGTAAAGAGCAGATGCTCTGGGGAGAGGGTCACGATCTCCTCGCCCTGAAGGTCCTTGAGTGTGACCAGGGCAGTGTGGGCGTCTGCGGGCAACTGGTGCATGATACCCAGGACTTCGGTAGGCTTACCATCCCCATCGAGGATAATATCGCCGGCCTTAAGGCTGCTCATGGCGACCGCTACGGCGCTTTCCATGGTGTGCGCGGCATCGGCGAGCTTGTACACCTTGGTGGTGCTGACAAAGCACTTGGGGCCGTAGTGATAGCGGGTGTCAGTACATTCCCACTCGGAGTGGGTGGCGTTGATTTTAGTGATGAGTGCCTTACGACAGGTGAAGCCCTCGCCCTGGACACTGTGGGCGAGCCATAGGGACCCCACGACTCCGAGCATGGCTAATTTAGGGACACTTAGGGAGGTACGCTGGGATGGCGTAAGGTCTTCGCCCTGAAGGAGAGGAGTACCGAGGCAGGCAGCCCCGAGGAGCCATGGCAATAAGATTTGTTTAAGCATGCGAAATCCTTTCTTAAATCGAATCTAGAGGAGATATGCATGCTGTTATGCCAGAGTTAGGGGAAAAGTCAAGATAGCTTATGGTGGAAGTCCAATGGTTCGAGCAAGCAGCTCTAGCCCTTGTTGTCCAGTGGCGGCATTTTCCAGAACTTGGTGGTACCGGAAGCAAAGCCGTGTGCGTCACGCAGACGCTCCAGCTCGGCGATAGCCGCGGCGGCCTTGGTGGCATCATAGATGCCGAGGTCACCTTTGAGCAGCTTGCGCACCACCTCGATAAACTGACTGCTTTTAGCCTTGCGGTAAAACTGATCCAGCTCGTGGCGTGCCTTATCCCAGCTGTCTTGGTAGGTGCCGAGGCGGATGGACTTACCCTGTGGGGTAAATTTCTTGTGCCAATGCTGTAGCGACTTGTTCTGCTGCACAAAGCGGAAGGCCAGCAGGTGCAGATACTCGCGGCGATGGGCATGGAGGTGGGCGAGAATGCTTTTGCTGTCGTAGTCTGCAGTGTCACTTGCGGGACCCACATTGCCTGCCCAAGACCAGCCATGGAGGAGGTCGTCGTGTTCCTCGGGTTTGAAGCCCTCCACGCTGTCTAAGTCGAGATCGCGTAAGCAGGTCAGCAGGCTGAGGTAGAGGTAGAAGGCCATCGTATCATCCGTTTGAAGTCGGCTTTTGCCAGCGCTGGCACGAAAACCACCGAGGTCGTGCACTAAGCTAGCGAAGCCAGTCAGCCGTTGGTGAGTAAGGCCAAAGTAGCCAATGCGCTGATAGTGGCCATCATGGTGGCTGCGTAGCAGGGGTAAGAAGCTGAGCTTGTCTGCACACTGTGGCTCCGTGGTGGGGTGGAGAAACTGGTGCAGGATCAGCTGCTGCTGCGGCTCAGTTAAGGGGTGCGGCGCATCTACCGGCAGGGCTGCGACGCCTGCGGGGCGTAGGTGGCTGCTGAGCCACGATATGGGTTTGGCCTGTACAGGGAGGCTGAGCCAAGCAAGAGAGCATGTCAAAGCGATTCTCAGGGATTGGGGGGAGGTGTTCACGGTAAACCTGCTTTCTAAAAAATCATTGTGCGGGTAAGGGATGGATAAAAAATAATAGACCTAGATCTTCCATTTCCGGATGCATGGTGAAGTGCACCCAAGCGGGAGTTGGGCTATAGACCCTCACCTGGCCGATATGGTAGTTTCGATGGAGGGCGGTGGACCATACTCCGGCGTCGCTGCCGTGGACCGGTCCCGCAAACCCTAAGCAGGGCCGTAAGGCTTCGAGGAGGGCTTCCAACTGACGTCTGGCTACCTCTGCCGTGGCGTGCTCTAGCTCCCAGTGGTTATGCTGGACCTCGCTGTGTACGCGGGTACGCTTGGGGTCCAAATGATAACCATGGGCGCGAAAGCTGCGGTAGATCTGCTGGCCCTCGATCTCGGCCTGATGGTCCTGACGCCGGACTTCCCAGCGACCGGCAAAGATCTGGATGCGTTGCCCCTGGGCCGCATGGCCGATCTCTAGGCCGATCATTTGTTCGTCGGCGTTGCGTAAGTAGCTTAAGCTGAGCGCGTGATTGGCCTCGGCCGCATCGCGGATCTTTTCGACGAATTTGATTATTGCGCGTGGACGATCCTCGGCAAAATCTTGAGACAAGGCTTTCAGCCAGGCATCGCCGGGCTTTTCTGCGGCAAACCACTGGGCAATGCGCTGGGAAGTGGCCAGGAGGCTGATCACCACCGCGACCGTGGCACATGCGTCCCGCGCGTGGGCGAGGCCGAAGGCGGTGTCGGTGAGGGACTTTTCCTCAAAGGTGATGCTGTCCGCCGCATAGGAGCAGCCCACTGCGATGAGTGCGGGGATAAAAGAGAGTAACAAAATCTGGCGTTGCACATCCTGGACCTGACGGGCGTGATTGGGGTTGCGTGGATTATCGATCCAGTCACGGGCAAAGAGAAAGACCCCTGGAAAAATCGCGAGGAGGAGGCAGGTATTCTTGCCGATTACATTTAAGCATAATTCGGCTGTGCCGCCGTTTGGACTCCACGCATTCGCGGCCAGTAAGGTCCAGATTGCGGAGCAACCACTGGCGCCGAGATTGCCCGTAAGCTGGGCCCAGCGCGCAACCTTGTATACATTGCCTTGTACGGTGAGGGCGTGGAAGTTGAGGGTTTGCGCCCCGGTGGCGGCCCCGTCGCGGACGAGGCCGAGGGCGCCAGCGAGCCATAAGTTTTTCGATACGTATTTACCGGCCAGATTGTTGGCCAAAGAGCAGACGACGCCCGCGCCATCCAAGAACCCTGCGGTGCGTGCGGTCGCGGTGTCCCATTGTTCTACGTGGTTGAGGGCTGTTTGCTCGCGGTTGCGGAGGGTTTCATTTTCGGCTGCCAGCTGTTGAATTTGTGTTTGTTGTTGTTGGACTTGTGCTTGTAGTTCCTGGATCTGTGTGAAGAGTTGTGCATTGTCCGCTATTTGGTTGTTGAGCGCCTGATGATTTGCGAGGCCTAAAAGGATGAGGGCGCAATTTTGAGCTGCGAGGGTGCTGCGTTCTTGTGCGACGTTGTCATGTGCACTTTGCCAGCTTGCTAGTTCGTGACGTATGGAGGTCAGTGCCGCATCGCGCTGGTCCAAATGGTTGTGTAAAGTGGCATTTTCGAGATGGCACTGTAAAAGCAGGAGTTGTGCTTGGGATGCATGTTGTGGCGGCATGCCGAGCCAAGAGCCGACCGTGGTGACGCTGGGGTCTGCCGGGGCACCGGAGCTGGCCTGGAGCAGAGTGCTCAGGCTCAGCATGCTGAGGCAGAGGCGGAGATTTTTCCAGAAGATGTTCATGATCGTGCTTCTCTTTGTCTTCGAAAATGCTTGTTTATACTCATCGCGGGACATGCATTGTCAAAACCAAAGTAGCGTTGTGGAAAAAGGTCGCGTAAACTCTAATGCCCCATTTTCAAGAAAAATAGCACGTCATCCTTAAAAAAGCAATCCTAATGTAGGTTTTTTGCGGCTGCAAAAATAATTGGTCTTTGATTCAAGGGGTTTAGCAGATCTTGAGGAGAGGATAAAGAGTGGATAAACAACGCATTTATGTTGGTGCAGGGGGAAAACCTGCTTGTCAGCGTGAAGGAGATCGCCAAAGATAATCTTTGGCCCTTTCGATTCCTCTAGACTTAGGAGCGCGATCCCCATGCGTAACCCCCTCTTTTGCTTGCTACCTCCCCTTTTCTTGAGCAGCTCGCTGATTTTAGCCGGCAACCTGACCTCGAAGAGCTTGACCCTTAAGAATGTGCACGGCCTGCGCATGGCCTGGGTGGACCCCTTTGCCTCCACTATGGTGCATGAAGACTTTGTGGCCGATGTATCTGACCCGGAGGTGGTTCCCACCGTGTTGCCAGAGATGAGTACACCGATGCGGCTTGTTCCCAATGGACGTGGCTATTTTCGTGGTGGGGTCCAGGTCACCTATATAGATGGTTCGCCCGCGGACGGGGTACCCGTTCGCTTTGAGGTCAAGGCAGTGAATAATGTCGACCCCGCCCGGCACCTTCCCACCTTGGCTAGCCAATACCCCTCTTCCACCCGGAATAAGTTTCTGCAGCGGGTGGCGGCGGGACAGATTAAGCTGCTCGGTACCTTGGCGCAGGAGCGCGTGCGTACCGATGCCCGAGGCATTGCGACTTTTGAATATACGGTGTCGCATATGGGCGGGAATCAGAGCCAACCGGCCTTGGAACAGGTGGTGGCCCGTATTCCTACTGGCAAACAGTTGAGCTGGGATGTGGAGATCGGCTATGACCTGGTCCCGGTGCCGACGGTGACTGGGGGAGTACGTATCTATGGGGCCAAGGGGAAGCACATCCATCCCGATTTGGCCGAGTTTATCACCGACTTGGGGGAGGCGGTGGCAGCTGAACCTTCGTGGAGTATCCCGGTGACTATTACGGCGGCAGCGTTGCGCTGGGGAGGGTTGTACCCGCCGCACTTTACGCACATGATGGGGGGCAGCTTTGACTTTCGGCCGATGTCTACCGATGGCCAGCCAACGCGTGCCGAAACCGATGGCAGTCATGCCCCCAACTATGACCGCGCGCGTACCCTGACCTTGATTCGTATCTTTTTCGGTGCGGGAGCGCAGGTGGTGTACTTCAATGATCCGGAAGGGTGGACCTATGGGGCCAAGCCCCTCGCTGGTCATAGTAATCACCTGCATGTGTCGTGGCTAGGTCAGCAGGCACAGCTGAGTGCACGCCTTCCCGAGTCACTGCGTTTAGCGGATGGCGAGGAGAGTTAGGGTTTAGTCTTGCGAATCGAGAATTTTGCAAAGTCCTTCGAGGTTGGATGCAATTCTCTCCTTGATTTCGCGGATGACTCTTTTCTCCTGAGATCGCGAAAGTTTGCGTGGCGGCTGATCTGGGTCGGGCTGGGGCTTGAGCTTGTTGGCGGCCACTCCTACGCTGATTCCTGTGATACAGAAGCCGATGAAGGCCACTGGGGTTGCCCATGCAGCGGTGACAAACCTTTTGACCTTTGCTCTGCAATTGTCTTCTTCGGTGCGTATGGCCGGAACAAGTTGCTGGGAGTTTTTATCCCAGCAGATGTTGTCTGGGATAAGACATCCCTGGGGACAGGCTCCGGTGACTTTATTGTTGGCGGTGAGTTGGAAGATTTCGGTACACTGCTCTACTTCGTTTGGGTCCTGGATAGTTGCAGGCAGGCTGGGGAAAACACAAAAGCCATCTTTGTCGATATCGTAGGGCTGAAGATTGGCCGAGTCGTGGGCAAAGTTTAGGCAGCCCTGTACTTTGCTGCCACCACATCTGCGGTTACCATTGGAACCTTGGATACACTGAAATGTCCTTGTGCAACCTAGGTCGAGAGTGTCCTCTGGGCATTGTATAATGCCACATCCTTCGCCTAATGAACGACTGTGAAATCCAAGCCACATGGGAGCCACGACAAGGCAACCTGCCGCGAGCGCGGCAGTCAACATCATTGAGGTTCCGAGAAACGCGCTCAGAGGGGTCATGGAGTCCTTGACGTAGCCCTTGTCTGTGCTTAAAGATCCACCTGCTTGGATTCTTTCAAGGTCTTGTAAGAGCCGGTCTAAATGGCCCAAACGATGCGAACAATTGTTCGCTTTAGCTTTATCAGCTGGGCAGCTCTCGGCGAGCATCTCCAAGGATTCTGGAGCCTGTGGTCCAGTATTCTGCTCTGCAGTGGTGTCGCCTTTGACTTCGGTATAGATACGTTGACATTGGGTGATCACTTGTAAATAACGTTCGCGGCGTAGACCGAATTTTTGTTCGAGTGCAGACTCTGTGGTCGTGTCGGCCTCGGCGGGCGCCACGGTGATTTCATCCGTCGAGCTAGCCGCTGCGGCGAGCCAAGTGCTGGGCAGCATGAGGGCTGCCATCAGGGTCCAAAAATGAATATGTTTGTGCATGAGAATGTTCCTTTCGATTTATATGGAGTAAAAAATGGCTTAGGCCTTATCTTTGAGTGGAAGATGGCGCAGTTCCGCAAGAATACGTAACAGTTCTTCGTATAAGCGTGTTTGCTTGACTTGGTGCGGATGATGATCGGCGAGGATTTTCGCCATTTCTTCTGTCGGGAGACGTTTAGAACGCAACCAGATAGCCGCTTGCTGGTAGTATTTGGGTAGGGTGAGTAAGCCAGCAACCGTTAAAATGCATGCGGTAGGGTAAACCCAAGCTGTATGAATGAGTCCGCGCCCTAAAGTGCACCCTGAGGCGTCGACAGCTCCTTGTAAGATGGTGTTGGTTTTTTCATCGAAGCATAAATGTTGTGGAACGGAGCACCCTTGCAGACATTGAGAGACAAAGCCTGCAGAGTTAGAGTACTTGAAGTGTTTTGCCACCAGCTCGACAGACACATTCTGAAGAGATGCGGGAAGTTGGGGCAGGACGCACTGACCAAGTTTGTTGACATCGAAGAAAGAGGTGATATTGGCTCCATTTTGGGGGTATAGGCATCCGGCGATGTGGCTGGGAATGCACTCATTTTGACGTAAGGTGCCACAAGCTAGCTTAGCCACCTTGCCGATCACCTGTTGGCCCGCGGCACACAAGGTATCCACACAGCGGGTGGTATACAGTTTGCCATAATGGACGCACAAAGGGATCACGAAGAATGCAGCTGTGCTGCCACCTATACCACCAATGAATCCAGCAGCTGTTTTTGCTTTTTCGTATTGGATCTCCTTGTTAAAGACGGTGCGATACTGGGCTTCCAGCACGTGCCGTTCCAAATCCTCAGGTTCTTCCTTAAGAAATGCTTGGTACTCGTGCAACTTGGTTTGGAGCCGGCGTAAGGCATCTATGTCTTCCAGAGTAAGGCGATTTTCGTCGATCTCGCTGATGAGTTTGGGAAGCTGGAAGGATTCAAGTTTTTTGATATCTTTGTTCGCCCTGGAGTATCTTACAGAGGATATGAAGGGCTTTAAGGTATTTTGATAAAGTGGCTTGAGGACTTCGTATTCGGCTTCGCTCAGGGGAATTATGGTAGAGAAAGGTGTATCTGACAAGCCAGCCGTGTTGGGTTCGATGGCGGTGATTTCGTCTTGTGCAATATCACTTAGGGCATAGTCCACACAGTCGACGAAATCATCTGAATGGTTCTGATCTTGGGCGAAACTGAGAGGTGGGAGTAGGCACAAAGCTATCCAGGCCCCCGTGCACGGTAGCCGTTTTCTGAGGTTGAAAAAAGATAGAGAGATCATCGTTTTATTCCTTGTATAGTTTAAAAAGGGTTGTTGAAATTAGGTTTTTTACGCCTTCCCGAGCCACTGCGCTTAGCGGATGGTGCGGAGAGTTAGGGTTTAGTCTTGCGGGTTGAGTTCTTGGCAAAAACTTTCAAAAGAAGAGGTGACTCTCTTCTTGATGGCGCGGATGGCTTTTTTCTCCTGAGATGGTGAAAGTTTGTCAGCAGGTTCAGGCTCGGGCCAGATCTTGCTTACGATCACCGCGGCGATGAATTCTGTAATACAGAGGCCGATGTAGGCCACTGGGGTCCCCCATGCAGCGGTGACAAACCTTTTGGCCTTTGCCTTGCAGCTTTTCGAGTGACTATTTGTGGCTTGGACCAGTTGTTGGGAGTCCTTATTCCAGCAGACCTCGTCGGGGATGATACATCCTTGGGGGCAGCCTCCGGTGGCTTTATCGTCGTGGGTAAGTTGGAAGAATTCGGTGCATTTCTCCACTTCGCCTTGGTCTTGGATAGTTACAGGCAGGCTGGGGAAAACACAAAAGCCATTCTTGTCGATATCGTAGGGCTGCAGATTGGCCGAGTCGTGGGCAAAGTTGAAGCAGCCAGGTAATTCGATGTGATCACAGTAGCTATTAGCGCCGCTGTAACACCGAAGTTCTTTGGAACAGCCTAATTTGAGAGAACCCTCTGGGCATTGCGGGGTGCTACATGATTTACTCACGGTATGACTGTGAATTCCAAGCCATGCAGGAACTATGAAAAGGCAACCTATAGCGAGTACGCCCATCGTGAATGCCGCTGGTTCTAAGACAAAACGCTCTATGTGATCAGGGATATACCTTTTATCTTCTTGTGTAGACTGGCCCTTATCGATTCTCTCCAGGTTTTGCAAGTATCGGTCTAAACTGCATAAACGATCTGAATAATCGCTCATTTTACCCGTTGGACAGCTCTCGGCGAACATCTCTAGGGACTCTGGAGCTTGGGGTCCTGCGTTTTGCTCTGCAGTGGCGTTGCCTTTGACCTCGGTGTAGATACGTTGACATTGGGCGATCACTTGTAAATAACGTTCGCGGCGTAGGCCGACTTCTTGTTCGAGTGCAGACTCTGTGGCGGTGTCGGCCTCGGCAGGTGCTGCGGTGATTTCGTCCGTCGAGCTAGCCGCTGCTGCGAGCCAAGTGCTGGGCAACATGAGGGCTGCCATCAGGGTCCAAAAATGAATGTGTTTGCGCATGAGAATGTTCCTTTCGGTCGATGTTGAGTATAGGGCTTAGATTTTGTGTTTAAGTGGTAGATCACGGAGTTCTGCAAGAATGCGTAACAGCTCTTCGTATAAGCGTGCCTGCTTGACTTGGTGCGGATGGTGGTCGGCCAAAGCTGTGGTCATTTCCGCAGTGGGGAGGCGTTTAGAGCGCCACCAGATGGCAGCTTGCTTATAGTATTTGGGTAGGGTCACTGAGCCAATAGTCACAAGGGCGAGTGTGGTGGGTACAGCCCAAGCTGCACGCAAGAGTCGACGTCCCAAGGCACATCCTGAGGCGTCCGTGACTCCTTCTAAAATGGTGTTGGTTGTTTCATCGAAGCATAAATGTTGTGGAATAGAGCATCCTTCCAGGCATTGTGCGAAAAAGCCTTTGGACTTAGAGTATTTGAAGTATTTCGTGACTAACTCGAGGGACACATTTTCCAGAGATGCGGGAAGTTTGGGGAGAACACACTGACCCAGTTCGCTGACGTCAAAGAAAGAGGTGATATTGCCGCCGTTTTGGGGACGCAAGCATCCGGCAAGATAGCTCGGAATGCATTCCTTTTTGGACTGTGAGCCACAACCTATTTTAATCAACCTGCCAATCACCTGTTGACCGGCGGCACATACAGTATCTACACAGCGGGTGGTATACCGACGGCCGTGAAGGACGCCGAAGAGGGTCATCGTGACCAGAGATAGGCCGGTAGCAGCAAAGCCCAGCACAAACTTTGTCCGCCTGTCGAGGTATATCCTACTGTTAAAGACGCTGCGATACTGTGCTTCGAGCGCGTGCCGCTCCACATCCTCGGGTTTTTCGCTAAGAAATGCTTGATGCTCTTGTAACTTGGCTTGGAGTCGGCGTAGGGCATCGGTATGTTCTAGGGTGAGACGATTTTCGTCGATCTCACTGAGCAGCTCGGGAAGCTGGAAGGATTCAAGTTCTTTAATATCATTGTTCGCCCAGTAGTATCCTACGGAGGATATAAAAGGGCTTAAGGTATTCTGGTAGAGCGGTTTGAGGATTTCATATTCGGCTTCGCTCAGGGGAATTTTGGTAGAGAAAGGTGTATTGGATAATTTAGCCGAGTTGGGTTCGCTGTCTGTTATTTCGTCTTGGTCCTGCACGACTCCGTTTTTGATATTATTCTTGGTTTTGACAGCGGTACCTGGTTCGATGGCGGTGATTTCGTCTTGGTCAGCGACACCACCGATGAGGATATAATTCACGGTGTTGACAGCATCATCTGAATGGTTCTGATCTTGGGCGAAACTGAGAGATGGGAGTGCGCATAAGGCTATCCAGGCCCACGTGCACGGTAGCCGTTTTCTGAGGTTGAAAAAAGATAGAGAGATCATCATTTTATTCCTTGTGTGGTTTAAAAAGCGTTTTACAAAATTTTTTTGATTTTTTAATTTTGAGGATTATATCTTTTTATTTGCCAGTGTCAACGTTTTTTTGAATGGTCGGGATGCAAACGAAGGTGTGTCTGCCTAGGGATATGCATGAGTAGACGAGCCGATTCAAAATAATCTGTGCGCATGAGGGGCGGGGCTGTTTCACTTGCCTACGTGCTGTTCTCCCATGTCTTTGGTCCAGCTGTGGGAGAGTCCCGATCCGGACTCATTCGAATAAATCGTCATGTAGCCCACTTGAATCCTAGTATCCTTTTATTTTTGTTGACTCTATCGCCAGCTATGCTAGCGTCCCCGATGCTTTTAGCCATACTGGATAGAAAATCTTATAAATTAAATGAAAAGCGGGAAAAAAGGATAGGTGACGATGTTTTCTAAACTCTTGACTAAACTAGTATGGGCATTGCTGGTATGCAGTGCACCCTGGGCTGTGGCTCAGAAAATAGACAATAACAAAGAAGGTGCGATGAAACGCGAAGACTTGCCCAAAAACAAGCACTTAAGTCGGTTGACCGACCATACATTCTATACCCAGGTGCACGAAAGCCGCTGGGAGCCAGGAGATGGTGACAAGCCGCGGATCTTGACGGCGGAGGCCTTTCGCGAACGGGTGGCGGCCTATGAGCGGGCGTAGTCTGAGCAGCTCGCCAAGATGCAGGCGCAGCAAATCTACTCCTAGTTCGAGGAGGTTTTCAGTGAGAACTCAATCAGGACCATGGCTGCGGGTGCTGCGGGAGGGGCTTGCGGAACAGGGATTTGTTTGACTTGAACGTTGGAAAACTTGTCTTTGTATTGCTTCAGAATCTGGGTGGCGGTCTCGATGTTCGAGGGCTGGGCCCCATGCAGTGCTTCCATCACGATGTGATATTTTTTTCCGGGTCTTAGGGTGGGGATGGCGCGGATGTCCTGAATCAGGAACTTAAGCTGACGATGGAGAACTGTTCTTTCTCCCCCATGAGAAAGGGCCTGAAACTCTTTTTTGGAGTTGTTGACCACGGTGAGTAAGGCGGCTTCTTGCTGTTCGAGCTTGTCGTACCGAGCCTCTAAGTCTTTGTACTCTTGTTGAATCCGTGCTTTGTTTTGTGCCTTTGTAGTTCTCTTGCGTTGGAGCGCGAGGCTGTCTAATTGACCTGCGTAATCTAAGAGCTTTTTTTGTACCGCTTTGAGTTTATCTTTTTTGACCAGGATGGCGTCTTCATTACGGAAGTAGGCTTGGATTAAACCTTTGCGGAACGTCTCGGTAATTTCCTCATGCACGACCCCAAACTGGAAGTCGGGGTTGGTGGTCGAACGAAATAAGCGATAGCTTCGAGGCTTTGCGATGCTGGAAAAGCTTTTTTCCCCCCGGGAATCCTGGGCGATTTCCTTGGTGATGGTTTCTGCAACTTTGGGGTCGACTTTGGCTTGTTCTTTGAGAATGCTCTTGGCCTGGAAGTCTTTTGCCTTGGGAGCAGACGGGCCAGCTTCGAGGACTTCGGTAAAGCGCACCTGCTTGGCAGCTTGGGTTTTGGCCAGTTCGAACTTTTCGTTGTCTGTTCTGGGGATCAAGTGAAAGATTTGGCTACTGCCACTGTAGTAGAAAATCCCCGCTGCCTCCTCTAATGTTTGTGTCGTTGTGGCGGTGGTTGGAGAGCTATCGGACTCAGGTGGAGAGGGCTCCTGGTGCTTGCAACTTATCCATAGTGGGGCGATCAGCAAGAGGAGAGTGGAATAAGACCAGTGCATCTTGTGTCCTTCGTGTTTGCGAAATAAGGGTTCCGGATGTGGAATAGACCCTTCGATTATACCGTGAGAGGATTGGGGGCTGAGGGTTCTGCAGTCCTATTTGTAGGATGGGGTCGTCATCTTTGCAAAGATGGATGGTCTTGATGCTGCCGATTGCCTTTGCCCGCGAGCTTAAGCTGCAGCACGTAGATGAGCCGATTCAGAATGATCTGTTAGCATGAGGGGCGGGGCTGTTTCACCTGCCTATGTATGTGATGCTCACGAGGTACAAAAAAATATGAAGCGTTTATGGGTGTGGGTTCTGTTGTTGAGTGGCTGTTATGGACGAATGACCACGGAGGAGTGGCGGCAGTTGTGTGTCGAGCATCCGTACTATACCTACTACACTGCCTATGAAGCAGGGAAAAGTGAGTGGGATATAGGAATGCCTATTGGGGGCAACTATGACAGTAAGAATAATCGTTGTTCGCCTA
>JAPPOJ010000018.1 GCA_028817975.1 Zetaproteobacteria bacterium | reverse complement strand
CACTTGAAGTGAAGCTCTACCTCTATATATCGCTACTTCTCTCCCTTTTGCCCTTATAGCAAGCCCCGTATCAAAGAAGACTCTAATTCATAAAAAATGAGATGAAATTTTTGCAAACTACTCTGAAAGCTCAACAGTAATTGAGTAAATCACTGCAACTCTAGACACGGTTCACTGTTTTGCTTGCAAGGTGCAGAGCTATCACTCACATTCACACAGCTTCTTAACTTTTCAAATTTACAGTTACCTACTGTACAACTTCTACTCTAAAAATTTAACTCGTTAATTTCATTAGGTGGACACCCTAAAAAAAGCCAGTTTCCGTAAGTGAGGGGAAAGTGTGAACGAATAGAGAAGGCCAGCTCTCTTATAACATTGCAGCCCACCATTTTTAACAATGCAAGGAGACACCCACTAGCCAATATCCAAACAACAAAGATCAGTGTCATAAGACACCTTGCCCTCAAACCAATGGAGACTGTTTAGATACCAATGGTATCGGATACTCTGAGTTTGAACGCAAACACGAAAGATGAAAAGTACAAAACATGGTAAATCCAAAGATCAACTCGTCGTAATATTTGAAACCACTTTTCAGTGGGAAAGGTGCAAGGTTTTTTATGTTGCTGAAGCCAGATCTAAAGCAAAGAGAAACACCTAAAGTTCAAAACACAATCAGCACAGATACAGGTCTGGTGCACCGCTGAGGCCATCGCTAAAGCATCGATAACCCATTTCTACCGGTTTTATCATAACGACTTAAACCATTGCTTTTTATATCTTTTCTTATTCACTCAAATTCTGACTGAATGCTATATCGGCCCATTTTTAAGTTTTTATTCCACAGCATCCTCGACACTCTGGAGACTGGACTTATGCACTCATCATCTGGTAGTACACAACCTTCTATACCACCTTCACCAAGTTCTATATTTATTCGTTTCTCTTCTTCTGCTGCTCGCCGTTTAGGCTCAATGCTGGGCAGGAGAACCACAAGTCGTATAGCCACCAACTCAACGCAAACGGTATCATCAAACAAACTCAAGCCAGGATCATCTCGAAATCCAATTTAAAACGCAGCCTCAGAATCGAGTGCGAAAGCGATTTTTTCAAATAACCCTTTTTCATTATTTGGAGGACATCATGGATGGAATGGACCAACCTTTATGGACAGTGGCAGAGGTGGCCAAGTACTTAAAGCTAGCAGAAAGAACCATCCGCAAGTGGGCTGCTGAGGGAGTCATTCCGGCTTATCGGATTGCAAGTGAATGGAGATTCTGCTCCCGTGAATTGTCAGCTTGGAAGCACACTCAACGATTCTCAAGAATGAAATGATAATGACGTGTATCTGATTGGATAGCCCAGATTAACAATTTTTTAATAATTGCCTCGATTTTTTTCCCTCATTTTGGTACAAGACTCAAGGCTCTTTGACATATATTACGGGAAATTAGGCATAGCTGCTTTCGTTTATGGAAGGAGAACCTATGTCCATAAGACTTGTCAAACTGAAATCCGGTAAAAACCGTTACAAAGCAATTGTCACCATCAGTCAGAGTAAGCAAATTTCCAAAAACTTTGAACGTAAGGCCGATGCAGCAGCTTGGGAGCGCGAACAACGGCTCCATCTCAGCACAGACGGCCAGGCTATTACGGCAAGAAGCCGCACCCTACTAAGTGGCTTTGTGGACCAATGGCTCACAGACTATGCGGAACTGAATAAAAGTGCTTCTTCCATTCAAAGTGATAAGGGGATTTTGCGTAACCACATTCTACCTGCTTTTGGTCACCTTCACTTAGGAAGAATAAGGACTTACGACGTGGAATTATGGCTCAGTGCTCTATCAAAGGAAAAAAGATTGTCACCCAAGACTTGTAACAACTGTCTGGGACTCTTTAAGAAAATCTTTAATGATGCCATAAGGTTAGAGTTTTTAGCTAAAAACCCTGCCCAAAGCATCCGTCCTTTGAAATTGCCACCTTTGCAAACCAGCTTCCTCGTAAGCCATGAAGTTTCTCGTTTTCTCAAATACTTACGCGAAAACAAGCCGGAATATTCCCTGGTTTATTCCCTTGCTGTTTATTGTGGCTTGAGAAGAGGTGAAATGCGGGCCTTAAAGTGGAACTGTGTGGACTTTGGCAAAAGATTGATCGAGGTCAGATATTCTTACTGTTTTGTCTCTAAGAGGCTGAAAGCCCCTAAGAGCAACAGAACAAGGTGTGTCCCTATTTATTCCTCTTTAATGGGCATTTTGGCCCGAGAGAAGGCTAGGAGCGGCTCAGAGTGGGTGGTGAATGGTTTTGACTTCGAGCATGCGGACCGAATCACCCGCAGGTGGACCCAAATGGCTGGTGTGCCATCGGTACGCTTCCATGACCTACGTCATACCTTTGCTTCAGGGTATGCTATGTCAGGTGGCAATCTCTACGAGTTGAAGGAGCTGTTAGGACATTCAACGATTCAAATGACGGAAAGATACAGCCATTTGTCCGAAGCCCATATGATGGGAAAGACAGAGATACTTAACTTTGAAAGCTTCGCGGCTCAATGCATATAGCTTATCAAATTGTATAACTGTCTTTTTTCTGTCCGTTTTGGGAAATCAATTATTGTAAGGTATTGATTTTAAAAGGAAAAAATGGCGGGAGAGACGGGACTTGAACCCGCGGCCTCCGGCGTGACAGGCCGGCGTTATAACCAACTTAACTACTCCCCCGCAAGTGACAAGGCTAAGCTCGCCACTGGAAAGAAATATACCAAAGATCCCGGTATCCTGTCAACACTTTGATGCGAGAAAAAATAAAAAATTTAAGCCCCCTTGGGCTCTGCTTGACGGATGTTGTTGAGGTGGCTACGTGTCCTCGAAGTCATCACGAGTGTGTGAATGGACAAAGAGAAGCACAGCATGCCTATTAACTGGGTGGACAGGGTTACCTGGTGATCAAAAAGGCTGCCCAGAATCGGGGGAGCGAATGCAGTGGAGAGGATCACAAACTGCTGGTGTACAGACTTGATCTGTCCGAGATTCTGCGTACCATACACTTCTGCCCAGAGAGCGGAGTAGAGTGTTCCAGCAACTCCTGCGGCCACTCCTGTAAGGGTCATGTAGAGATATGCGCTCCAGTCTCCTTCGGCGAGCAGGAGGCATAGGATAGCGCCATGCATGGGGAGGAGCATGAACTTGATACATTGGCAGGCACTAAAGCGGTCAATCAGCTGCCCCATGATGAGGGTGGCCCCGATCCGTCCGATGGCAGCTGCCGTTAAAGCGGATGCGAGTAACATTTGACTCCAATGCTTGGCTTCTCCCACACTGATCTTATGGAAGTAGAGGCCGGTGATGAGCATGGCAGGAACCCAAAATTGGATGCTAAGTGTCCAAAATAGTCGTGTCCGTAATAATTCTCGGTAGCCTAGGGAGGTTTGTGGATTGTGAACAGTATCCTGGGCTGGCTGAAAGAAACGATGGGTATGGGCAGGAGCATATAAGTGAGCCGCGGCGAGGCCGCCGAGGGTGAGACCTACCAGAGCACGGAGAGCAGTTTGCCAGGAGTATATTTGCGAAATGGCGATAAACAGCAGAGGTACTAGAGACTCTGCAAGAGGTAAGCCCATGACCACGATGCTCAGCGCGCGACCTCTGCGGGTGACAAAATAACGCGCGGTGGCGGTAGAGGCAATGTGAGAGAAAAGTCCTTGTCCGCAAAAGCGGGTGAGAAAAAATGCAGGTAAGAACAGCCATAAAGGAGGAAGGAAAGAGAGGGTCATCACGGCTCCGCATAACACGATCAGGACACCCCCAGCATAGTTTCTGAGGTTGACCTTGTCGATCCAGCTGCCGACGATAGGAATGCACACCGCGCAGCCCACAGTCACTAAGCAATATAAGCCACCGATCTGATGGTCGGAAAA
>JAPPOJ010000253.1 GCA_028817975.1 Zetaproteobacteria bacterium | reverse complement strand
AGATCTGCAAGGGCGTGTCATGGCGCAAAGGCTTGGCGTTGTTGCACCAGCTGGGCTTTTTGCAACGCAGCACCAAGGGCTACAGCAAGGAAGTGAGTTGCAAAGGCATGGCCAGACTACGTGCGTATCACATCGATGCACGGATCTTAGCCACGGTGGATAGTGTGGCTTAAGCGAAAACGCCAGGATGCGAGGTGTGTAGATGACATGGCTGTTTAGGAAAGGTAAGCTGCCAGGTGAAACATAACTTTACCTGGGTGAAAAAGGTGGTACGAAAAAGATGAAGCGACAAATGTTTGCTGTGTGGCTATGGCTTGGCTGCCAGCTGGTGCAGGCGGCGGTCAAGACTCCTTTAAAAACCAGTCAGGTGGAGTGGGGAGTGGCCTTACACAATCCGATCGAGCGTTCGCGAACGCAATGGCAGCCGGGTGAGCCAACTCTGTTGCTTGGGTTACGGCATTTCGTCGAGCCACAACTCTCGTCTGGGTTGCGTTTTGAACTCAAGCATTTTCGTCCCAAGGACTGGGAAGGGGCGAGCTTGCATATTCTGACTCTCAGTCAAGAAACCAATTTCTATAGGCGTTTGTACGCCGATTGGCGAGTTTCGGCGGGATTTGAGTGGGGGATTTTGTATCCCACCCTTGGAAATCGGCAGATCCATCGTCGGGATCGGCGTCATGAAACAGAAATCAGTGGGGGATTTAAGTTAGGCCTGGATTGGCAAGCCGAGGAGCGTTGTTATCGTTTGGAAGTGGCTCAGTGGCGTGGTACCAAATCGCGTAAGTTTTCGGGCTATACATTTGCATTGTTGGCAGGTTTTTCGCTATAAATGGATTTTTAGCCGGTTTCTCTACATTCATGCGGGTGGAGAGGGGCTGTGTCTTCACGTAATGATTGGAGAGTAATGAAAAACTGGATCTTTTATATACCACGGGCTGTTTTAAGCCGCATTGTGGGATTCCTGTGCGAGATACGTTTTATGGCCCCTTTATCTACTCTCATTTTGAGGCTGTTTGTTAAGTTTGCTGGGATTGACATGATCGAGTCGGACAAGCCTCTGAAGAAAATGCAATCGATACAGGATGTCTTTACGCGCAAACTGCGTGAAGGGGCGCGCCCGGTTGGGGAAGGGGTTTGTGCTCCTGCAGATGGCCAGCTGACCTTAGCGGAAGCTGTGGGGGCGGGGCAAGCGACTCAGGTCAAAGGCTTGACCTACTCTTTAAACGAGCTGTGTTTTGCTGCGGAGAACCGCCTGCATGCCCCGAGCAAAGCCGAATTCTTTTGGCAATTCACGGTGTACCTGGCTCCTCACAATTACCATCGGGTTCATAGTCCGGTGACCGGTAAACTCCAGCGAGTACGCTATATCCCTGGAGAAAGATGGCCGGTCAACCAAAAGTTTGTTAGCCTGGTGCCCGGGCTGTTTGTAAAGAATGAGCGAGCGGTATTTGAAATCGAGATGTCCCCTCACCTTAAAGCTTATGTGGTGATGGTCGCCGCCTTGAATGTGGGCAAGATTCAGTCGCGCTTTTGGCCCACTATGGAGATTGAAGCAAAAGCCTGTAGCCTAGCGGGCACGACTACGAGTAAACTACTGGGGGTCGAAGTAAAAACGGGTGATGAGTTAGGGGTTTTTGCGTTGGGATCGACGGTGGTGACGGTGTTTGAAAGATCGGAGCCGGACGTAAATTTGACTTGGCAAGAGTTCCAGCAACCTTACCCTGTGCGCATGGGAGAATCGATCTCAGCCTAAAGACGTGGAGTCATGGCTTACATCTATATTGGGGGGCAATCAGTGATGGATCAGGAGTTGCGGCGAACGAAGGTAATTTGGAGTGTCGACAGCCATAGCTTATCTTGCGAAGAACTCGGGGCCTCGGTGGAGCAGTGTGCGTATGATGCCTTACGGATTATGTATCGCCCTGGCTGTTTTGAAAACATCGTACAGTTTTTGCAAGAGTGCAATCGCAAGTTTTTAGAGTGTGATTCGCGTCGCTTCACCCTGATGATTGACCTTGGTTCGATCGAACGCGCTAAAGTGGTACGCTTCGGCCCGCAGGCGGATGCGGACAGTATGGACTTTGCCTATGGCGATGAGTTTGAGTTAGGCTTGGTGGATAAGCCGGGCAAGCAGGCGATCTTGTTAGAGTCGGAGGAGCCCCTCACGAGCTTGTTTGCACAGGATGCGAGTGTTTTCTTTAACCATGGTGATATTATTTGTCGCGTGCAGACCGTCACCGACTCTAACGTGAAGTTGCACGTGGTCAAGGGGGGCCATGTGTCCTTACAGTGTGACATGCAGGTTCCAGCCACGCGTCAGATTCCTTCGATTTTTGATCACTCTTATATTGATTTAGGGCAACTCCAGCAGCTGGGTGTGGATTATGTCATTCTACCGGGGCGGATTGCCACCCGAGAGCTGGCCTTGGCCAAGAAAAAGCTCAGTGCGCAGAAAGGCTCGCGTACACGGGTGATTATCCGCTTGGATCATGTGGAAGCGTGGGAGCGGGCTAAAGAGTTGGTGGAAGTGTGTGATGGTGTGCTTATTTCGCGTCACGAGTTGGCGTTGACGGTGGAGCCTTCCACGGTGCCGATGATTTGTAAGGAAGTGATGAAGCTCTGTGATGAGCAGGCCAAGTCGGTGTATATTGCGAGTGAAATGTTAGCCTCGATGCGCGTGAATGCCACTCCTACGCGAGCGGAAGTCTCTGATGTAGCCAATGCCATTATGGATGGTACGGATGCGGTGGTGCTCTCCCAAGACATCACCCAAGGGGTGCATCAAAAGCGTGCTTTAGAGCTTACGCATGAGGTGATCGATGATGTGGAGAATCACTTTGCCCATCAGGAGCCCAACTGGAGTCGCGAAGCTTTTGTCATTACCAATGAGTTTGATGCGGTAGCCTACCATGCCTTTCATACAGCCAAACGAGTCGGTGCGAAAGCAGTGGTGTGTATCACTCATGCGGGGAATACAGCCCTCAGGCTGGCAAGCTTTCACCCAGAGATGCCGATCTATGCGGTGACGTTTTCTGCTATGGTGGTGCGTCAGCTCCGCCTCGTACGTGGGGTGATTCCCCTTCTGATGGAGGGCGCCCCCAACATAGATGATGTGCTCCCCGTCGTAAGCGAACGTCTCAAAAGAGAAAGTTACCTTAACTTAGGCGATAGCATTGTCTTTGTTACGGTATCCTTGTCTCCTGTGGGCGCGAAAGCATCGAACCTGTTCACGATCCAAAAACTTGAATAGCTGCCCTATCCTCCCCCATAGTCATGGGAGCGAGGTCTTTGTTCGGCAAAAGTTGCCCAAGACATCTGGCAGAAAAGAACCGAGAAGAGTTCAGAAAGCTTTTTTGAGCACCGTTTTTTAAAGGGGTACCAGATGTTTGTATCGCAGAGAGTCGTTTCAAAGTGGAGTGTGCAGGTGAAAGCCATCCAGTGGCTGGTCTCGGTAACTGCGATCGTCTTGTTGGGGGCATGTGGGAGTGACGAAGATTCCTCCACCAGTGAGACATCGACGAGTTATACCTGGTCGGGGGATATTGCTCCGATTATTGCCAGCTCGTGTGCTGCAGGCGGCTCGTGTCATGAGTCGAGTAACTCAAGCCTGACCACCTACGTGGGCAATGAATCCAATGTGGTCTCCAACAAAACGGCCGTATCCAACCGTATTCAAGGCATTGGTTCGATTATGCCGCCCACGAGTAGTTCGGCCACTCTCTCCACAGCCGACCGGGACAAGATCATCTCCTTCCTCAATCAGTAGTGATTCTAGCGCTCGCCCTTTTTTTGTTGTACAAGCTCGTCTGCATAGAAGTTCTGCACGGATGGGAATTTTCTTTCCTTGTGCGGATTTTTTGTTGTGAAAAGCCTTGTGAAATCTTGATTTTTGGTCTTTCAACCATTGCAATAATGTTGTATAT
>JAPPOJ010000194.1 GCA_028817975.1 Zetaproteobacteria bacterium | reverse complement strand
TTACAATATACACAAGCTAAAGCTTTTCTTTTTCAAGAGGAACGAAGAAAAGCTTCAGAACGATTTTTACCCAATATACCGGGTTTATTTAGATTTCTTTACGAAAGAAGCTTCTATACAACCCAAAGCCAAACATAAATTCTAAAACAAGCATGGCAAGGGGGGAGCAAAAATTTTGTTTCTACCCACTACAGGGCCTTAAAATAGTTGTGGATTTTGCTATTTTTATCATATATAATTTCGCGGTTTTGGGTTTTATGAGAGTACACTATTCTTAACCCCACAAGATACTGATATTCCTCCAGGGTAGACATGCATCTTGCAAATATGCAAAATGGTATTGGTTTGGGGTGGGGGCTTCTGTAAAAGGGAAAGCGGTGCAAGAAGAGTTCCAAATGAACAGTCAAGCTTCAAAGAAGCCGATTACAATGGTCACCGCTCAGGGTGAGAGCCACAAGACTAAAAGTATGAGCAAACCAAACGCTAGCTTGCTCGACCAATACTCACTGGACGAAATTATCGCCGTCAAAATATCTCGATTCATCGATCAGATTGCACCGTACTACCCTGAAAACGTCCATGGGCTTATCATGTCCAAAGCTGAAAAGCCTTTACTCGAAGAAATTCTTAAGCGCACCGGGGGGAACCAACTTCAAGCTGCTAGAATCCTTGGGATAAATAGAAATACCTTGCGAAAAAAAATTAAAACTTATAAACTCCTCGGCTACTAACAGGCTAAGGCTAACAGGTGCGAACTCGATAGTGCAATCTATGGCGCTTTCCTTCTCTGATGATCCGGCGCCCCATAAACCGGCATTCTTGACACGATAAATGTTAGACAATTACCCTCAGGAAAGAAAACGTGACTCCAGATCAACAAACAACCGTGCTCTGCTTCAGTGGCGGCCTTGACTCCAGTGTATTGCTCACACACCTACAAGACCTGGGTCACACTGTACATGCCCTCAATATATCCTACGGCTCTCTGCACAACACAGCAGAACGGCAAAGAGCAGCTGCCTTCGCCAAAAACGCGGGAGTTCTCTACCAAGAAATTGACCTTAACTTTGTAGACAAGCTTTACAAGTCCGCGCTCTTAAAGTCAGGTCCAGAGCTGCCCGTGGGGCATTATTCCGACGCGTCCATGCGACAAACGGTCGTCCCGGGTAGAAACACAATATTCCTCAGCATTGCCATCGGCTACGCCGAGAGCATAGGCGCGCAAAACATCGCTATCGCGAATCATGCCGACGACCACGCTATGTACCCCGACACCACTCCAGAGTGGATCGCAGCGATGCAGCTCGCGGCCTTTCATGGGACTTATCAACGGGTTAAAGTGATCGCTCCTTTTACACATTGGAGCAAAGCCATGATATGCAAACGAGGCAAAGAGCTGGGGCTAGCGTTCGACCAAACCTGGACGTGCTACCAGGGGGGAGAAGTACACTGCGGGAGATGTGGGAGTTGCTCAAGCCGTAAAGAGGCTTTTGCCAAAGCAGGCATAGAGGACCCCACAACTTACCTCGAATAAAAAGGTTACTTGTGTCGCTGGGCACGCTTCATGGCTTCTTGTGCACTGCGATCCGCATCTCTTCTCTTAATCGCTTCCCGCTTATCGTGCAGCTTTTTTCCCTTACCCAGGGCAATGGTGACTTTAACGCGCCCGCCCTTCAAATACATCTGTGTCGGTACAATCGAATACCCTTCTGCAGCACACTTACGCCCCAGGTGCACAATCTGCTTGCGATGCAACAGCAAACGCCGTTCCCTAAGAGGATCATGATTAAACCGATTGCCAAACTCATAGTTCTCAATACGCGCTTGCTTCAAAATGGCTTCACCTGCATCCGTAATCATGACCCAAGCCTCAGCTAGAGAAACCTTGCCCGCGCGCACCGACTTCACCTCAGTACCAACAAGCTCGATACCCGCTTCCAGCCCTTCACTTAAGTCGTATTCAAATTTAGCACGCCGGTTACGTGCAACGGTTTTAAACTCTACCATAGATATGCCTGTCACTGTATTTGAGCTATCATAGCCTACTCACTCTAACGAATACACCCCGCCTCACATAGATCACCAAGCAGGAGACAAGAAAGGTGACTGCATCACAGGAATGTAAAAACCAAATAGGGAGCCGATTATATCATAAGTGTTGCAAAAAACGCGAAAAAGGAGCTAAGATCATGTTCAGTAAATGTTGGTGTATTGACGCACACCTGATTCAAAGGTAAGATCCTGGCTCGGAAACGGAAGTGGACGGATTTTTTATGAGGCTTAAGATATGAGTGAACTCCACTCGGATCAAAATGAGTTGTGTAAGGATATTTCCAATAAGGCAAGCACGCTAATTAATGAGCTTAATCTTGGCCAACTATTTAAACTTGAAAAGGTTTCGTACCAACAAGAACGTAAAACGTATGCGGTCGAAGTGTTTTCAAAGGGCGCCAAACTACAGGACAAAATCAACGCAGAGCAGGAGTTGCTCCGAAACTTGAAATCTCCAGACCACGATACCCATATTCAAGTTTATTTCCAGAGCCAAGCGAGATTAACCAAAAGAGCAGCACCTGAAAATACAGGTACTCGGACAAAAAACGTTTTCGGCGTGGGGCGCAACCCACAAAACATCCCCGGTGTTGACAAGATCTTGGCGGTTGCCTCAGGCAAAGGTGGTGTTGGTAAGTCAACCGTGTCCACCAACTTAGCTATTTCTCTTGCTGCACGTAGTGGAAAAAAGATCGGTATTTTAGATGCTGACATCTATGGTCCTTCATGCCCAACCATGTTAGGCATAAAAGGACCTGTACAAGTCAATACGAGTGGAAAAATCACACCTGCAAGCCGTCATGGGGTCAAGGTTATGTCCTTTGGCTTTCTCGCGGAGGAACACGAGCCTGTGGTCTGGAGGGGACCCCTTGTCAGCCAGGGCTTTAAACAACTGTGCTTTGAAGTCGACTGGACAGATACAGACATTCTCATTCTTGACCTTCCCCCAGGCACTGGGGATATCCAACTTACCATGATCGAGCAACTTAATATCGACCAGGCTATCATTGTCACGACCCCACAAAATGTCGCTCTTGCAGATGCCTACCGTGCACAAAATATGTTCAAAGCAATGGACGTTTCTATTCTCGGAGTTGTGGAAAATATGGCCTACTATCAATGTCCCTCGTGTGGGCATGAAGACGCGATCTTTGGGCAAGGAGGAGGGGAGGAACTAGCTGCCCATGGAGACCTACGCCTTCTAGGACAAATCCCTCTCAATTCCACCATTCGACTGGGCGCAGACAGTGGCAAGCCCATTGCAACTCAACGCTTTAGACAACAGGCGAAGCCTTTTTTTGAAGTTGCAGACCAAATCTACACCCATCTATTTGAGAGCCATGACCCATGAAAGCGTTCTTAGCACTCCTACGCGACGGAGCCGATACATCTACCTGGTCAAAAGGAGTTGGACTGGCACGCGAGCATTGTGTACAAAAAAAGCAAAGTGTATATCATGTAACCGACCCTAAAAACTGTGTCACGTACCAAGCAGAGTTGCATCTCCAAGAAGAGGATTGGAACTGTTCATGTCACTCGGATGAAGATCCATGTGCACATGTGATTGCCAGTGCCATTGCAGAACACCACCAAAAGTTTGCCACAACAGAATCCACTCCCCAGAGCGATCGGTTATTTACAAATATTGAATATCGCTTTCACCACTCTCAACATGGCGTATGGTTAGAGCGCTACTGGCGCGACCATGAAGGAACAAAAACACAGCAAATTCTCGGCTCCATTGGGTCCTACACCTCCGGACGTAAAAAACTCCCTTTCCCCGGGACTATTTCCGTAGACCAAGCCGACTGGGAGGTTGACCAACTCCTCAAAAATACAACGACAGCTCAAGAGACCCCTCTTGATCCCCTGACTCTTTCTAAAGCCATTCCACTTCTCTCTCAGACATCGCACCTAAGCTGGCAAGGCCGAGCCGTTCAACTGCATGAAGAACGCAAGTTTGAATGCCTCAAAATTCGAGATTATGGGCCAGGTATTATCATACAGATCGTGCCACACCCACAACTTGAGCAAGAAATATGCGATGGGGCATGTTGGATGGGAGGTAAGCTAACGGGCTATCGCAAGCTTCCTCCAAAGTCCGTTGGGCTGAGTCCAGCAAGCCTGCACAGCAAAGGACAACATCTTGGACGCGAAGATGCTCTGAGTTATATCTCAAAGTGGCTCAAAAAAATAAGAGAGTACACCGAAGTCGACTATGCTGGCAAAAACCTGCCTCAGCTTTATACAGTTGCAGTAAGACCAGGTATTTACGTCGAAATGCTCCACGGAGAAAAAAGCTTTCGTCTTACCCCATGTATCACTTACGGCAACCCCGCTATCGCACGGGTACACAATAACCGCCTCATCCCCCTTCACCAGCGGATTCCTCACCGCAATACTCGCGCCGAGGAGAATATCCCCAAAAGGTGGAACAACCTTTTTCCCAACTGGCCATTCAAGGAACCTCGTGATTTCAGCACACGCGAAATTTTACAACATAGACATGATTTTTTTCGACCTCAAATGGTGCTCTTAGGGAGCGGACTGTCATCCATCGAAAGCCTACGACATCCCACAGAGCTGCAAGACCCTCAGTTAATCTTCCACGAAAATGGCTGCAGGCTTGCAGGAAAGGCTAGCTCCTCCTCAGCGCTCACAACCTGTGAATTCGAGCTAACAGAGTCTCTACAAGGGTGGGATGCAACACGAGGGCTACTGTCCATGCCTAATGGCAAGTGGGCCAAGCTACCCGCAATATGGCTCGAAAGATATCGTCCGATCCTAGAGGAAATGCTCGAACGTAAGCCAAATGCATCCACACGCAAAGCATTACAGTATACCTATGCTCTGCAGGAAAACACTCTCGATAAGCAAACACGAACAACATTTACCCTAAATGGCTACGACAACTACTCCCCCCAAGTACCGCAACAGCTCCAAGCTAAACTACGCCCTTACCAAAAAGAAGGCGTATTATGGCTACAAAAGCTGCAACACTTTCAGCTCGGTGGCTTACTTGCCGACGATATGGGTTTAGGGAAAACATTACAAGCATGCTCGACTCTGACACATCAAAGTCTAGTTGTTGTGCCCCGCTCCCTCATCCAAAATTGGGCCCATGAAATCGAAAAGTTTCGTCCAGATCTCAATACATATATTTACCATGGGCACACACGTAATCTAGAGACCTTCCAGAAGATCCCTAATGCAGTATTACTCACTTCTTATCAAACACTACGCGCAGATATTCAACACTTCTCTGATCAAGCCTTTGCAGCCGTTATACTCGACGAAGCTCAGACCATTAAAAATCGCACCAGCTTAGTGCATCAAGCAGTGCTGCAACTCCAGGCAAAGTTTAAGTTAGCCCTCACAGGTACCCCTGTCGAAAATAGTCCCGAAGACTTGGTAAACATCTTTCGCTTTATCATTCCTGGACTTCACCTTACGTCGCCCATAACTCAGAGCGGCGCACCCAAAGAAGAACTAAACTCCATGCGCCGGAAGATCGAACCTTTCATACTTCGTCGCACTAAAGATAAAGTAGCGCAAGACCTACCTGAAAAGATCGAACAAAATATTCTTTGCGAACTTTCAGAAAAGGAACAACACCTCTATGCTGCACTCTCTTTGAGTACCCAACAACAAATTTACCAGTCTCAAGGCCAAGCCGGACAAATGAAGATATTTGAGTTGCTGCTACGCTTGCGTCAGGCTGCTTGCCACCCCAGGCTGCTTCCTGGAAGCTTCACAGCAAATGGACATACTTCGACAAAGATCGAGATTTTACTCGACATGCTCCAAGCTAACCTAGCACACGGCCAGAAGTCACTCATCTTTTCCCAGTGGACAACTTTTTTAGATCTCATTGGCACTCAACTGCAGGAGCGTAACATCTTGTACCGCCGCATAGATGGCTCTACCAAAGACCGTGGCAACGAGGTTGACCAATTCCAGTCTGACCCGCAAGTCTCATGCATGCTACTCTCACTCAAGGCTGCTGGAACAGGGCTGAACTTGACAGCAGCAGAGAATGTCTACATCATGGACCCCTGGTGGAACCCAGCAGCAGAAAACCAGGCCGCCGACCGTGCCCACCGTATTGGTCAAGATAAAACAGTCATGGTCACTCGGTTTATTGCAAAAGGTACTGTGGAAGAAAAAATGGTTCAGCTCGCCGAACAGAAAAGATACTTAGCAAGTGCACTCACAAACAATACAGCCGAAGCAGCAAAACTCAACAAGGAAGACCTACTCTCCGTCCTTTCCGATATGGGATGACACCTTCCCACAATACCCTCCATCACACATTCCCATCACAGAAGACAGCATGGCCTTTAGACTTACTTGAGCAAAAGATCTCTTGTCGAGGATTCCTGCAGCGCCTTGTTGGATCAAACCGTTCACAAAAGGGTGCTGAGGTAGGCTTGAGAGGATATAAGCAGGAATGTTCCTGTACTCAGAATGCGCGATAATTTTCTGCAAAAGAACATACCCTGAAATTCGCGGAAGATCCAAGTCAAGAAGAATCGCACCTGGTGGCTGTGACCGATCTAAATACGGCAATACTTCATCACCCATCGTACACCTATGTAAAGCAACAGGTCTCTCGAAGCTCTTCATTGCTTCCTGTAACGCCTGCTGCAACAAACGAAAATCAACCTCACAATCTTCTGCTACGAGTATCACACAAGGCGAGTATGTCACACTTCACTCCTTTTTTGGGATCTTGTGCTGCTGAAAACAAAGAATTTGCCACACCATAGGGGTTTTGCTAATTTAGTTTAACCCATTGGCCAAAGTTCTCTGCCCATATATGTTTGGGGAAAAATTATGTCACTTAGAAAAGCTCTCTCTTTGACGACTGCAAGTTTGCTGTTGATACCTCTCGGACTCAGCAAGACACCATCCTTACAGCTTGCAATATGGACCGACTTATCTGAACGCGCCCGACACCAGCCGAACACAGGCACGGAGTTGCGTATACACCTACAAGCACCCTGGGTTTTTTACGCCACCTACCTGGAAGGAAAAAACACTACCATCCACGAAAAAATTCCACGCTATAACTATAAAGTAAGAAAGCAAATGGAGGTAAACTTCCAGACCACAGTGGACAAAAATCTATTTAGTTCAGGTTTTGGACTCCACCACACTTTGCATGGAGACAACTATCACCTATTTACGAAGCTGGGCTTTGGCGTCGTCAAACCACACGCGCACGTGATTGCTAACAGTGATGACAAGCAACTGTCTGAGGAACAATACACCATCCCTGACATCCACTTTGCCGAAACGGAAGTCGGAATCACTTACCGTCCATCTCCAACAACTTCTCACTCTATCCCTCTTTTCACTCACGTTGCACTCACAGGGCGTGCTTATTCCACACAAACCCCGATCACCTCGCTACCTAAGATGAGCTGCAGTGCTGGCCTAGGCCTGGAAATATAGCACTATCCGTACCTTATACTCTAGGGCTGTTTTTTCACAATATTCCCTTTTGAGGTCACCGCCAGCATATAGGCTTTATTTTGCTCAAAAAAGTCCTTTAAACGAGGATAACGTTCTTTGGTCTGGTAAGCCCAATACAACTGACGTCGAGGGCGCTTATGGGAAATCAATAGTTTTAATAGGCCAACTTCTAAGGAAGAATAACCTTCCACTAAAGAGTCTTGTAACCACTCTTTTGCATTTTGACGTAGCTTTTTTTCCAAATCCGCATGTTTTTGACGCGCATTCGAAAAGTCTATTTTAAGATGTTCCACCTCATATTGGTGCACAAACTGGTCCCAACTCGAAGCCAACAAGCTCAAGCTAGGCAGACGATCACCAAAATAATCTAACAACAGCATGATTTGTTCCTCAGGATGTGTCCGCAGCAAAAGTTTTGCTCCGTCAGCTGCGGATTTTTCATCATCTTCTGCTTTGTCTCCTGCACGCTGAGAAAACAAACGGACGACCTCCTCCCAACTCGGAACTTGCTCGTCCTTGGCCATCAGCGAAAGTTCCAGAGGTGCTTGCTCAGTAGGTGTGTGACGCGTATTAAGACCTTTCACAAAGGGATAAATAATAGCATCATAGCTGGTGATGGGTTGACCAGCATCTTGCATATTCCATTTAGAAGTATCAAATTCAAACCGAATCCGCATCGACTCATATTCCCTATCAACTTTAAGGCCGGTGTGACCGTTAAAACGACATTCTAAGATCCCTATAGATTCGAGATGTTGTACAGCTTGCTCGATCTGGTGTAAGGGATGCCGCGTCAGTGAGGCCAACTCCGCAATGGTGGTAATCCACTGTACGTGCCCAGAAGCTGCCGTATTTAAGAGATGTAACACAAGGGAGTATTCGCACGCATCCAAACTAGCCAAAGCCAACACTTTTAAGCCGGACTCTTTGGTAAACTTCGTCACATGATCCAAGTTGAACTCCTTTTAACTTGACGTAGGTTGAAAAGTATAGATAACACTACCACTTTTTACCAATTCCCCCACACGGACAGAACATCCAGCAATCACCACATCCCGAGGTGCCAAGATTTCAAATTCCATCTTCATCGACTCTAGCACCGCAATACAACTTTCATGGGGGGCTTGCTCTCCAACCTCCACCTTCAAACTCACAATCTTGCCAGGTACAGGTGCAACCACATGATCCGCCCCTGTGGTCAAGGCACCCTGCGAATCGTGCTCCTCTTCGAGAGAGGAGTCTATTTCAGAGAATTCTTGCCAATAGCCATAGCCCGCAATCTGACAAAAAATTTGAACCTTCCCTATTGCAAGTTTTCGTAATGCATAAAAGCCTGCACAGCTCACCAAACGTCCCACAACATAGAGGTCTTGGCTCATCTTATAGAGTTGAGTAGGAGGGAAATCAGTTGTATCAAGCCCTGCAACGTCCTTAACTTCTCCTTGCAGCCCCTGTAAAAACGCTGACCTTTGCAGCGCGGTGGTCCAATCCACAGAAACAGACTCTGCCACCGTTGCGGAAAGCAACAAATGCCTGGCGTCATATAAACGCTGTAACATAACTTCTGCTTGTTGCTGGTGCACGCACATACCAGCTCGTATATTAGAACACAGGTCTTCGGCCATCTCTTCCAAAGTACGCGTCGTCATCTCAACGGCTTGAAACTCAGGAAGAAGCATCAGAGCGCGTACAAAAGAAATGTTAGTCACGGGTGCAGCAAGCATGCTCTTGTCCAAGGCCATGATAACCCGCTGGATCGCCGCCTGCCTACTTTGTCCCCACACCACTAACTTTGCAATCATGGGGTCAAATCTTGAAGAAACTTCTCCCCCCGCAGAAACCCCATATTCCCAACGCACCCAAGGAGTATCTATAAGCTCCATCCCAAGCACAGGTCCTGGATAAGGCATATAGTTTTGCAAGACATTCTCAGCATAAATACGCACTTCGATAGCACATCCACGCGGAGACGCAACACGCACATGCTCCGAAACTTCTTGACCCTGAGCAATACGTATCTGTTCTGCAACAATATCCACCCCAAAAACTTCTTCTGTAACGGGGTGCTCCACCTGAAGACGTGTATTCATCTCCAAAAAGTAAAACTGTTCCTCACCACGTGCACATGCATTCACATCAAGAATAAATTCCACCGTTCCAGCAGATACATAATTCACCGACTGACTCAAACTAGCCGCAGCACGTTGCATCTGCTGACGCAATTTCAAGGACAAACCGGGCGCCGGGGCTTCCTCGACAACCTTTTGATTACGCCGTTGCAAAGAGCAATCTCGATCCCCAAGTATATATACTTGCCCTTGAGAGTCAGCAAGCACCTGCACTTCAATATGCCGTGCAGACACTACATACTTCTCCACAAGGAGCACACCACTCCCGAAGCTTGCACAAGCCTCCGAATAGGCTCGCTCCATGGCCTCTTCAATCTCCTCTTCCCTGTGAATAACACGCATGCCTTTACCGCCCCCCCCCAAGGCGGCTTTTACAAGAATGGGGTAACCCACCTGTCGAGCAAAACTTTGGACCTTAGCCACACTCAAATGATCTACGTGAGAGATACTTTGTAA
Source organism: Zetaproteobacteria bacterium (assembly GCA_028817975.1). GTDB lineage: Bacteria > Bdellovibrionota_B > Oligoflexia > Oligoflexales > Bog-1112 > JAPPOJ01. Next base: position 7,132 of record JAPPOJ010000194.1, on the reverse strand, counting down.
GCCTGGAACACAAGGAACTTGTGCTTTTTGAGCAACTTGACGTGCCAAAGCCTTGTCTGCCATCTGCAACATGGCACTTGGAGGAGGGCCTATCCAATATAACCCCTTTTCTTGCACGGCTGTCGCAAATGCATGAGACTCCGAAAGAAAGCCAAACCCTGGATGAATAGCATCACAGCCTAAATCTACGGCCATGGTGACCATCCGCTCGATATCTAGGAAAGAAGAAGGTTCATAAGGCTCCAATACGGCTGTTGCCGAGATCCAGGGGCACAAAAAAGACGGCAATCCAATGTCTGGGGCAATCGGGCAAGCGGCTTCCAAGCCAAGATCCACTACAGACATGGCGATCCGGCGGCAGACCTCCCCCTGGTTTGCAATAAAAACTCGTTTCATATCTATTTGTCCACTTAGGTATCAGTTTTCATGACCTACAAACTCTGTCAGGCTTGGCAGTGGTTTCTTCCAAGCCGGTGTTGCACCTGCAAAAAAAGCTCGTAAGCCTTCTTGAGCTTCAGACTGTTGACGCAGAGTCGCAATCTGTTGACATGTCTGCTCCATACAATCCGCCCCGATCGGAAATATTTTTTGTTCTAAAGCTTTGAGCGCCCTCTGAGCTTCTGTTCCTCCACTCAAAAGGCCTTTGACAAAATCCATCAACTGACCTCCACCTTTATCCTCCTGGAGCACATGATCCACAAGGCCTACAGACAAAGCCTCCTCCGCATCCAACATTTGTGCAGCATGTGCTGCATAACGTAACTTTTGCAACCCCATACGCCGATGGAGATAGGGCAAAATCACTGCTGGAATCAAGCCTAACTTGACCTCACTCAAGCAAAAACGCGCCTGAGGTTGGGCAATTACAAAGTCACACGCAGCACAAATGCCAACCCCTCCCCCATAAATGCCTCCAAAAGGATACGCAATGGTAAGGCAAGGAAACTCATATAGTAACTTAAAAGCCTGTGCCATTTTACGCGTTTGATGCAGATTCTCTTCTTGGGAAAGCTCTACCGAATGCTTCATCCACTCTAAGTCAGCTCCAGCACAAAAATGTTTTCCCACTGCTTTCAACTGCAGCAAACGAATGCCATTGCTCCTACGCAAGTGCTTTAAAGATTCTGTGAGTTCTTCAATCAATACCATGTCCAGTGCATTTGCTTTTTCTGGGCGCATCAGCACAATATCGACAATACCTGACATCGCTGCCGCAGTATGCCTACGAATCTGAATACTTGTGTAGTTTTCCATGCACAACTCCTTACTGACCAGCACCCTCATCAAACTCGGATTGAAAATCAACATAACGCTGATACAACAAAGGTGAAACGACCACTGGCTGCGATAAGATCGCTTGAGAAAAAGTCTTACCTTGTGCATCCGCCTGTAAAGTACAACTTCCACCACCTCCCAAGGCATTCTCTAAAATAAAGTTCAATCCCCTAAGCTGCGTAAGTTCATAACGGGTAACTTTCCCATCACACAAGTCACGAAAGATAGTCTTCACCCAAGCTGCAGTAATGCTTTCACGAATAAAGGAGTATGCATCCGCACACCTGGCAAGCAGTCCAATATTGACACTATCCCCTTTATCCCCACTACGAGCCAAACAAAGAGCGCCCAAAGGTAAGAAGAGGCCCTCTTCCACACCTGGGGAGAGAAGCTCTGTTTGCGGCACTTCTGCAGAGGTAGCTCGCTCTACAACCGTATACGGATCATAGTGCCCGCGAGTGGCTCCCTCAACTTCACCAACATGCACTGTACTGTCAGCAATGTAACTTACCTGAGGCTTCACATGCCTCTTATCTAGCAAAGCTGGCCAATAGCTTACAACAGCTGTCGGCTTGCCTGTAGGGCTTAAAATCGTCACTCCCGGAGGCCCCGACAAGATGAGGCTAGCCACTTGTCGGCTAAACAGTTTCAACTTATCTAAACTAGAGTCACGAGCGCTAAGACGCAGCACCACCTCACTCGAATAACTATTTTGCACTAAGCTCCCATGGCATGCATTCCACCCAAGATACTCCGTCGCTGTTTCTTGTAAGTCTACCGACCAACGTTGCCAAAAAATTTGCGCGAATGCTTGAGCCTTTTCTGTTGCATGTGGCCCACTCACCAAAATAGAAGAGTGAATTTTATAACCATCTTCATATGCCATCGACACCTTGTAAAACGGTGTCGGCTCCATTCCAGAGACCCCCTCAACCAAAACCCGGTCCACACCATCTTCCCTGACCGAAACCGTGCTGAAGTCCACCGTAACATCTGGAGTCAAGTACGCGTCAGGATTCCCCATTTCATAAAAAAGTTGCTCTCGCACCGTATCCACACTGACAAGCCCACCCGTCGAGGGATGCTTTGTCACCCAAAAGCGACCTTCCACATTCATTTCTATAATCGGGTAACCCATATTTGCATAAGAGCGCACCTTTTTCCAGTCCGTAAAGTTACCCCCCGTCACTTGACACCCACACTCAATCAAGTGGCCAGCGACGATCCCTGCGGCTAGCTTATCCCAATCTTGCCAGGACCAGCCCAAGCGGTGCACCATCGGGGCCAGAGTAATCCCTGTATCCGTTACACGACCTGTAATCACAACATGCGGATCACAGGATTCCAAAGCCTTCACCACAGCTCGGGCACCAAAATAAACGTTCGCGGACTGGATACAAGGCAAAACCTCTACAACGCTTTCCCCTGTATCCATATTGCGCAAAGGGTTCCCCATAGCAACTAAGTCACCCACCTTGTCTTGAAAGTCATCTCCATGTACCACTGCAACCCGTAGGTTTAACCCCTGCTGCAAAGCCATCTCATGCACAGCTTGCGCACACCCCAGGGGGTTCATCCCGCCAGCATTCGAAATCACACATACTTTTTTTTCAATCAGGGTTGCAGCTACGGGAGCCAACATATCGACAAAATCAGCAGCATACCCCAGCTGAGGCTTTTTTTGCTGCTGCTTTTTAAGAATGGACATGGTAACTTCGGCCAGAAAGTCCATCGTGACATAGTCAAGCTCTCCTCCCTCCACCTGGCGCCGCAGCGCATCCGGATCATCCCCCCAATATCCACTTGCGTTACCAATCCGAATCGTTTCCATAGAACAGCCTTTCCGATAGGAAGTGAACGTGGATCATACTGCTGTTCCTCATGTTAACTTAGTGGACCCGATTCGTCACAAAGACGAACAAGAAAAAACACAAGCGTACCGATGGACTCTTTACATACGGAAAATACCAAACTGAGTCTCGGAATTAACCGTATGCATGCAAGCAGCAAGTGCTTGAGACAAAACACGACGCGTGTCTCTCGGGTCCAAGATACCGTCATCCCACAGTCGTGCAGAAGCGTAGGTCGCATGTCCCTCACGCGCGTACTTGGCTTCAACGGGTTGACGAATCTCTGCCTCTAGTTCCGATGTCATTTGTTTACCCTGCTTCTCCAACTGCTGACGCTTGACCATCACTAATACAAAAGCTGCTTGCGCCCCCCCCATCACCGATATCTTGCTTGTCGGCCACATAAACATAAAATTAGGGTCAAATCCACGCCCACACATCCCGTAATTTCCCGCACCAAAACTCCCACCAACCACAAGGGTTAGCTTTGGCACATTCGCATTGGCAACAGCATGCACGAGCTTCGCCCCATGTTTGGCAATTCCTCCATGTTCATACTCCGAGCCCACCATAAAGCCTGTCACGTTTTGAAAGAACAGCAACGGAATCTTCTCTTGCACACACAGTTCGATAAAGTGCGTCCCCTTCAACGCACTTTCCGAAAACAACACACCATTATTCGCGAGCACACCCACTGGAAAGCCACCCAAATGAGCAAAGCCACAGATCAAGGTTGTGCCATAGTCTTTTTTAAACTCAAATAACTCACTGCCGTCCAGAATACGCGCGAGTATCTCACGCATCTCAAAAGGTTTAGAAACATCATCCGGCAAAATCCCCAGTAGCTCCTCAGCATCATATAAAGGTTCACGTGGCTGTTGACTACGCACTGGCATCGTTTTGGATACACCCAAATAACGCACCACCTGACGCATGATCGCCATCGCATGCGCATCATCACGTGCCAGGTGGTCCACAACACCACTCTTTTCCGTGTGAACCCTGGCCCCCCCCAGATCCTCTGCACTCACAACTTCTCCAGTAGCCGCCTCCACTAAGGGCGGCCCAGCCAAAAATATAGTGCCATTTCCTTCCACAATAATGGATTGATCGGACATCGCAGGGATATACGCACCTCCTGCTGTACAAAATCCATGTACCGAAGCAATCTGGGGAATTTTTTTAGCACTCATCCGTGCCTGGTTATAAAAAATACGGCCAAAATCATCTTTGTCAGGAAAAACCTCATCCTGCATAGGCAAAAAAGCTCCTCCCGAATCCACCAGGTACAGGCAAGGTAAATGGTTTTTTTCAGCAATTTCTTGAGCACGCAAATGCTTTTTCACCGTAATGGGATAATAGGTCCCCCCCTTCACAGTTGGATCATTAGCCACAATCATACATAAGCGACCACTCACCTGCCCTACACCAGTTAGAATCCCTCCACACGGCACCGGAGTGTCATAAAGCTCATAGCCTGCTAAGGAAGAAAGCTCCAAAAAGTCCGAGCCTGGGTCCAAAAGTTTTTCAATACGTTCACGTACGGTTAACTTGCCACGTGCATGTTGTTTTTTTTTCTTTTCCTCACCTCCCGCAAAACAAATTTTCTCCACCAGCTCGGCATGATCCTGCAGTTGCGCCTGGTTAAAGGCGTAATTCTTGGCGTAAACGTCACTCGAGGTCGAAACAGAGGAGCCGATTTTCATAACTCATTTCTCCATAATGAAACTCAAATATATGCACTTTTTCACAAATCGGTTTATCATACTGCTGCGCAAGCTCCTCCACAAATATAAAGATGAGATCACGCATGCTAAAATGTCAAACGTAGGTGGATGGAGCTTTGCGGTGATTCACCGCAGGAAGGTAAATATGGCTTGCTACAAGAGTTACCGATGGCTATCTTTTTGGATCTTTTTTACAAGTGGATGCACCTATGTACACCACGCTCAAGTGGGCGATATCGATAATACCCGCCCGGGACGCAAAATCGAAGTCAATCTTGCAGAAATAGGAATCGACTTAGAAGCCTCCGCACAACTTCTAGACTCTGTATCCAGGTCACAACAAGGCAAGAAAGAAAAAGGAGCGTTCCAAGAAATCGCTGAAATCATTTCACTCTTTCAAATGGGACCACAAACAGGAAACCCGGTGTACAATGCAACTTACGCAGACAGATTAAGACAAAAGCTTATCGCCAAGTGCCCTCACGGCAATATTACCAACATTTTATCCATACGTGAGCTGAATGACTATGGAGTCGCAAGTGGGGAAATTGTCACTCTCAAGGCAGACTGCCTCCCTCTTTAACAAGGTCACAGAAACTTGTAACCGCACGATAAGGAATCCTACATGAAACACATACGCTGCACCCTACTCATCCTGACGACTTTACTCACCAGCCAATGTGTCAGCTTACGGAGCGTATCCATCACTCAAATTCCCAAACAACGCCAGCAAGAAGTACAGGCTGAAGCTAAAAAATGGATCGTACTCGGCTTCAGCTTCAATAACGAGTATGTCAACGATGTAGTCACCAGCCTCAAAAAACAATGCCCTTTTGGCAAAGTAAGTGGAATCTTAACCAAGCACTACGTGACGAGCTACTTACTTGTACATAAACATGCCGTCGATGCACGTGGTTTTTGTTTACAAAAGAGAGGGTAAACAGCACTTTTATCTTTGAGGGAGCACACATGCGGCACATCTTTACACTTTTAGTCTCTTTATGGTTACAGTCATGTGCATACAGCATTCATCAAAACCATATGGGTAGTTTTGACGAAAGCACTGCAACAAAGGGAAAAATCATAAAAGTCGATCACAAAGAACAGATCATTTTCGCCGACTTCACAGATGTCAATTGGGTAGATCGCAGCTATCAAGAACTGATGGCAAAATGCCCAGCTGGACGTATCATCGGCATCTCCACCCTTTACGCCACCGACCTTGGCTTTTTTTCCTGGAAAGAACGCATACGCTTAGAGGGGTCCTGCATCACCCCTTAATCAGGGGTAACTAAATCCTGAAATCATATTAGAAAGAACGCATTACCGTCTGCAGGTAGGAGTCTACTTCAAGCGCTGTATAACCAAGATGCTTAAACTTTCCGCGTGCGGCCGTCACATAGGCTGGAAAAAAAGCATAGCACAGTTTGCCAAGCCGATGATAGACGCTTGGCTCTAACAAACGAACTGAGGTGCTGTTACCAGCACACTCCTCACTCAGTTGCCAAAAATTAATCACTTCACTACTACGAGCATAACGGCATTGGATAAAATTAAACTCAGGGGCTTCAGAGCGAGGAGCCTGCGCCCAGTACAAACGGGAGTGCTGATGCTCTTCGGTATCAAAAAAAGACCTCACTCGATGCACCAGAGCGTTACGACACTGCTTGATATGCAAAGGTGAGGGGGTAAAACTATAGCGATAGCAAGGAGATTCCGGAAAGTCGCGGCTCATAGCGGATAGACCTGGAGCAAAACTCACCGTCCACAACACACACCACAACCTTAATACCAGTTGGCCATTCCACCACATGATTCTCTCCTCGTTAAATTTGAGGTACATTTGAAGCGAGCACAAGCACACCACCCCTAGACACGGAACGGCTTAAAGTTCTTCCAAGTCACCAGGTCAGCTGCTTCCGCACGTAACAAATTTTCCAGCACAGCAACCGTAACTTTAACGTCACCGATCGACCTATGGCGCGCCTCGAAGCTCAGTCCATAATGTTCAGCGATGGTATCCAGGTTTTTACGCGGCAATGCACTTAAATATTCTCGCGCTAGCCTCAAAGTACAAATGGCAGGCCAATCAAAGTCATAACCTAAAAAACTCGATTGTTCGCGCACAAAACCCATATCAAAGCTAGCATTGTGGGCCACCAAGACACTGCCTTGAATAAAAGAAAAAAACTGGGGCAAAATTTCCACTAGTTTGGGCTGGCAGGCCACCATGTCAGGAGAAATTACGGTAATACGCAGACAATCTTCAGGCAAAGGTGT
>JAPPOJ010000166.1 GCA_028817975.1 Zetaproteobacteria bacterium | reverse complement strand
GTAGAGAAGGGAGGGTGTCCTTTTCAAAGGGAAGATGAATGCGGTAGTGGGTGGCTTGCTGAGTGAGGTCAAATATCTCTTCTGCTTGGTAGATAGCATGGATATCACGGTTTAGACTTACTCGAAATAAACTATCTTTTTCTAGCTGTACATGTGCCATGAGTGGTTTGTTGTGCCTGGGTAAGCCTATGGAAAGCTGATCGACCCAAAACTCAATGACGAGCTTATGTTGCTCTATGAGATAAAGTTTAATTTTATAAATGAGGGGCCGTGGGCTGGTGACACCGACCGATTGTGGGTGAAACAGTGCGGATGGATCTTTGATAACATCTTCTAAAGTCTGTTTGTATGCATGTGTTTGCCAGCTACGGTCTTTGTATTTTTCGAGCAATAGTTTTGTGTCTACGGAAGTTTTTTGAGCGGGCTGAATATTGAGAAACAACTTAACGGGCATATTTTCATAACCTACCCAATGAATCAGTGTCTCCATCCATTTGCGAGGGCTGCTAGACTCAGTGAGGGAACCAAGGTTGATGACATACTCTTCGTGCTCTAAAGCTACTTCGGTATGGTGCTTAAGTGCTTCGAGGTGGTCATACTTTTGTGTTGCCCTGTAAGGTGCTTTAAGCCATGCAGAGTCCAGATAAAAGGATTCGAGTAGACGACCCGTTGCGTATGCAGGCCAAGCTAAGATTTTATGCCCTATCGAACTGAACATCGGTTTAGGAATTGCTGTTTGGTACACAGGAAAATTATGCAAGAGCTGTTGCCAGCTTGCTTCAGAAGGAGTTTGTAGTATCTTGGACAAGATCTGTTTGTTGAGTAGATAGATAAGATCTAGGCTAAAGTGTCCCAGCATTTGCGGTAAAGTGTGAAACTGCCGGCCACGTTCGCGAGCCGAAAGATACTGGAAGTTTTGTTGTTGTTGTAGCAGTGCTTCTTCGTTACGTAGAGGTATAGAGGGTAAGGATTGTGTTAAATCAAAGGGAATGGCATTTTGTATACTATTCAAGATTTCTTTGAGCTCGTTGGCATATAGTGCTTTGTCTTCAATATGTAAGTGCATTTCTACGGTGGGGTTAAGGAGTGTAGGTGGCTTACTTTCTTCTGATTTGGGTTGAATCGTTTTTGTAGAGTACTTCTCTTCCCAAGATCCATATAGCTGGTTTTGAAAACGTTTGTGGTAGTCATAGCGATATGAATATTGTTGTTTGTTTTGATCGGTTGTATGTATGGTTTCGATACCATTCTTACGTGTTGAAGTATTACCGCTTTGGGAAAGTAAAATATTTTGGCGTACTCGGACCCGTTTGCGGCTTCCTTGAAATTCGAAATCATACGAAAGTGTACAGTGGGGAGATTGTGGGTGCGCGGTAGACAAGTCGCCTAGAGTAGCTTTTTCGTAGCAATGACGGCCTTCTTCGTGATCCAGATTGATATCGACGATAAACTTTTTTTCAAAGATACTTTCGAATTTCCAATTGGCGCGAATTGGCATGAAGTAGACAGGGGCTCCTTTCCAACTTAGTTTGGGAATAGAGTTGGCGAACAGGTATAGGGTCGATGCTAATTGTGTGCCAAAACCAAGTCCTTTGCTGCGATACCAAGTAATTCCAATTTTAGCTCGGGTTGCAGCAACTTTAAGTACATGAACGGAATAGCTTCCTTCGAAGAAAACAGAAGTTAAGCCATTTTCTTGGATGTTAGATTTGGCAATGAGTGCTTCCCAGTCTTTACCAGAAAAAAGGTCGAGTAACAGTGGTAGTCGGATGCCTCCGTGTAGACTTGTGCTGCGAATATTTCCAGTAGGCATGGTCGAGAAATTTTCTACTTTGGCAGGGTATAAAAAAGGTACTTCAGCTAAATGGAAAGGATCGTAAAGTTCTACAGGATTGAAAATCAGAGGAAGCACGGCTTCCATGAGGGGGAGTAGGCCAAACCAGTTGCGAATCAGCTGGGTGGACTTGCTCGTAGTGATACGATCCACCAGTGGGAGTGCACTATCGCTTGGATAGATTTCGACAAAGGAGAGAATAGATTCGGCGTCAAGTCCTACAGGAAAAGTGATTTCCCTGGGGGAGGTTAAGGAGATACGTGTTGGCCCTATGTAGCCAAGGTGTCTATTGGTACGCGGTCCCACAAAGACGCGGTCTGCCACAACCCATTTGCCGATGCGGCTACGATAGACTTTGCGTCGTGTACCGAACTGTAAGAAGTTATGAGAAGTGATTTTTGCCTGCCCGTCTTGGTCAAGAATAGAATAAAAAATACTTTCCATCAAAGAGTGCATGGATCGGTCTAGGGCGACGATTCCCCGCTTTAAGTTTGCCTGTAAGAAGCTAGAGCCAATAATCTCTTCAATATTGCCACCAAAAGTGCTTTCTGCTGCAGGGCGTAGTTCCTGCTTTGGTTGGCGGTTGTACTCATACTGGACACCGTATTTATTGTTTGGAGCAGCTTGTAAGGCCCCTTGTGCGCAGGTCGAGGCCATGCTCATGCTGAGGAGTAAGTTATATTTTCGCAGCGAGCTCAACGACAAACCTCCAACGATGTTTTTTTTGTCCCGTTGTATCTTGGTGAAAGAAAAGAATCATAGCCGTTTGCAGGTGATCTTGAAATTGGCTGGGAAAATAAACTTGCCCGAATGAAAAGGTACGGCTAATACGGTGGTGACCGGAAAACTTAGCGTGCGTTGCAAGTGGCCTCGAATGGGGTTGCCAATACTCGATTTCCCAAATTTGTTCGAAGTGGGGAGTTTGTTGCTGGCGGATCCACTCTACGATGGTCTGTGTTCCGTTGGGTTGTACGGATAGGATTCCAAGTCCATAACGGTGACGGTGATAATTATCGCTCATGGCGGAAGCGAAGAGACGATTGAGTGTTTCGGATCCACTATCTGTCATGAGCCTTAAAGTAGCGAGAGAGCGCTCGCTTGATTCGGTGGCTATACCTGTTGTCTCTGGAGCAGGTAGCTTCCCTTCGTGTGTAGGGGGGTCGCATTTAAGCAGTGAAATCTCCATGAGAAAGCTTCTTAGGTTGTCGACGACAACCCTGGCACCATTGCCGGACGGGGTGGTGCGTAAAACATTTTTGCGTTCGTCGATGTATGGTAAGGACCAGTCGGCTTCCACTCCGAATAGTGTTCGAATTTTCCCTGCTTCTAAGCTGAAACGATTTAATCCCATTGTTCCTAGGCGCGCATAGGCTTCCCGGATTTGAGTGGTCCTTGCAATGGATCGATTACTTTGTATTGCTAGGTTACTTTGCCAATAGCCTTGAAAGTGTGTGGATAAGGCGGGTAAGAAAAAGATGTCTAGCTCAAGCCCGCTATGAGCGAGATAGTGGCTTTGAGCAAAATCAGAGTCTATTTCCGTTGAAAGAGCGGTAAAGCCAAAAGTACAGAGGTTTGGAAGTGAGTTTGCGCTATTAGAAAGATGTGTAGGTGATAGGCAGGACTTTGCGTGGACAGGGGCTGAAGAGTATATCCATGTGCTTATTGTCCACAGGCCAAGTCGTAAAAAGGAGTGGAATTGCATTTAGTCTAACCGGTACTTACTAATTTTTTGAATGAGGTTTGAACGGCTGATGCCAAGTCTTTTGGCCAGTTCACTTTTATTCCAGCGGGTTGTCTGTAACCCCTCTGCGATGACTTTTTTTTCGATATCTGCAACATAGTCCTTCAGACGAATCTCTCCACGTAAAATCGGCTCTATCCCTTGGTCTGGGATTACTTCGACGGCTTGTCTGTGCTGATATGGTTTGTGCTGTGAGGAAGGTGTCCGAATGTGTTCCGAAAGAAAAGTTGCATCCAGTGTGTCCCCTTCTGGGGTGAGAATGATCAGTTTTTCAAGTTCATTCTGTAGTTCGCGAATATTTCCGGGCCAGTCGTAACTTACGAGATATTTGCTGAGTTCAGGTGAGAGAGGTGGAGCTTTCTTTTGATTTCTTTGTGCCGACTGTGCCACAAAATGTTGGATGAGCAGGGGAATATCTTCTTGACGTTCTCGTAGAGGAGGGAGTTGGATACGAATGACATTTAAACGATAGAACAAATCTTGGCGGAATAAGCCATCCGTGACCATTTGGCCTAGATCTTTATTGGTAGCACAAACGATACGAGCTACACTCGAGTTAGCTTTAGTGGCTCCGACAGGGAGAAAAGAGCCATCTTGTAAGACGCGTAGCAGCTTGACTTGCATTTCTAAAGGCATGTCTCCAATCTCGTCTAGAAAGAGGGTGCCATTCTGTACAGCTTCGAAGAGGCCTTGTTTGTCATTGGACGCTCCAGTGAAGGCGCCTTTGCGGTGTCCAAAAAGTTCGGATTCGAGTAGTGTAGGTTGGAAGGCTCCACAGTTTATCGCTAAGAAGGGGGATTGGCTGCGCTTGGATGTATAATGCAGTGCGTGTGCAATCAGCTCTTTGCCGGTACCATTTTCTCCAGAAATAAGTACGAGTGCATTCGAGTGTGCAACCTTTTCGATCAGTTGGTAGATGGCTAGCATAGGAGCCGACTTGCCTATGATGTTGGCGAAGCTATACTTATCTTTGAGTTGCGAGGTAAGCTTGCTTAGGCGATCTTCTGCAGAAGACAACTTATACTGTACTTGGACCATTTCTTCGACCACGATCTCTAATAGGCGCGTAAGGTGGTCGATGTCGCGCCTATCGAGGATGGGTAGTGAGTCGATGTAGGCCACCAGGTGTTCTTCTTGAGGAAACAAACTTTCTAAGCTGCTGCGTATTTGCGCTCTTTGGGCTTTTGCGGTGCGTTCAAGTAGAAACCCATCTCCGAAGACACAGCCTAGGTATTGATTGTCGAGTCGGATCGGTACGGTAAGTGTGGAAAATCCGGCGTGACAGGAGCTTAAAATTGCTTTGGTATTTTGACTGCCATCGATCGTGGCTTTGCGTACGCTTGACATACATCCTTTAAAACCATGTTGATTTGCGGTGATGCGTTGGCAAGTCATGTGAATGGGGTTAAAAAACTTCCCTTTGGCTACCCCACGGACAAAACCTTGATGATCGGTAAAATTCAGTTGGATTTTCCACCAGTCGCCGATCAATTCGCGTAGCCTGCGAATTACATGAATACGGTCGAAGTTTCGCCACAGTTTTTTCTCATCCTCGATCAAGGGTGTACTCCTCAGAGATAGATATGTCCGTCTCCTCTTATCGGTGGGTGTGGTGGCCTGTGAGGAGGCAAACATGACCTGTTGGCGCTTTTTTCCCGGTTTGTAGAGTAGATTGGATGGTTGGGCAGGGGGTTGGGTCGACCTGTGGTAAGCAGGGTTAGAACTTCGTATCTTTGGGGAGTTCTAAAAAATGAGCAGGTAGATGAGTTGTAGAATGCTTGTAAAACTCAATTTCCGAACGATTCTGATCTTTGTAGTAAAGGTGTACGGATGAAACCACGTTGGCTTGTGTGTGGACCTGTATTTCGATTTTTTCAATGTCGACGGATTGGTGTGGGGTAAAGGTAGCCTTGGCCAGTAATTTACTCTCTTCGAGCTGTGTGAGATGGTATCTTTTGAGTAGTGATTCAGGATTCATGACCATGTCGACAATGGCTGCTATCTCCTTACCCCCTCCGTGCCCTGCTGGGTAGCGGCGAGCGCTATGTTGCTTAGGGAAGTATTGTGTAAGGGTTTCGCCGTCAAAAAGCCACTCAGAATGTTCCGGGCTTGTGACTACCCATCTAAATTGATTCGGCTTTTTGAAAGTAGCTCTCCCTTCAGAGTGATGCACTGTTTTACGTAAGCTTTTAAATAATCTTTGACGAAAGTGGACGGTGAGGTGGTCGATTCCACTGAGCTGCTGTTGTAGAATACCGAGCCTTTTTAAATGATCTGCCTGTTTGGAGTTGTTTTGTAAGGGTCGAGAGGCAAGGGGGTTGCCCAAGGCCTTGGTAGTGGTGGGTGGACTGAAGCTGATTGTGGTTAGTAAAGCTAATACGGGAAGTTGGGTGCGCTTTGAGAGTGAGACAACCATGAATGTACCTATTTTTTTTAGTCTATAAAAATCGTAAGTTAAATATAACGTTGAAAGTTTTGGTCCAAGATGCCGAATCCGGGATGTGCCTGGGGTCTACGACCATGATACCTAGCCTCGTGGCAACACACAAGCGATAGACAGTGGGACTAAAGGGTTTTGCTTTGGTGGATATAGGTTCGAAATTAGAGCAGAAGGTATGTTCTTCGTGTGGTCGTTTATTCCAAAAGCAGGCCGACTTTTTGGAGAATACAGACCAATGGCGGGTGTGTACTTCTGGAAACCTTTGGTTTAATTGTAAGTGTGGTTCTACCCTCATGTTACCTCGGGGCAAGTTTGCGTGGTACTCACCTGAGCTGAGCATGTCTGAAGAGACCAAGAGCTTGTTTAATATGTTTGCGCAGCGCCATACTTTGCCGCATATTCCTGCAGCTGTTTTGGAGTTGCAAAAGTTGTTAGTCAGTCCTGAAGTGGATATTCGTGAATTAAATGCTGCAGTGCGTAAAGATCCCGTAATTGCTTCGGAAGTTGTACGCGCCTTTGAAGGTATGAAGCGTATACAAAGCGGTGCCTCGCGGCTGACAGTAGACAAAAAGACCGAAAACGCCGACTTATCTCATGCGATCTCTTTTATTGGCAATCAACAGCTATCGAGTATTGTTATGGTTGCCGCCTTGCGTAAACACTCTTTACAGTGCAGTATTTTCTCTGCGGCGGATCATTGGGACCTTGCGGGAAAAACGGCTCTCATTGCCGAGCATTTGTGGGTGTCCTTGTACTCCAAGGAGGGCAAAGATACAGCCTATTTGGCCGGGTATCTATGTAATATTGGCAAATTGGTGCTTGCCATGGGATATCCGAATGAGACTGACAAAATCGTACAGTATATTTCAGACCCCAAGACACAGACAACTTGGCTATCTGCGGAGAAGATCATGGGTGTTCCGGATCATCGCTTGCTAGGTGAAATAGGTTCTGCTTTTTGGGGGTTTTCCGATAGTGTGAAGGAGTGTATTCGTGGTCACCACACACTTCCTCCTTATGATAAAAGCTATGCCTATGCGAGCCTGGTGAGTGTAGTTGGGTTAGCTAATATTTTGACCCACTGGATTAATGCAGAGCCACACCGCTTTAATGAGGCAGACATTTCGGCTTATGAAGAACACTTAGGTTTGGATCGTGTGGAACTTGAAAAGCTGATTGAACATTTTACGAAGTTAAACGGTTGAATGGCCGCATCTCGCCTTTTGTTATTTGAAAAACTTTTCTAGAGAACGCATGGCATGGTCTTGTGTCTGTTTGCTGCATTGAGAGTTGCGTGCTGCGGCAGGGCGGAAGTACTCACATGAATTTCCTGTTTCCTTGCAGCGCTCACGCTCTGCTGAAGACTCTCGGCACTCATTTTGTGCATGTTGATCATAAAAATGGCAGTTAAGGCAGACCTTGAGGTCTGCGTGGCAATTTTGGCAAGTCTCGCGTCTTGATATGGGGTAGAGGTGCTCTTGAGGTTCACCGCATTGGTGGCATTGAAAGGATATTTTCATGATGGAATTTCCTTGGCCTTTCGGGTTTAATTGTTTACACAGGTTTTGCTTGCCAGTCACTGTTTATGCATTGCATATGAAGGGAGGACCATTGTTAGTAGATTCCATACTCCAAGCAATTGGGGGCACTCCTTTAGTTCCTTTAAAGAGGGTGGGAGCGCATTTAGATTGTAACCTTTACGCTAAATGCGAGTTTATGAATCCAGGTGGCTCTGTTAAAGATAGAATTGCACATGCAATGATCGAAGAAGCAGAAAAATCAGGTAGAATTAAGCCCGGTGATACGCTGATTGAGCCAACTTCGGGGAACACTGGAATAGGTCTTGCTTTAGCAGGCGCGGTTAAAGGCTATAACATTATTATCACTATGCCTGAAAAGATGAGTCACGAAAAGCAAGTCATTTTGGAGGCTCTCGGTGCCAAAATTATTCGCACTCCCACTGAAGCTGCATGGGATGACCCAGAAAGCCATATTGGTGTGGCAAATACCTTACAAGCTCAGCTTCCAAACGCCCACATTCTAGATCAGTATTCAAATGAGTTCAATCCTAAAGCCCACTTTCAACATACAGCTGAAGAGATTCTACAAGACTTGCAGGGTCAAGTCGATATGGTGGTGATTGGTGCGGGCACTGGAGGGACGATTACGGGCGTAGCAAAGCGTGTGAAGCAAGCCTGTCCTAATTGCATTGTTGTGGGGGCAGATCCTGTCGGGTCGATTTTGGCAGGGGGAGAAGAGGTTGGCTCCTACAAAGTGGAGGGTATTGGCTATGACTTTATCCCCAGGGTGTTACAGAAAAATTTAGTCGATCGTTGGGTGAAAACTACCGATAAACGCTCGTTTGTGCTGGCGCGAGAACTTATTCGACGTGAGGGATTGCTCTGTGGAGGTTCTTCCGGGGCGGTGTTGTACGCGACTCTACAAGAAGCGGTCAAGCTTGGTGTAGGACAGAACTGTGTGATGATCCTCGCCGATGGGGTGCGTAATTATATGACGAAATTTGTCGACCCACAGTGGATGGTTGAAAATAACTTCAGTTTGGAATTGACCACCGTGTCTGGAGTCGTGGGAGATATGGTGCGAGACAAGCCACGTTCAGCAATGGTCACGATCGAATATACAGAGCGTGTCCCTGCCGCTTTGGAACGGATGCGCAAACATGGCTTTTCGCAATTACCCGTCACGGAGTCGGGAAAACTCGTCGGGATGATTGCCGAGCAAGATATGTTGGATTATTTTCTTGTGGCCCCCCCAGGAGCAAATTCACCTCTGGTTGCTCAGCTGTGTCATCGCAATGTACAAACAGTAGACCCGGCTACCCCGATTGTGGCTTTGCATAAGCTGCTGATGTCCTCTCAAAGTGTAGTTTTAGTGGATGATCAGCAGATACCTGTGACTATTTTGACGAAGATTGACTTGGTGGAGTGGCTTTCTAAGAAAGAGGCGCCATGACTGACGATGTGAACTTAAACCGTTTGGAAGAGCAGTTTGGTAACCCTCAGTGGGGAGCCTCTGCTTTGAGCCGTATTGCTTTGTTAAAGCCTTTTGAAGAGCGCCAACGGCAAGAGCTATATCAGTTGGGGCGTGTGTTACATGTCAAGCCCGATACAAACATTGTGGTAGAAGGGGAGATGTCACGGGGTCTCTATTTTTTATTGTTTGGACTCGTTTCGGTTTATAAGACCGACCGTGTGGGTGGGCAAATGGTCCGTCTGGCGAACTTGCATCAGTGGGATGTCTTTGGCGAGTTGTCTCTTATCGATGATTCTCCACGTTCAGCGACAGTAGTAGCGGCACAGGGTAGCTATCTCTTCGAGCTTTCAGCAGAGAAGTTTCATACTTATTTAGAATCCCAAGGGTCAGATGCGCAAGTTGCTTTTTATCGTCAGTGTACTTGGGAGTTGGTACGTCGCATTCGTGCTTTAAACGAAGATTACGTCTTGGCCCAGCGTATGCTTTGGGAATATAGGCACCAAATGAAGCAACAAGCAAAGCATGAGGCGCCACAGACCTTTAGACGAGAGCCGGAGAAATAGTTCCTGTACAACAGCCAAGTCCAACCCGGAGGTCGGTGTTTTCTGCATAGCCCGTGAATTCGATGGTATCTCCGTCCGCAAGAAAAGATCTCTGCTCTTGATTAGCTAAAACGAGAGGGTGTTTACCACCCCATGCCAGTTCGAGCATCGAGCCATAGGCACTTTGCTTTGTCCCGCTAATGGTACCGCTGGCTATGAGGTCTCCTGGGTTGAGGTTGCATCCTGTGATGGTATGGTGGGTGATCATCTGTGCGAAGCTCCAATACAGAGATTTGGAGTTTACGCTCACGATTTCTTGCGGTTGTTGCATGTGTTGTGACTGTAAGCTGACAGAAAGGGACAGATCGAGGTGGCTCTGAGCTTGTTCTGTGCTGGGAGTCCGTAAGTAGTCTAAAGGCATTGGTTCTTGTGTGGGGCCTGGGCAGCGAAAGCTTTCTAGTGCTTCCATTGTCACAACCCATGGGGAGATCGAAGTGGCAAAGGATTTGCTGACGAAAGGTCCAAGTGGCTGATATTCCCATTTTTGGATGTCACGTGCGCTCCAGTCGTTTACAAGTACCACGCCGAATATGTGTTGAGGAGCCTCTTCGATGGTAATAGGTTGTCCTAGTTTGCTTTGACCTCCGATCACGCAGCCTAATTCCAGCTCGAAGTCAAGCCGTTGTGAAGCACATAGTTGAGGAGCTTTGGCCCCTGGAGGAATGACTTGTCCACGTGGCCGCCGGATGGGAGTATGTGAGATGACGATAGAGCTTGCACGTCCGTGGTAGCCAACGGGTAAGTGGCGCCAGTTGGGGAGAAGGGGGTTGTCCTTATCGCGAAACATGGAGCCAACATTTTTAGCATGCTCTATGGAAGCGTAAAAGTCTGTATAGTCGCCGATTTGCCATGGCATATGCATGACGACATCCTCACGTTTGAAGAAACACCTGTCACTTAAATCAGAAGCAGCGTTCACCACGCTGGAGTTTGGGGCGAGGATGTTTTGTAGCTGCTTGCGGATATTGGACCAGGTTTGCTTATCTTGGTTGAGGATGGGGCTCAAGCTCCCTTGCTGAAAGCGCCAAGCTTCTGTACCTAGATCTACGGACTGGCTGAGTTGGTGCAAGTCGCAGACGTAGTCACCGATGGCAACGCAAAGGTGTGGTGCTTGATCTCTAATCGAAAAGACCCCATAGGGTAAATTGTGTACCCCGTAGGGGTGCTTTGAGTCGAGTTGTAAGATAGATTGCGGCATATATGTGCTCCTTGGCTTGAGGAACGGAGAGAAAATATTGCTGCAAGACTAGCGTGTTACGTGGGAAAGTTCAACACTTTGCTGTGGATGACTCTTGGTGTGAGTTGGCTGAGGGGCATATTGAGCCAAATGTGCTTGGCCCAGCCGAGTATTCTGTTGTTGTAGCCAGCTTTCTTTAGCCTCGAGTGTTGAGCATATTTTGAGAATAGTTGCATACAGTTCACTCGTCGTAACTTCTTGCACAAAACAGTTGTTGGTGGGGTGCTGTATAGCGGCCACTTTGAGTAAAGGAATTTGGCTTTGTCCGAGAATATAGAGCAGGTTTTTTTCTTGTTCTTGTAAAACAGGCTCACAGATAACGATGACATCGGCATGCCAAGTGAAAGTGTCTAGGTTGCTTGTTGTAAGTTCCATGTGATGAATTTGCAAGTTCTGTGAAGGATGGATTTCAATGTGTGTACTGGCTGTTTTAATGAGAAAGACTTGTATTCTCTCATGGAAAATCTTTCTCCGCAAATACCGCTTTGGCGGATGGTCTGTGTCGCGGTTTATGCTGGCTAGTGAGGCCAGGGGGAACTTCCAGGTGGGTAGTGTTGGAAAGATAGCAAAGGTGTCTAAATAGGACTGTTTAACCTGATCCCAGTTGGCAAGCTTTTTCGCGTATTCAAACCCGTGCCGACCCATAAGTTCTTTTTCTGAAGTGGAAAGGTGCAGAAAGTCATGCAAGGCTTGTTGTAGTCCATCCTGGCCGTCAAAGGTGAGTCCTTTTGCGTGTTTTCCTGCATGTACCGCACATGCGGTGGCAAGGCATGCCTGGTGTGCCAAGATGGGTTTACGCACAGCCCAGGCCTCATACATAACCCTGGAAAAGCTTTCGTTCGTACTCGCGACGATTAGGGCGCAGCAATGCTGTAGCAATGTACTGCGTTCTGCATTATCGACAAAGCCGAGATAAATGATTTTGGGGTGGGTTTTACGTTGTGCAATAAAATCAGGATCACTTGCTCCTGCTACGATAAGGTAAGGTGCATGAGGATGCTGCATCGCAAAATGTATATAAGCTTCGATCGTGAGGTGCGTGTTCTTTTCGAAGCATTGCCTGCCTAAAGAGAGAAAAAACGAGTGTGCTTGCCAAGAGTATTCCAGCCTCCTCTGGAGTGTGGATGTCGCTTTTTGGGTGTTCCAATCGATCTCGATACCTTCTCCTAAGACCTTACTTTTTTGGTAAATCCACCTTCCGTAAATCTGTACAGCAAGTTGTCGTTCTCCTTCAGAGTTAAACCCGATATAGCGTGCCTGCGCAAACATGCTACGTGTAGCGTTTAGGTAGGCATAGCTTTCATGGTGTAGGCATGGGACAAGTAGGGCTTTGTCAGCGACAGTGTGAATGCCTTCCTGAATAATTCCAAACAAGTAAGGCATAAAAATAAATAGCTTAAATTCGGATGCATGCTGTTTGAGAAAGCTTACCATTTGTGGTGAACGGATGTTTTCCTGCCAATATATGCTCTCGTCTTGGTGACTTAGAGGGTATACTCCAGCAAAAAGCTCGTGGGTTGGGATGCGTAGAAGTTTGGTGACCACTTTATTGAAGCGCTTGCCTCTACGTGGATAGACAGGGAAGCGGTGTATCCGTAGGCCGTCTACTGTGGTAGTGCCTGCAGGGTGTTTGGTTTCTTCCCATGGGCTGATGAACGAGCCTGAGCAGGTGGTGAGGACTTCAATTTGGTATTGGTCTGCGGATTGTAGAGTGTGTGCTAGGTTGAGGGCTTGTTGTTCTGCACCCCCTGTTTGATCTTTGCCAAACCAAGGAATGACAATGCCAATTCTTTCCTGGCGCATGGTCCCTCCTTATTCTCATGCGGTGATTTTATGTTTGATGATGCGCCACAGTGTTCTGAAGTGGAAGAGGTCCGGAAGCTGCCGGTGGCGCTTGAAATAAGGCCATAAGACTCCTGAAATTTGCAGGTGTGTGTGTAGGCCTTCCGTAGAGTAGTACAGACAACAAATGAGATCGAATAGCCCATTTGTGTGAAGGACCTCTCGCATGCTTTTGAAGCCGCCAGAGTCGGGTGCGCGACCTAGGATATAATAATATGCCAAAGCTACTTGTGTATCTGTAGAATATGGGCTCAGCCTTGCAATAAGTTGCTTGAGCGACATGTGCTTCATGGGTGGACAGCCTGTGCGTTTGGCTGTTTGTATGAGTCTCATGTCGACAATGGAAAGTGGCTGCTGTTTGAAATGTTCCATGGGCAATGTGCTTTCGCTCAACGGAAAACCTCGTGTGTACAAAGAAATGATATTGCCTTGGAATCAGGCGTGCTCCACTTCGATCTTACGCTCTTTTATGAGACTTGGGGAGGGGAGTGGAGATTCTTTTGTGGCATGAGAGTAAGCTGGGCAGATCTTATTCAGTGATAGTGATGTCGATAGGGTTGGTGAATTCCCATTGGCCAGAGACCTCGGAGAAAGCCCCAATGCGGAGTTGATAAGATCCTGGGTTTACTCCTGACAGGGTGGCGGATGTCCCTGAGGTCGCGCGCTGTACTTCAGGTTGTGCCCAACTGTTATTGGTGCTGAGTTGCACTTTGTATAGTGAAACGTGAGTGTCCCCAGTCCATCTTATGATGCCGTTGTTGCCTGAGAGTGTCGTGCCGCTGGTCGGTTCGAGCAAGTCTATTTTGCGCAGAGGTGCGGGTAGAATGGTAAATCTGCGTATTTCACTCTTACCTTGGCTATTACTCACTTGCCAGTACCAAACCCCTGGAGTCAAGATCTGACGTACTTCGAGTTGTCCATCTGTGCCTGCAGCGAGCTTGGCGATGGGGTTGCTGAGGTCTTCATTTTGGGAAAGCACTAGGGTTGCGGAGCCTCCAGCTGGATTCCAAGCAAAGGTTGCGCGTTGTCCAGCTTCGTTATATACCCGTGATGCACCATTCGTAGGAGCTTGACTGATGGGTGGTGCAGAAGCGGCGACGAATTTACGTTGTGCTCTCTTATGCGGCGCGCTTGTTGATTGGCTTTCTTCTTCATATCCAATGGACTCTAGGTCGTTGTCATCAATGGTGTCTTCACTGAGCTTGTCTATTTCTGACCCGGAGGTTTCTTCAATGTTGAGGTCTTCGTCGTCCCCTTCGTTGTTTTGAGCTTTGTCTGCACCGAGAGTATTATCCTGCGCAGCCTTGTCCTCAAGGCCTTCCTCGGTGAGGCTTTTATGCTCAGGTTCCTCTTCGGCAATAAGAAAATCGTCGGGGTCTTCCACATCTTCTTCGGATAAAAGGAAAATGCCCCCTGCAATTGCGAGCACTAATACGGCAAGAATTCCAATGAGTTTGGTGCGGTTTTCGGTGATAAAGCCGCTGTCTTTGAACATCGAGGAAACCGCGTTTGTTGTGGTTGCACCGAAGCTGGAGGAAAAGTCACTCCTGAGCTCGGACTCGAAGGGGTTTGCATTCTCTTTGGAGCTCTCATTTTGTTCTTCATCAGCCATAATTGTTTCCTCTAGCACGGAATATCTTAGGTTAGTTGCCCGGGCACATACAACGGATGCGGAACCAACGGTGATTTTACTCGCATATCGGACCTAGGTTTGAAAAGCTAAGTGGAGTAACTGGGCAAGAAAATCCATTCTTTCCCTCCTCTCTGTGGGGGTCTTACACACCTAGAGTATAAACGAATCGAAGTCAGTGGGGCTTTGGGGTGGAGGAAAGCTTTACCCAGAGAGAGGCAGGTGAAACAGGCTTGTGCCTTAGCTTATGGGCGTGCAAAAACTATCCAAGGATGACATCTTCTACCTCAGGAACTTTTTCCTTAAGGATGGGAGTGATGCCATTAAATAAAGTGATCTGGCTAGAGGGGCATCCTGAGCACCCACCGTACAAGCGAATAGTGACGATGCCGTCTTCTACGTCGAGTAGCTCGCAGCCACCTGCGTGCATCTCTAGGTATGGGTTGATGTCATTGACAATAACTTCTTGAATGCGCGCGATGAGTCCATTCGTAGGGGCAAGATTTTGATCACTGCCGTCATCATTGTTTACTATTTCACTCATCTTTAAGCTCCCATGAAATTTAGTTGTTGGGGTCTTTCTTTTATAAAATGCCTCAACGAGACACCATAATAATGACTATATCAGGATTTGTCAATGGTAAATGTTCGGGTTTGAAACGCGTTGCGTGTCTACAGGGGTAGGAGCCATTGCTTAAGGATAAGAGCAATGAAAGTGGTTCCAATGAAGGCACTATATACCCAAAATCGCCACTGGCTGAGGGCGAGGTAGCGTGTGGAGTGTTGAAGTTGTTTGGGCTTAGGTGAATGTTTCATGTCTAGTAGCCGGGAAAAAGGACTAAGTTAGTGGTTAATGCGCCAAATAGGATGAGTACGTGGATACATGAGTAGTGAAAATAATTCATATATTTTTCGCTGTCTTGCGTCAGAGCTAGTTTCCATGCGTCCCAAGAAAACTTTGTAGAGGCGAGTAAGCTCGGGATCAAATATATAAGACCGACATCGGAATATAAGTAAAGAGATACCACAAAGGGAAAGAGGCATAGTGAGTACTTGAACATCGCTTTTTTGGTAGCTACATCCCCATAAGCGATGGGGTACATGGGAATGCCTGCACGTGCATATTCTCGTTTATAAACCAGGGCTAGGGCCCAAAAGTGGGGAGGTGTCCACAAAAAAATAATGAGGAACATCGCCCATGCGGGCCATCCTAGCCATGGGTCGATAGCGGCCCAGCCGATCAGTGGTCCGACCGCACCGCTGGCCCCCCCGATAACAATATTTTGGGGAGTCATTGGTTTGAGATACATGGTGTAGACGCAAACATAAAAGAGGTGTCCACATAAAGCGATGAAAGCAGCCATCAGGGTTGTCCCTAGGATCAGGCACAACATTCCTGCGGCAGCTAAATAAGCGGCAAAGCGCAGAGCTCCATATTTCGAAGTCCGTCCGTGGGCAACAGCTCGATGCTGAGTGCGGTCCATAATTTGATCAGTGGAGGTTTCAAGCACTTGGTTGAGTACCGCTGCTGAAGCGGACATCAGACTTGCGCCGAGGATTGCACACAGCCATATGGTCGTGTTGACTGTATTTGGGCTGGCCATAATCACACCTGGGACAACAGTAACTGCAACGAGCATGGTGATGGTTGGTTTTGTAAGGCTGAAGTAGTCTCGCCAAGTGGTGCTTTTGGAAGGACTCTTGCAGTCTAGTTCACTGTTGTGTGACGCCGTGACAGCATGGGCTGGAGAAGCATTGGCCGTCATGAAGAAATCCCCCCAAGTTAAAAAACCGGACTCTTGAGAAAAGAGCCTGCAACAGAGATATTACAAAATAATTCAGCCTACACAACCTTAATCGTAAATCTCCTAAGAAACACAGACGGGGCAAAGTACCTCGCGAATCGGCATAGACGCAACTGTATACAGATTCTTGTGATTCAGGTACGAATCGAGATGGTCTAACGGTATTTTCATATAGGGACGTGAGCGTTCATGAGCTGCTGTGAGTCTAGATGTCAAACGGCTATGGGAATCTTTCTGCCCAGCCGACCCACATGGGTAGAAATACGCATAAAAAGAAGAGAGCTGGAAAAAGGAGGATAATGCCGCAAATTTGCAGCCAGCCAACCTGCTCTTGTCCAGGGGTTCGGAGTTGCTCAGCCTTGGAGGTGTCTATTTCATGCCGCATGCGTCACTCCACGCTTGGAAAACATCGCTATGAAAAATTTTAGCTACGCTTTGGTATCTAGCGCACCAAGATAGGCTCGACACCATCTGCTAAGCTACATGCTACTTCATTCTAAACCATGGAGCAAGCGTGAAGCGGGTGCGGCATGCTCTACTGTTCTTTTGAGTATATAGATCTATTACAATGGCTGTGCATGCGGTTTATTTTCCACCTGAGGGTTCTCATATGCGCCATTTGACGGTCACTCAGCCGACAGAAGAAGAAGCTGTCTCAGATATTGTTAGGTCTGTGCGGCAGGGGCTGATTAAGACGGAGAGTACGGTCAAAACCGCCGTTCCTGGGGTTTTAGATGGAAGCCGCTCTTCGGCTTCCTTTAGCAGCGAGGAAGATACCCAGGTGACGCATAAAGCTATAGACGGGGCTGAGATAGAGGGGCTTGCAGACCCCCAGCCTTCATCCTTCTGGCGTACTTTTATGTTGACCAAGCTGTTGACACGGTCGAGTGGTCTGCCGTGGCTCCCGAATGGCCTGTTGCTGCTCCTGGGGAGCGCTGTCATCATTGGCTTAATGGTGCTCTTACAAATGATGTTGATGAAATGGAGCTAGTGCTTTGCGCGGATGTATGTTGTTGAGACCCATTCTGATTGAGCTCCGATCCTGGCCCAAGTGCCTTGTTTTTCAAAAATGACGACTGGGGCTTGCTTGTGTAGGAAGCCCACCGATTTGTACTGTGTACCTGGCCCCTTGCGTATGTGTACGTGGTTGCCAGTGATGTAATGTTTGGCCAGCTTCTCGGGGACACGGGGGGCTTCGGCAAGGGGCCAGGTACACAGTACAAATC
>JAPPOJ010000219.1 GCA_028817975.1 Zetaproteobacteria bacterium | reverse complement strand
ATTCTATATCGGGGTATTAAAGGCTCGGATTGCAGACTTCAGCAAACAAAAAGTAGCGTATTATGATTTTAATGAGTATGCATCGTCGATGAAGTCTTATATGTCAAACTTGGCTCAATTAGAAGGGATATTTGCACGTTTATTGAAAGTGGCAGCGCACCCTGCTGTTGTAGAAGCCTATTTCCGTTTGGCACAGTTGTATGAAGTGGCTTCTAAGGAATTTGCTGGAGAGTGGAATTATGATGGGCTTACAGCTGCTGATCGTAAACAAATTGATGAGGCTAAGGAGCGTAACTTGATTATTTTACGTGACAAGATGACTCAGTCGTTTGTCTCTTCTTACCAGTGGGCGCAAAAGCATAAAGTTTTTAACCAGTATCGTAATAAGTCTTTGGATCGCCTTGCGGAGTTGTTTCCAGCAAAGTATAAAAAATCGAAAGAAAGTGTGGCACCGCCAAAATGATTATTTACCGAAGGTACTTCTTGCGTATTGTCCTGTTCTCAACTCTTTTGAGCTCTTGCCTTACCGTATCGGAGATAGAGCGTCGACAAGCTGAGAATAGAATCTTACTTTCGAGTAAACCTATGCAAAGCGCATACGTGTTTGCTAAAAAATACGGTTCTGTTGCAGATGCCGTGCGCTCTTTGGAGAGGCAGGTCTTAGGTAAGAAAAAACAACTGAAAAAGAACTTGATTTTGGCCCGTCTCTACTTGCTTGTTGGAAGGCCTAAAGATGCTATCGCACGAACAGACTTTGTTGAACGCTTTGATTATCGTAATAAGGAAGCAAAACTGGTACGGGCGAACGCTGAGTTTGCCAATGGGAGGTTTGAAAAAGCATCGTTGATTCTAAAAAATGTGGCTTCAACGTTTAAATTGACCCGCTATGATCTTGAAGAGGTGCTCAACCTATCTGCTGGTATTGCCCAACGTCGAGGCCAAATTTCAGATACGGTGACTTTGTTGCGTCGTGCCCTTAAGGTTTCCCCTGGGTACTTGGCTACTCACTTCAATTTGTCCCTGATTTATTTGCAGCATCAAGAGTATGATGATGCAATTAAGCACCTGTTAGTGCTGAAAAAAGCATTAAAAAATGACTTTTATGTGGATGTCAACTTGGGTGCGGCTTATTCTGGAAAGGGAGACTATCGTAAAGCAGTTAAGATGTTTGATGGGATTGATGCTTTGTATGATCAGCGTCACTATCTATATTATAATTACGCTCTTTTGGAATACCGGCGGCACAACTATCCTGAATGCTTTGAGTACTTGTCACTATATCTGGAGACTTCGCCAAAGCTTTTTGTTGCGAAAAGAAAAGTCCGGATGATTTTAGATGATATCCAAATTACACGTCTCATCAACTCCGGGGTTCCTGAAGGAGCATTAGAGGGTATGCTCAGTGAGGTGCGTGACTTGGAAGACCAAGACATTAGCTCGGCCAGGGTGGACCTGAATGAGGGAGATGTAGACTTCTCCTCGCAGTATCTTTTCACGAATATTGGTTATTTTGCGGATTAGTGTTCTGCATGTAGCTCTTCAACCAGCGGATAGACCCACGCAAGCTATGCTCAGAAATTGGACATAGTGCGTTGATAGATTGCTCTAGTTCCTGCAGTGGCAAGGCGGGGGAGTCTTCTAATGAAAGCTGCATGTAGAGAGCGCAAATGGAGAGGAACAAATCTGTCTGTGCAGACATTTCTGAGGTATCTAAGGCGCAGGGCTGCATGGTTCTACGTTTTTCCCTGAGTAGAGAAATTTCTTTTCGCAAGGCTTTATATGTGGAATCTACCAAGCCTGTGTCTGGAAGAAGCTTAATCAATTTGACCGAGCTTGCGCATCTGTTTCATGCGGCGTTTTCTTGCTGCAATAGACTTCTTTTTGAGACGTATAGAAGGTTTTTCATAGTGCATTTTTTTCTTCAAGTCACCGATAATACCGGCTTTTTCCACTTGCTTCTTAAAAATGCGCATCATTTTATCGAGAGGATCGCCTGGCTTAATGATAACTCCTGGCATGTAGGCACACTCCTTTTCATTTGAATATGGTTTTAAACGCTCAGATTTGGGGCTATATGTTGTATTCGGAGGCCCACAAAAAGAGTGTCCATTATACATAACTAAAAATAACTTGCAACATAAATTGCGGTGGCAAAGGCTGGTTACACTAGGGGTCCTGACTCCAATGGCTTATATTTATTGAAAACAGCTGCTTAGAGTGCAGGTTGCATGCCCATGCGTTTGGCCGTATTCTCAAAATCTTTTTTATCCACTGCTTTGGACCAGGCCTCTTGATAATCTACTGTGCCGGATCTGACTAAGTTGGCTAATGACATCGACAAAGTGAGGTTGCCTTCGCCAGATTGAGTTTGCATATGAGAGTACACCATGTGTGTCTTACCCTCGCGAATCATGGCCCTGACGGGGTCGGAGATTACCAGGATTTCTTGAGCGGCGGCCCTACCTCCACCTTTTTTGCGGCAGAGTACTTGTGAGATCACACCTCGTAGTGAGCTGGCTAGCATATTGCGGATGATACTCTGCTGTTCCGCTGGATACTGATCTACGATACGTGAGACAGAAGAAATAGCTGTATTTGTATGTAGTGTTCCGAATACTAAGTGCCCTGTTTCTGCGGTTTCAATTGCAATACTTGTTGTCTCCAAATCACGTAGTTCGCCAACGAGAATGATATCAGGGTCTTCACGTAGTGCGGCCTTTAAAGCTCGCGCAAACCCAGCTGTGTGTTTGCCTACTTCTCTTTGATTGAGCAAGCACTTCTTTTGTGGGTGTACGAACTCGATGGGGTCTTCAATGGTTAAAATGTGTTCTGCTCGCTGTTCGTTAACGAGGTCGAGAATGGCCGCAAGTGTTGTAGATTTACCGCTTCCTGTGGGACCTGTGACGAGTATGAGTCCTTTGGATAAAGTGGCAAAGTTACGAATGGCATCGCTTAAACCAAGAGTGTCAGCACTTAGAATAGTGTCTGGGATGTGTCGTAGTACCGCTCCAACTCCTCTGTGGTTGCGAAATAAGTTCACTCGAAAGCGACCGAGCTGGGGAATCGCATATGCAAAGTCTGTATCCCAAGTTTTTGCAAAGGACTTGCGTTTGAGGTCAGGAATGATCGGATCGATCAGCTGCTGCATACGTTGAGCATTGAGTGCTTCTCCTTCTTGGCGGCAAATGTGCCCATCAATGCGATAGATGACGGGTTGTCCAATGGTGAGATGCATGTCGCTAGACTTTAAAGTAACCATCTGTTGTAGGAGTTCTTGAATGGGAGCGTTGCAGCTATCATCAGAGCTATTTTCGATGATAGGGCCGTAGTCGAATACTGTTGTTTTTGTGCTTTTGGTAAAGGGTATGTCGGCTTTCTCCTTAGGGACAGAAAGAGCCAGTATTTCTGGGTCTTTTTGTGTAAGAACCTTCGGGTGTGGGGATTCTTCTGGTTGCGATATTTCCCCTGGGGATAGCGTTTTGTCTAACTCGGGTGGAGGTGTTTGAATATCGGTGAATTGGAGAGAAATGGGGTTTGGAGAAGCATGAGGAGTTGTCAAGGATTCCTGTACTTGAGGAAGATCGGGAGTCTGGTTTCCAGAAGTAATTTGTGTTGGTTCCTCTTCGCTGGAAAAAGAAGGAGGGTGGTCGAGATGGCTTTGGCTTCCTCTGGGGGGATTTGGTAAAGGATCTAGAGACGGGGAAGGTGTTGTGTTGTTGCTTACGTCAATTTCAGGGCTTAGAGGGTTAAAAGGGGGTAGGTGATCTTCTTTTTTGGGAATACTCACTTCTGTAGCAATATGACTGGCATTGTTATCTGTAAAGTTTGGGTGAATTTTATTGGGGGGAGGAGGGGGAGTAAATAAATCAGTCTGCTGAAGTTCTACTTGGTCTGGCTTTTCAGAATACATTTTCGTGATGCTCTCTGCAACTCCTGCTGTTTGGTAATCTTGATGTATAGGGG
>JAPPOJ010000279.1 GCA_028817975.1 Zetaproteobacteria bacterium | reverse complement strand
GGAATTTATAGAGCTTGGAAAACCGTATATTTTCGACATATAATATACAAAGAATTTAGGTAATATTTAATAACATTCATCTTATATAGGCGCTCCTGGAAGCTTTCACAAGAAGGTAGAGAGGGGTATCCAACTGGAATTGCTTTGTGGGAAAGCTCTTTCCAGCCTGTGGCTCGGATGTTTGTTGTCAAATGATCGAATCGGTAGGCATTCATACGGGGTGTAACGTTTATGGGCAAGAAAGTACTCATTGTAGATGATTCAAGAACGATCCGGCAGCAAGTGAACTTTACCTTGAGTCGCAATGGCTATGAGGTGGTAGAGGCAGAAGACGGCCAACTTGGTCTAGAGAAGATTAAGAGTGAATCGGATATTGCTATGGTCATTTCAGACGTAAACATGCCGAACATGAATGGCTTGGAGATGGTCGAAGCTGTAAAAGCAGCAGGTATTGAGAATATTCCGATTATTATGTTGACAACAGAAGGTAGTGCCGAGCTGATTGCACGTGCAAAGGCAGCTGGAGCAAAAGGCTGGTTGGTGAAGCCTTTTGAACCGGACCAACTGATTGCAGCTGTCGGTAAGTTAACGGGTGGTTAACTCATTTTTGCTAGGTTTGGATGCCCGAGCGTTCCAACTGATGCAGCTTCTCCGTGCTCACAAGATCGAATCCGTACTTTGCCAGCTTGACATGATAGACAGAATATCTTTCCCGCAGCCTTTGCAAGGTCTCTTTATAGGCTAGCTCTAGTATGTTGGTGCGAATGCGTAATTTCATGGGGGATCCTCCCATGGCTTGAGCGCACTCTTCGTAGGGTTGAAAGACCATGAAGTCGCTGTTCTTATACTTCTCAGTAACGCGATCAAGTTCGGTTTGAAATCGGGTTTGTACAAGGGTTTTGACGGTTTGGATGAGTGTGTGTATTCCCCCCAGCTTTTCCGACTCTCCGTGTTCGGAAGAAATAATCGGCTTCATAGGATCAATCACGAAGATAAAGCTGCATCCTTCTTTGACTAAGCGACTAATGTTGGAGGAGCGGGTGATCATCCCATCGATGTAGTGACGATTTTGGATGACTGCTGGAGAAAAGAAAGGAGGTAAGGCGCAGGAAGCCCGAATAGCCTCGGAGATGCAGGTTTGTTTGTGTTCCTGATCACCAAAAATAATGTGTTCAAAACTATCTTGATCCGTTGCGCCGATGAAGAGTGTCGATTTCAGCGAGGAAATACAGTCTTCGGCGCCATACGTGTCGAGGCATTCGCGAAAAAATGCTGAGAGACGTTCACCTTTAAAAAAGCCCGTAGGGATAGAGCGCATGGCCTTATCGGCCCACTTGGCGGAATCGAGCCCCCCCCAGCGAAAAGATTGCTTCAGCATACGTGTGCTGATGTCTTTAACAGCCAGGTCGTAAATGAGACTCGAAGAGATATTGGTCAGCTTGTCGGATACGCCTAACACAGAGCGGACCAACTCTTCAATGGAGATTCCCGTGGCGAGTGAACTGGCGACTAAGGAACCGCTGCTAATTCCAGAGTAGACGTCGAGTTCAAATAAATTCCGCCCTTGAAGCGCTTGGTTGAGTGCGTGAACGCATCCGATCTGATAAAGGAAGCCTTCGATTCCGCCACCAGTGCAAGCAATGCCGACCTTATCTGCACTGGACCGCCTGTCTTGGTCGATGAGGTCAGCGATCCAACGCACGACTTTGAGAAAGGAGTGGGGGTCAACAAGTACGTCACGTACGTGCTCGCGCCCCAGTTCAAAAGTTGTTTGAGCTGCACTCTCGTCATCACGTAGGATCGTGATCACTCGATTGAGTGGGAAGTGAAAGTCGGGTCCCCATAGTTTGGCGAGTTGATCCACTCCGGTGCGGATCATCTCGACACTTTTAGAAGCGGGCATCTTGCCGTTGCGTTCGTCCACGATCAGGAGGTCGACGGGGAAGGAGCGTAAGTGGGGAACGACCGCATCGGCGTGTTCGATCAGAGAAATTTCGAGGGTAAGGTCTTTGAGCATTTCGTGTTGTAGCTCGATGAGTACCTCGCTACTGCGACTGGGTAAAACTTTCCCGCCAATGCGAAGTAATCCAGCTCGTGCCCGGTTGAGGCGAGTAGCTGCGGCGGTATAGAGGAGATAATGCTTCACTGTAAAGCCCCTTTGCGTGACATCATATCGTCTCAGTTCTGGTTGGTGGAAATGGCCCTTTCTATCGAACGCAATTCTTCGAGCAGCCTTTCTGCTGAGCTGTACCCAGCTACTTTGTGAAAGACTTCAGGTCTCTCTGAGTTTTGCATCAAAATCAGTGTGGGAAGTCCGACAACTTGGAAACGCTCTTGAAGCGAGTCGGTGTATTCTGTGGATGTGGTCATGTCTAAACGTAAGAGAGTCCAACGTCCACTATCTAAAGTTTTCAGAACTTCTGGGTCAACGAAAGTGGTACGGTCCATTTCTTTACAGGCTTCACACCACTCTGCCCACAGGTCAATCAGTAATGGTGTTTGATTTTTCGTTGCGGCGTGAAAGGCCTCTTCTTCGTTGTGATGCCAGTGCACTTGTGAAGTTCGTGGTGCAGATGCAGGGTGATGGGCTGGGAACATGACTTGGCTACCGGCAAAAAAAGCGAATCCCAGTGGTATAGCTCCTGCGAGTTGATAGCCGCTGTGTTGGGGGCGGATGGCAAAGAGCGCCATGCCGCAGATCATGGTACCAATGGCCAGGTAGGGGTAAGACGGCACCAGATCTTGGTGGAACTTGAGTAGGGGTACCCGCAAGTAGTAAAAGCATAATCCAAACATCGCACTGGCAAAGAGAAACTTAGTCCCTACCTGTGCGGTGCGTCCAATTTGAATGGAGCTGAGTTGTTTGGAAACGGCCCCGAGTAGAATGTACGGGAGCGCAAAGCCGAGAGAATAGGTGACAATCAACAGCATGGCTAAGTTTGAGTTGCTACTGGAAGCTGCAAAGGTCAGCAAGGATGCGAGTACGGGCCCCGTACACGGGGAGGCAATAAACCCAGCCCCTAATCCCATGAGTAGGATGCGTCCATAGCCTGTGCTGTGATTGCCCAGGTCGTAACCAAACTTTTGCATACGCTCAAAGCCGGTGCCTGAAATCATGCTGAGACCAAGAGCGAACATGATCAAGGCGAGCGTCACTTGCACGTAAAAGTTTGCCATAAACTGGGCAAACATGCCGCCAGATAACACGGCGAATAGGGCCAAACTTGAGTAGGTGAGCAGAATCCCCGTAGCATAGGCGACCCCAGCAAGCCAGTGGTTTTGACTTCCACGGCTGAGCAGCCTTACGGTGATGGGGATCATTGGAAAAACGCATGGAGTAAGGTTGGTGAGTAAGCCTGCTAGCGCAATGGTGATGAAGAGCCATAAGGAAACGGTTTGGGCATGCTGTTCGGCCTCGAAGGTATTTAAGATGTTATCAGCGAGTGTTTGGATGGAGGTAGCCTGCTCTTTTGCAGGAAAAAGCTCTTTCCCACTTGCAAGTACGGGTGTGGGGAGTGTTTCGGTGTAAGGAAAGAGACAAATACCCTCGCTACAGCTGGTGTAATTCACGGAGAGTCGGACGCTTTCCAGGGTCGCTGCGGTCGATGCGCTGGGAATCGCAAACTGGAGGATGAAATCGCCTTCGTTGTAGATGGGGACTTTTTTCTGACTGATGGGGTCCTGCTTTAGGGTGGATGTCGGGGGGGTGATGTGTTCTAGCAGTAATCCCCAGTCTGCTTCAAAATGAACTCGATCGGCATACAGTCCAAATCCGCGTGTGGTTTGTAGAGTCACACGCAGCTCTAATGTATTCTGATCGATAAGTTGCGCGGGATAAGTCTGCCAAGAAACCACGTCTTTAGGATGAATATTTTCCTGTGTGGCCTGGGCTGGCTCTGTAAAGAGGTCGACGGAAGGGGCTGCCTTACTTAGGGAGGTGAACCCCCCAAGACAGTATAAGCCTAGAC
>JAPPOJ010000122.1 GCA_028817975.1 Zetaproteobacteria bacterium | reverse complement strand
TCCGTAAGTAGCTGATCCACTGTCCTGGTGGCAGCGTCACTCTGTGCCGCCTGGGCACTGAGGTAAACCGAAAGGGTACACAGATCTTCCACAACTTGCTTACGGCGCTCTATCGACCAAGAGTCATCCGAAACTCCCATGGATACAGAAGATATCGCAAGCATAGGTAAAATAAAGAAAGAATTTCTTAACAACATCAGCTTCCTCCTAAGTTTAAGAATGTCATCACGGGTCATTGTAGCTTAAACATGAGGATAAGATAATAGCATCAGGAAAAAGATCAAACCCCCTACCTTATCATGCTATTTCTTAGGCAAGTGATGGGAAGTACAGCGGAACAAAGTGCTAAAAGAGCAAACGAAGACGAGCTTTCGAGCCCACTCCCAAAGTCAATGTTACGAAATTTTACAACAAACTGGCCTGAGAAGGTTCATTTCTATTTTTGGGAAGACCATTATCATCACAGCAGAGTAGGTAAAAAGAAGAGGCAGGATAAAAAACAGAAGAAGAGTAATAAGTTCAAAGTGAGAGAATACTTCCCAATCCGTAAGCCGCTTTACCAACGAATAAAGGGAAGCCCCATCAAGACAAACCGCGAACCTTATTCTCCGAATTGAGCCTGCAACGCTTGGAGAGATGCGGATAACGTTTGGCTTTCTACAAACGATTGGTGCAACTCACTAAAGTCTTGTGCGAAGAAACGGCGGAATCCTGTCTTGCCGTCTAGCTCCAACATGTCTTGGAAAGTCTTGTCTACTATATGACAAACTTCACTTAGGTCGATCCAAGAGGCCGCTTGAGGAAATTGAGCCGAGGCTTGCAGACACTTTTGTTGCTGGGCTTTCGCAGCGTCGATCGCATCCTGTAAAGAAGCAGCCGTCTGATCCAGGATTTCCAAACTTGGGATCAGCTCATGGCTGCTATTGGCCCAGATGGCAAAACGTTGGGCATACCATTGAAGATAATGAAGCTTGAGTCTAGTCATCGTGAAAGATGTCTCAACCTCCAGTACTTTCTCTTCCAAATTACCTAAAGGGGACACTCCTCCAGTCAAGGCATCGAGATTCGCCATCATTTGCAAGTTATAAAATCCCTGTTGAAGCTCTTGTAAGCTAAGCAAAGTCATCTGGGCAGCAAACTGGACAAGCTGGTTGTTTGCTTCGACTTTGGCACCGAGTTCTTGCATCGCTACCTTGAGGTTTAAGGTTTCAGCCTGGAGTCTATCTTGACGCTCACTTTTTTGGTCGGCTTCCTGACTGACCGCTTCTAATTTTTCTGCAAGTCTTTGTTTTTTGGCTTCCCATTTAAGGATTTCTTCAGACTCAGTCGGTTTACAAGACGCTAACTTTTCTTGGTTATTCATCATATGATTAAACTTGATGGAATGCTTGATCAACTCTATAGATTGGTTTGCCACCTGCTCGCTCACCTCAAGGAGCTGACGACGGGTAGAAGTCAGTTCCATGATCCATTCAGGGGCCTGCTCTGCTTCAGCCATCTCAATTTGGGAAGCAATGAACTGCTGTTCTGGTTTGCCTGCCTGAATAATTTTCTCTGTGGTCTGCTTGATACCTTTCATCAAACCAATGACATGATCTTGAGTTGGCGCTGCTAAAACAGTTACTTGCATAGAAGCCGTTGCACATAGGGCGAAAAACATTTTTTTACTGAGCATGATTTTTCCTTGTTCAAAAATTTCTGTAAAAATAAAAATAGAATAAATTTGAAAGGATTTTATATTGATAATTATAACAAGTCAATAGTTTTATATCAAAAAACACGTAAAAGAAACCTAGGATAGATATCACTTTAAAATCTAGTGAGTAGGGCGTGTCGTCAAATGAGCCATATGACTGCTCCGGCCATATAAATTGCAGAGAGAAACACTTATGAGAGCTTATCAAATCTCGTAGCAATGGATCTATATTGCTTGAGCTTAGCAAATAAATTTTCGACTAGATATCTACTTCTGTAAATGTGTTTATCAAACTCTCTAGGGCAAAGGCGGTTAGACTTGGAGGGGATAACAGGTTGTTTGCCGTTATCAAGCAGGCGTTTTATCACACGTTTTTTGGCATCATAGGCTTTATCTGCAAGAACAGCATCCGATTTCAACTAATGAAGTATGGGGCATTTGACGACACGTACGAACTAAAAACCTTTAGAACATGTTCAAGCTTATATCGCAAACGCTTGCATTTCAAATGCGTACCGAGGAGGATCCGGGTTTAGATTTGGAGGCGCCGACCGGATTCGAACCGGTGTTCACGGATTTGCAATCCGGTGCCTAACCACTTGGCTACGGCGCCTTACCTGTGAGTGAGTACAATCTACCCCAGCAACAGCCAAGGTGCAAGTCTTTTTTCACAAAAATCACCTCAACTACTTGCTCCTGGCTCCCCCTAGACAGCTGAACTGCTGCAGATCACCCTACTGACTCCAAACCACGGCCTCCACCTCTTACAGCACACCCTCCGGAATCCACTTCCTTGAGATTCCGCAAAACACCCGTAACCACAGCAGTATTTTCAAAATCATGTTTTCATCCGACAAAGGAAATGATAGCTTGAACGCTGGAATGGCTTGGCTTTCCGTGTTGAAAATTTTACTGGGTTAGGGGTTAAAATGCGGTCTTCCTTACATCGTACAACGGTTTCACTTGGTGCAACGCTGGTATTGCTTTCATCTGTTTTATGGAGCTTTAGCTACCCCGCAAGCGCCATCAAACGACTCAAACTCAGTACCCGCAGTGGGGGCAATGTACATGGTTTGGACCCGGCTGCCGTGCACTCGATCTACGACGTCAGAGCCATCCTCATGGTCTACGATACCCTATTTGAGTACAAGGCCCTCAAGCGTCCCTTCGAACTCAAACCCAATCTAGCTGCAGAAATGCCCCGGCTCTCTGCAGATCAAAAAACGTATACGATTCATCTACGCAAAGACGCCTATTTTATCGATGATGCCTGCTTTCCAGGTGGCAAAGGCCGTCAAGTACACGCCCAGGATGTGGTCTATTCCATCCTCCGCATGATGGACCCCGCAACTGCCAGTGGCGTGGGAGGTGAACTCGCCCCTTATATCCAGGGGGCCGAGGAGTGGCTCAAAAGTGCACGCTACGAAGCCCCTCCGGCTGGACTTAAAGCACTTGATACACACACCTTGCAAATTAAGCTCAATAACCCCAGCGCCAAATTTTTGCACCTTCTCTCGCAGGGCACCTATGCAGTGATTGCTAGGGAGGCGGTCCTGAAGTACCAAAAGGATTTTGCTCGCCACCCGGTGGGTTCTGGACCATTTAAATTAGACAATTTAGACCTCTCCAAAGCGGTCTTTAGTGCAAACCCTAACTACCGCGCGACCAAGCTAGATATCTATGCCGAAGGCTATGATCCTAAATTGCACGGTGGCTACGGCCTCGAAAAATTACACCAAAACAAGATCCCATTGGTGGACAAGCTTGAGCTACATTTTGTGAGTGATGACAATGCCAGGTTAAATGCTTTTTTATCTGCGGATGACTTGGATACGATTGCGCTCCCGAATTACCTCATCCCCAGGATATTTGAACAAAACCCCCTCCGGCTCAAAGCAGAGTACCAAGCCAAATTTCGCTTTTATCAAGAAACCGGCCTAGCCGTCAGCGGCATCCTGTTCAACCTCAAACACCCAGGCATTGGCTATCATAGCGACCCTCAAGAAAACGAACGCCGCAGAGTGCTCCGGCAAGCTATGCTACATGCCTTTGACTACAAGACCTACAACCGCAGATTTAACCTGGGCATGGGCCGGCTACTGGCGGGCGAAATCCCCCCCGGCATCCAAACCGAAGTGGAACCATCCAGCAACCCGATTCTGGAGAGCCACTATGATCTGCCACGCGCGCGCAAGTTACTCCAAGAAGCCGGCTGGTCTGCACAGGCACTCCCCGCCCTCCACATCAGTACCTCTTAAGGTTCCCGGCACTCGGTTCAGT
>JAPPOJ010000234.1:3694-4002 GCA_028817975.1 Zetaproteobacteria bacterium | reverse complement strand
AGGTCCAGATATTGCACTTATTTACATATTTTTTCCGAAGAAATATTCTAGAAAGGAGGTGCTGGTGGAAATTCAAGGCGGTGGTTAGTCTGCAAACTAACCACCGCCAAACCATGTCAACCGATGAAGAGTGCTTCCAGGCATGTCTTAAAGGCTAATGTTGGTTTCCCCCATCATTATGCCCTAAATAGTCACGCCAAATCAATATCATTCTCTGCATTGTTGGCCCTGGTTGAAAAGGCAGATATTACCCAATGTCAGTTGATTTGAAGCAAAAAATTGTCGTTTAGGTGGAAAGAATTTTTGGT
>JAPPOJ010000234.1:0-3684 GCA_028817975.1 Zetaproteobacteria bacterium | reverse complement strand
ATCCTATGGAGGCGGTAGAAAGCGGAGCAATAAGGATAAGACTCGGGGTGAATTTTGGTGGCTTTAAAATAATTGAGCCAAATATAGGGCAACAGCTTGTATAGGTAGCGTAAATCTTCGGAGTTATAACCGAATTTAGTGGATGAGATAGAAGAAGCGGCGTACACTCCAAGAGACTAAACAAGGAGATACGCCATGAATATAGATAGCAAAAATATCGTTTCTTTTCCATCAGAATCCACAGAAGATATCCTGACCTCGGTACTTCGTGAGGGGGCTCGAAAGCTGCTTGCGGAAGCGATTGAGGCAGAAGTGTCTGCATATATTGACAAGAATTCTAGCAAGATAGACAAAGATGGACGGAGGCTTGTGACACGAAATGGGTACCACCCAGCCCGAGAGATTCAAAGTGGAATTGGCCCCGTCGAGGTCAAGGCCCCTCGAGTCAATGACAGGCGATGTGACGAGAAGGGGGAAAGAGTACGTTTTTCCAGCTCAATTTTGCCACCTTACCTGCGTAAGACAAAGTCGGTAGCTGAGCTGGTGCCTTGGCTTTATTTGAAAGGTGTCTCTACAGGTGATTTCTCAGAGGCCCTGTCGGCTTTGCTTGGCAAAGGTGCCAAAGGCTTTTCAGCGAGCACAGTCACACGTTTGAAAGCTTGCTGGGGCAAGGAGTTTGAAG
This sequence comes from Zetaproteobacteria bacterium, assembly GCA_028817975.1. Lineage (GTDB taxonomy): Bacteria > Bdellovibrionota_B > Oligoflexia > Oligoflexales > Bog-1112 > JAPPOJ01. The sequence continues at coordinate 3,002 of JAPPOJ010000234.1, read as the reverse complement.
AATGGTCAAATCGCCGTTTGGATGACAAGCATTATGTTTACTGGTGGGCGGATGGGATTCATTTCAATATCCGCCTTGGAGAAAACGACCGCATGTGTTTTTTAGTGATTTTAGGTGCCACAGCTGATGGCAAAAAAGAGCTTGTTGCGGTGGTCCCTGGATACCGAGAAAGCAAGATGAGCTGGCAAGAGGTCTTGATATCTCTGCGAGATAGAGGTTTAAAAAAAGGCCCACAGCTTGCAGTAGGAGACGGCGCTCTTGGTTTTTGGGCAGCGATGGAGGAAGTCTATCCTTCTTCCAAGCAGCAGACATGCTGGGTCCACAAAACGGCAAATGTTCTCGATAAACTCCCCAAATCGAAGCAGTCTCAGGCGAAATCGATGATCCACAACATCTATGGGGCGGGTACTAAAAAAGAGGCGACAAAAGCTTATAAGCGATTCATAGAAATTTTTGAAGCCAAATACCCACGTGCTGTCAACAGCTTGCGTAAATATGAGGATCGCCTTTTGAGTTTCTACGATTTTCCCGCCCAGCACTGGACTCATATCAGGACTACAAACCCGATAGAGTCGACGTTTGCGACGGTCCGATTGAGGACCAAAAGAACGAAGGGCTGTGGATCGACTGAGGCGACAACCCACATGGTGTTTAAGCTAATTCAAAATGCCCAGAAAAATTGGAGAAGACTGCAAGGGCACAGGCTTCTAGCCGACGTCATTGACATCAAAATTAAGTTCGTTGACGGAGAAAGGAGTCATGCCGCTTGACTGCCCCATCCACAACATTTGACAATAACTCCAATTTTTTTGCAGATATCTTGATGACTCTCAGAGTGGAGTCATCGAAGATTTTTCGAGCCATTTCTTTCGGAGATTCGCGAGATAGCTTGTAGAGCCAAAATATATGCCTCGTGACGATTGACAAGAGCGCATCAAGCTTTTCAAGTTTGTTTCTGTTCGATAGCCTGGTCTTTTCGATATTGTAACCAGTTTTTAATATTCTGTGGAAGCATTCGATTCCCCACCTCTTTTCGTAGTAGTCAACTATTCGGATAGCAGAATCAAAGGATTTAACATCGAGGTTTGTAAGTAGTCGCCAATGAAGTGCACCTTTTTTTCTACCATCCTCTTTTACTTCTACGACCGTGACTTCGTGCTCGTGAAGTTCAATACTTCTCATTGCAGGCAGGCGTTGTGGAGGTTTTAAGCGAACTTTTGCAGCTTTCACAGTGCAGTTGTGATCGATACCATCTTTTGTGATCTTTATTTCGCCTAAAGAACACTTTCGGCGAAGAATCTTTGATAATGTTGATGTTCCAGTCTTCTCAACCGTTCTTCGATCAGTCATGGATCTGATGACAAAACGGTCATCCAAGCCAATTATTTCCTGGATGAACTCACAGATATCACCCTCACGATCGGCTACATGAACTACTGGAACGCAGACATTTACGGATGCCAAACTTTTTGAACTCTCTCTAGGGCGTGTCGTCAGTTAAGTGATTGAAATTTATCGTATCTGTGGCAAACTCCGACTAAGTGGAGGGTTGCCAATGACTATGAGAAGATATGCTCTTCGTGACGAGCAGTGGAATCGAATCAAGGATCTCCTACCTGGCAGCGAAGGTTGGGTAGGAGGTACAGCAAAAGACAACAGAACCTTTGTGGAAGCCGTAATTTATAGGTACCGGGCTGGGATTCCTTGGCGAGACCTTCCTGGCAGGTTTGGCTGTTGGAAGAATACTCATCGCCGACACCAGAGATGGTCAGAATCAGGGGTTTGGAAAAGAGTATTCGATGTGCTTGCTACAGACGTTGACAACGAGTATGCAATGATCGACGGGACTATTGTGAGGGCTCACCAGCACAGTGCTGGGGCTCAAAAAAAAAGGGTGCCAAGACATCGGTAAAAGCCGAGGAGGGCTTTCAACAAAAATACATGCAACCTGTGACGCACTTGGAAACCCAACTGGATTCTATTTAACCCCTGGACAAACGCACGAGCTTGAAGGATTCGACAAACTTGTTCCGAACATCCATAGCGACTCCCTCATTGCAGACAAGGCTTATGACGCCGATGCAAGAGTCCTTGATGTACTTGAAGAGAAAGGAATTGAGGCGGTCATCCCATCCAGAACAAACCGGAAATTGTCTCGTGACTACGATAAGCATTTGTACAAAGAGCGGCATCTCATTGAAAATTTTTTTGCTAAGTTGAAACAATATCGAGCAATTGCAACACGCTACGACAAGCTCTCCCAAACCTTTTTAGGTGCAATATACTTGGCCTCATCTGTCGTTTGGCTCAACTGACGGCACGCCCTAGCTTCAAACCAAAAAAATTACTCTTTCCTTTCCTTCCTCTTCTCTATGCAAAGTTTTTTCGGGGAGCGCGAGGGTGCGCCAGGATAAGGTGCAGATATTCGGTGGGTTCGATTCCCGCCATAGGAAAGTAGCGACTTTCTATGAACTGAGTCTTGCGCCCGAAGCGGTGACGTTAGGGTGAAGCGTAGACAAGGAGTGTGCAGGCCGTAGCGAAAGCGAACCGATTGAGCTTCGAGAATTCACGTGGACGCCGACCGATTCCTACGAAGGGAAGGCAATACCGCTGAGGCGCAGGATTAGTTTCCAATGCTAGTCGCTGATGTGAGGTCCACCGGAGTCCTAGAGGATGGCATGTACATGGGAGGATATCTGACGCAACCTGGGAGATCTCTCTGCTTCTCAAGACGTCGTGGAGTCTTGAGTACTAGGAGCGAGGGAGACTGAGCGAATAAGATGAGCAGAGAGAAGTCGGAGGTAGCCATAGTACCGGTGAAGTCGGGTAATGCCGATGGAGGAAAGGGCTACCGGAAGTTGGATTTTGCTTTGGAGGAAACACGTCCATGCACAGAAATGAACAAGACGTGTCAACAAAACTCAAGCGAATAGCTATGCTAGCGAGCCAAGACAAGCGGCTCAAGTTTACATCGCTTGCACATCTGTTGACGCCGGATTTCT
>JAPPOJ010000048.1 GCA_028817975.1 Zetaproteobacteria bacterium | reverse complement strand
GGCCAGCACCCCAGGGAGCCGCCGAACCAGGCAACCCCAATAACTCCAAGCCCTCACGTGGAGAACGCCTTTACCAAGAAAAACTGTGCCACACCTGTCACGGAGTCGCCGGACAAAAAGCTCTATCCCCAAATTGGCCAAACCTTGCAGGACAAAATGCCGACTATCTATACGAACAAGCACTCTACATTCGGGATGGCAAACGCGCGACCCCAATGGCGGCCACCATGCGCGCCATGATTGCGCAGGTCACTGACAAAGAACTCCGCAACATTGCGGAGTACCTACAACAGGTCACCCCATTGCCACAAGACGCACAAGGAAAATAGAATGAATGCTGCCATCTTTAACTTCGCCACGTTGAGTGGCCTGCTAACCATGATCGGTATCTTAGTGACCGCATTAGCTTTTTACTCCCAAGCCTGGAAGCTGACTCAAACCAGTGGCTTAAGTATCTTTGCTCAAGGCGAGGTCGGACAAGGAGAAAGTGCGGCGGTGACTTCACAAAAAGCTCACTGGCGCAGCCTGGACATCCTTTCTCAAGCTTCCGTGAGCTTTGGTGTTCTCACGAGTTCCTTTTGGCTGGTGATCGGCTCTCTCGCTGGATTCACCTCCTCGATAAAACTCCACCACCCTGAAGTTTTCGGCAATACGGCTGAACTTACCTTTGGACGGCTACGCAGCTTCCACCTCAATGCAGTCGGCTACGGCTGGCTATCCATTGCAGGGGTTTCTCTTGTGGTTTGGTTGATGCCACGGTTAGTGCGAGAACGTCTGCCCTTTGCCTCCTTCAACTTCGCCGGCATTGGCCTGTGGAATCTGTGCCTCACGGCCGGACTGACGGGCATCCTCCTCGGGCACAGCTCAGGTATCGAGTGGCTGGAAATGCCACGATTGGCCAACTTTGGGATTGCCTTAGCAGGAGGCATGGTGGCTACTCCAGTCCTGCTGTCCGTACTGACTGCGAAGGTGGATCACCTCTATGTAACCGCATGGTATTTCCTTGCAGCTTTATTGTGGTTTCCCATTCTGTTTATCATCGGTAACGCACCGTCCATCCATAACGGCATCGAACATGCCCTCGCCAACTGGTGGTTTGCCCACAATGCCCTAGGACTTTGGTTTACCCCCATCAGTATTGGGATTGGCTACTACATCATTCCCAAGATTATTGGACGGCCTATCTATTCATACAACCTGAGTTTTTTAGGCTTCTGGACCTTAGCACTCTTCTACAGTAACGTCGGCGTGCATCATCTCATTGGGGGTCCCGTACCCCAATGGGTCGTGACCGTATCTGTGGTCATGAGCATGATGATGCTGATCCCCGTTATTGCCGTCGCCATCAACCATCACATGACCGCGTTTCGTTTTCTCAGCAAGCTGCGTACTTCCATTCCATTGCGCTTCATTGTCATCGGCTCCATGATGTACACCGTGTCCAGTGTGCAGGGTAGCTTACACTCATTGCGCGGGCTTAGCCGTATTTCACACTTCACCCACTACACCGTAGGCCATGCCCATCTGGGGGCCTATGGCTTTGTCTCTTTTGTGCTGTTTGGTGCGATCTACTTCGCACTCCCCAAAGTCATGGAACGCGACTGGCCTTACCCGAAGTGGATCAGCCTTCACTTTTGGTGTGCGATAATTGGCATCTTAGTTTACGTCATCTCGCTCAGTATTGGCGGTATCATCCAAGGCATGGCGATGCTCGACATCTCCCAGCCTTTTATGAACTCGGTAACCCACACACAAGCATACATGATCGGCCGTAGTGTTGGAGGAGGACTGATGACTCTCGGACACCTTGTCTTTTTTGCCCATATTGTAGGACTCATGCTAGGTGCCCTCTCCAATATAAGACACAGAGGAGAGCTACAAAAATGACCCGACTTTCAATTATGCTAGGGGCCCTGTTAATTCTGTTGAGTTCCAGCGTGGTGCTGGTGGTGGCACCTTACTTTGCCTACGTCTGGCCCGAGGCCCAAGGGCGCAACCATGAACTCAGTGAGGTACAACAACGCGGGCGTGAAGTCTATATCAGCATGGGGTGCGTCTATTGTCACTCGCAACAACCACGCAACCCAGGCTATGGACCGGACACCGCACGAGGCTGGGGATATCAGCCCTCCGCTCAGGACTATGCAGGGCAGTACCCTCACCAACTAGGGACGAGCCGCACCGGACCTGACCTCTACAATATTGGCGACCGCAACCCCTCGATCCAATGGAATCTCATTCATCTATATGACCCCAGACTCGTGGTACCGTGGAGCATCATGCCTTCTTTTCGGTTTTTATTTACGGAAAAAGACCAACCCGGTCCTGAAGATGTGGTCCTCGACCTCAAAAACATCGGCGTGCACCCGCCACGCCACGTGGTCGCCACCCAAGACGCTCTCGCCCTAATGGCTTACTTAAAATCCCTACAGCAAAAGGAATTACCTGCCCATGAATGAGCAACTTCCACAAGAGAATCAAGGGCGCATCCCCCCTCTATTCGTACTCATGATCGGTATCATGATCGGCTGGGGGGCCACCTACTTTTACTTTGAGGCTGGGTCTTTCCGCAGCCAAAAAGACCTCAGCATGCCGATGCAAATGCCTACTCCCAAAACCGAGAGTGAAACTACCGAATAAAACGGGTAGAGCCTTCAAATGGAAGCAACGACTTGCTCTAAAGAGCCACCGGAGGCAGAGCACGACGGTGGCCACCTATCCAAGATAAGAGATACATATCCAATGGCTTGAGTGCACCCTCATAGGGGGCCAACCTATGCATAAACTGCGTGTACATATGAGCGACCCCCGCCCGCGAGAACTCCGCGTAACAGCTGGCCGCAACCCCTTGAGGGCCCACTTTTAGGGAACCCGAGCGTGTCAAAGGAGCCATGAGCGTTCCCAGCTCCTGAGGATACAAAGGACGCACATCGATACGTTTGAGCGGAACCTGATTTCCCCGGGTATCACGCAGCCCCTCTTCAGCACGCAGGTCCATCGCAAAACGCGCTTGCGCTGCCCCATTGTAAACCAAATGGCGCGGCGATGCCGAGAGCAGCACAACATCATCTTCCCCCACAAAGTCAAACATCAGCGTTGAGGTCCTACCTGCATGCAAATGTAGAAAACCAATCACTTCCGTTGGCTGCCCAAACGCATCTTGGACCGCATCTCCAACCTGTAAGGACTCCATCTCAAAACGTTTGCCTTGGACATCATAAACCCAGGTATGCGGTGGAAAACAACTGGGGTTGCCTGGAGAATCTATACCTTTCACGTCTACAAGCTCACTATAGGTCTTCGCACAAACCCAGGTGTCTTCACTCACCTGTTTAAAAGCCATACACGAATCGGTAAACCTAGAGTATCCGAGGGTACGGCCTTTAAAAGCCTCACGCAACCGCTGATCCAAAACACCATCTTCCTGACGCAAAGCAGCAGGAGGTAACGCTGCAGCCCCTGTCGAAGTCCACAGAGGACAACACAGTGCTGCGGTCGCCACCCCAACACCTGCAAACCGTGCCAAGCGAGTCGCACGCTCAGGAGCAGCATAACTGGGAGCCCCCACCAGCATCCACAGACTGCACCATAAAACACATACTATTTGGACTCTGTAATACTTGCTGTTTTGACCACCTTGCATGATTTATTCCCCTTATTTTTTATTCATTTCATAGCCCGACAAACTAACAAACAAAAGGTGAGAGAACCCTAATCCTCTGGTCAAGGACGTCGACGACCTTATATCAAAATTTTTTTCAATTTATACTTGCAAAACACAGAATAAAAGATACAATATGCCATTTTTACCATAGATAAAGAGAAAAACGTATGCGAGTTTATATTTTACGACTCACAACCATCCTAAGCTTACTTCACGGGGTCCTTGTAAGTTTCGCCGGCTCTCCCCCTGATGAAGCTTTCACCAGCGCCTTCACCCTAGAAGCACCAGGCACCCCTTACCATCACTTAGCTGAACTTGGTGCCAACCTGCATCCAGGCATCGACTGGT
>JAPPOJ010000204.1 GCA_028817975.1 Zetaproteobacteria bacterium | reverse complement strand
AGACGACGAAGACCTTCTAGACTTGGTTGAGATGGAAGTCCGCGATCTTCTAAGTGAGTATGACTTCCCAGGAGACGATATTCCGATTATTCGTGGTTCGGCTCTCCAGGCTCTCGAAGCTTCTGACAAGGAAGACCAGTGGGCTAAAAAAGTTATCGAACTAATCGCTGCATGTGATGACGAGATCCCAGTTCCAGAGCGTGAAGTGGATAAAGACTTCATCATGCCGATTGAAGACGTTTTCTCTATTTCTGGTCGTGGTACTGTTGTAACTGGCCGTGTTGAAAGCGGTAAGGTTTGTGTCGGTGACGAGCTTGAGATCGTTGGTATTAAAGAAACCATGAAGACTACCTGTACAGGTGTTGAGATGTTCCGTAAGCTTCTTGACAGTGGCCAGGCTGGTGATAACTGTGGTATCTTGCTTCGTGGTGTGAAGCGTGAAGAAGTGCTTAGGGGCCAAGTTTTGGCGAAGCCGGGCACAATTAAGCCTCATACAAAGTTTAAGGCAAGTGTTTACATCTTGACGAAAGAAGAAGGTGGTCGCCATACTCCATTCTTCAAAGGCTATAGACCTCAGTTCTTCTTCCGTACAACCGACGTTACCGGCTCTATCAAGCTTCCTGATAGCGTCGAAATGGTAATGCCAGGTGATAACATCGAGGTAGAAGTAGAGCTTATTTCTCCGATTGCGATGGACAAAGAGCTACGTTTTGCGATCCGTGAAGGTGGGCGTACAGTGGGTTCTGGTGTTGTTTCTGAGATTCAGTCCTAGTTCTTACAAAAGGTTGTGGTTGCAACCTTTCTTTTTTTGTGCTTCTATGTGTTTTATAGAAGCCACCTTGTAGGCGAGTAGTTCCAACGGTAGAACGACGGATTCCAAATCCGTATGTTGGGGGTTCGAATCCCTCCTCGCCTGTATTTTTTGTTTGCAACCGGTTTTTAAGCATAGGAATATCATGCAAAAAGACGACGCTACCTGGCTCAATTATTGTTACATAGCTTTTGCTGTTCTCGTAGCTTATGTGTGCCATAAAGTGACCGAAATGATAGGTGAGCAATTTGGCTGGGTAGATGTTTATGATTGGTATCCTATCGTAAACAGCATGTGTTCTTTGGTTCTTGGTGCAGGCTCTGCCCTCTGGCTCCGTTCAGACCCGGAGCGTCGTGAATACCACCTGAGTGCTATTGCTGAAGTGCAAAAAGTTGCTTGGCCGTCCTACCCCGACACAAAGAAAATGACCAGTATTGTTGTGGTTTTCGTGGCCATTTTCTCGGTCATATTGACAGCCTTTGACTTGGTTTGGTCAAAGGTCTTACAGTTTTTGTTTGTCTAAGTTGCGTCTGATCTAAGGCCATCAGAAAAAGAGAGCACCTACGCTGTGGCGGCAGGTGCTTTATTGTTGTCGAAGCATGGGTGGTTCGTGAATGATGGCTTCCATGATTGGAAGGCCAAATTGAGGGGAAGAGTGAGAGTATGGAAGAAGAAAAAGTCGAAAAAAATGGTGCTGATGGGGAAAACTCTCAAGTTCAAGCGAGTGTTGCGGATAGCTTGATGAGTCAGCTCAGTGATGAAGAGCGTAAGATCCTGACAAACCCCAAGTTTCGTTGGTACATCGTGAATACGTACTCGGGTTCCGAAGAAACGGTGCGGGTCGCTTTGCGTGAACGTGTGGTTCGTTCCGGTTTGGAAAGCTTTTTCGGTGAAATTTTCGTTCCTAAAACCATGGTCGAAAAGGTTCTCAAAAGTGGCAAAAAGAAACAAGTGGATAAAACCACCTTTCCAGGTTACATCATGGTGCAAATGGAGATCAATGATGAGTCGATGGGCTGCGTTTCGGCCACGCCCAAGGTTACTGGATTTGTGGGAGACAAAAGGCGCCCTAAGCCTATGTCAGATGCAGATGTTTTGCGCCTTCTAAATCCGGCGCTTGCAAAGCAAGAAGCTCAGACAGCCCAGGTTGTTGAGGCTAGCTTTGAGAAGGGCGAGAAAGTCAAAGTTGTAGATGGGCCTTTCAACAAATTTGATGGTATTGTTGAGGAAGTTAAGCCTGAGAAAATGAAACTCCGTGTACTTGTTAGCATTTTCGGTCGTGAAACTCCAGTTGATCTCTCTTATAACCAGGTTGAAAAGCTTGATTAACAAAAAATTCCTCCTAGAGGTGTTTTTTGCTTGACTCTAGTGCTGCTTTTGTGTAAAAACTGCTGGGCAGCATAGGTCTGATTAGATATTTACATGTCGCTTAAAGCGGTTTTTGTTGCGTGTCGCTGAGGTGATCTCAGGCGGTAGCGTGGATTTTGATAGCTGAGGAGGCACTTCGGTGGCAAAAAAAGTTAGTACATACATCAAGTTGCAAATTCCAGCTGGGAAAGCCAACCCAGCTCCACCCATTGGTACTGCGTTAGGCCCAAAGGGTGTGAACATTATGGGTTTTTGCAAAGAGTTTAATGCAAAGACTCAAAAGCAGATCGGCGATATCTTACCGACTGTTATTACAGTTTACAACGATAAATCCTTCACTTTCATCACGAAGACTCCCCCTGTGACTCAATTACTGATGAAGGCTGCTGGTATTAAGAAGGGTTCTTCGACCCCGGGTACGGCATCTTCTGGCTCGATCACAATGGATCAAGTGAAAGAAATCGCGAAGACTAAGATGGAAGACTTGAACGCATATGATGAAGATGCTGCCGTTAAGATCGTAGCAGGTAGTGCGCGCAGCATGGGCATTCAAGTTAGCTAAAAAGTTTCTCATACACTCTTGGTGGGTGTTTGGATAAATAAGTAGGAGAAGAACCTGCAGGTTCTTCGTCAGGACTACATGGAGAAAATATGGCAAAAAAAAGTAAAAAATTTCGTGAAGCAGCAAAACTAGTTGATCGTAGTACAGACTATGACCTAGCTTCGGCTGTTGAATTGGTTAAAAAGACCTCGTACTCCAAGTTTGATGGCAGCGTTGACGTTGCGGTTAATCTTGGTGTAGATCCTCGTCATGCGGACCAAAACGTTAGGGGAGCTACAGCGCTTCCACATGGTTTGGGTAAGGATGTTCGTGTTGTTGTCTTTGCAAAGGGACAAAAAGCGGTTGAAGCCAAGGAAGCTGGTGCCGAAGTTGTGGGTGCTGACGATCTAGCAGCCAAAATCCAAGGTGGCTGGCTTGAGTTTGATCAGGTCATCGCTACCCCAGATATGATGGCCGTTGTCGGTCGCTTAGGACGGGTTCTTGGCCCCAGAGGGCTGATGCCTAATCCAAAGCTCGGTAGTGTGACATTTGACATTGCCTCAGCTATTCGTGAAGTAAAAGCTGGTAAAGCTGAATTTCGCGTGGATAAAGCAGGCGTTGTGCATGCGAGTATTGGCAAAGTTAGCATGAGTGGTGAGCACCTTGTGGGTAACGTTAACGCTGTCGTGGAAGCCTTGGTACGAGCCAAGCCTTCGACTGCGAAAGGTACTTACCTTAAGAAGATCTCTTTGTCCGCAACAATGGGACCTGGTGTTCGTGTCGATGCTCAAGCGTTTCGCTAACCTGAGTCACCCCTACTGATCGCATGGAGTAATAAGAATGGCTGTTACAAGAGAAAAAAAAGAGGAGTTGCGGGAGCAATTTGCAGAGCGCTTTAATAAAGCGAGCGCTTCCGTTGTTGCCGAATACAGTGGGATTACTGCTGTTGAGCTTGCAGAACTGCGAGTTGAGTTGAGAAAAGTAGACACGGAATTCAAGGTTTTGAAAAACCGTGTAGCTAAAAAGTCTTTACTAGATAAAGCAGAGGGTTGTAAAGCCCTTGAAGAAAAATTAAAAGGCCCAATCGGTGTTGCCTACATGTATGGCGATGTCGCAGCCGGAGCAAAAGCTTTATTGGCTTTTGCTAAGGAAAACGATAAATTTAAAGTCACAGGCGGCGTGATGGAGGGCAAAAGCTTGTCCTCAGGCGACGTCAAAGCTCTTTCTGACCTTCCAAGTAAGGAAGAGTTGCTTGGAAGAATCGTTGGCACCCTGGTTTCTCCTCATCGAGGATTGTTGCAGGTGCTTAATGGTGTAGGTAC
>JAPPOJ010000148.1 GCA_028817975.1 Zetaproteobacteria bacterium | reverse complement strand
AATTTATGTTTTATTTTATGAGGTATAATGGCTTGGGTGGCTGGAAGTTATATTTCATCAATTAACAAAAGAAACTTTAAAATTTTGTTTGAATAAAGATAGGCTTTTTGTGTGTATCCGATAGTCGTGTGATTTAGGTTGGGGCTTTCTGTGTGCAAATGTGGCATTTTTAGCTCTGTCTATCTTATAAAAAGGGGTATCTATGAGATTGGATCGAATAACGGTTTCATCGCGAAGCCTGTTTGTGTTGAGTTTGCTTTGCTTGCAGGGGGTTGTATCTTCATCAGGCTTTGCAAAGAGCTGGATTGTAAAATTTAAAAATCATCGCGGCTTTATAAGTCACCATAATATGATTCAAAGTCAGTATCCTCTAGATGTTGTGGATCAACACCAATCAGGGAAGCTTGCCTTAGTAGAAGCTTATAGTGGTTTTGTAGATGATAAGGTAATTCAGCGCCTTCAAAAAGACGATACAGTAGAATACGTTGTGGAAAATATTAAGATGTATGCCCTAGACATGCCTGACGACCCTCGTTATGAGGAGCAATGGGCCCTTAAAATGGTCGGTGCAGAAAAGCAGTGGGAAATTAACTCTTCTAGTGAAGATATTGTGGTAGCTGTAATAGATACAGGAATAGATTATAACCATGAGGATCTTGCAGGTAATATTTGGACGAACCCTGGTGAACTGTTGAATGGGAAAGATGAAGATGGTAACGGTTTTGTAGATGATATTCACGGTTGGGACTTTCGTGATAATAATGCGGATCCTATGGATGAGACTTCTTCTAAAAACCCAGGTCACGGAACCCACTGTGCCGGTATTATTGGCGCAGTAGGAAATAATGGAGTGGGGGTGAGTGGTATCACTCAAAAAGTTAAAATTATGCCTATTCGCTTTTTGGGTGCAGACGGTTCGGGTGATCTTTTTTCGGCGGCAAAAGCTATTGATTATGCGGTTCAAAATAAGGCCCATGTTATTAGTGCAAGTTGGGGGGCGCCTTCTCAGCGTGCACAGGTAAAGCCGATTTTGGAAGCTATTGAGCGTGCTGGAGAAAAAGGTATTGTGTTTGTAGCAGCTGCTGCAAACAATGGAGATTCGAATGATCGTGTGGAAATGTATCCTGCAAATGCTGGTTACTCCCATGTGATTAGTGTTGCAGCTTCAGATCCAGATGATGGCAAGCCTCAATGGTCTAACTACGGGGTATCTTCTGTAGACATTGCAGCTCCGGGAAAAGATATTCTGAGTACGCTCCCTAGCAACACGTATGGAAAGCTGTCAGGGACCTCTATGGCGACTCCACTGGTAGCTGGAGAAGCAGCCCAGCTTATTGCTCAAGCAAAAGTGCAAGGAGTCCATTTGACTCCGACAGAGGTAAAGGCTTTGCTACAGGCTTCTGGAAAGAAGGTTGATATTGAGACAGCGTGTCGCTGTCGTATGGATGCAGGAGCAGCAATGACCCGTCTTGCGCAGACGACTCCTACGGTCACTCCGTACAATTTAACTCTTCAAGTTGGTGCAACAGAAACTTTTTCGGCATTTGGAATGAAGGGTGATCTCGTTTTTGCGGTGAATGATCCAGATGTTGCTTCTGTGGATGCATCGGGAAAAGTAAAGGGTTTGAAAGAAGGTACTTTCAAAGTGATTGTGAAAGACCAAGATGGAGTGACGACAGAGTCGGATGAGCTTTTTGTGGCGAGAGCCGCTCCTTCTACGGGAGCTTGTCCTTTTGATGACCCTTTACTGTGTCAAGTCATGTGTCAGATAGAAAAAGGCTTTCCCTGGTGTGATTAATCAGCTCACTTGGGCTCGCCTTTTGTTTGTCCACTCCATGTCTGTTTCAAAAAGGCTTTGCCTTTTTTTTATTTGTTGGATTGATTTTCCCCTTTTTTATATTCCTACGAACAGTGTTGAACTTCTACAAGGGATCGTTTATCCTTCAGCGATGTGATATGGTTGCATTACTTAGATAATTTTTATCCTCTTTGGAGGCGTTGATGAGTAACGATAAACAGCATCAGTTTGAGAAGATTATGGATGATCTCCATCAGTCTATGCATAAGATGGCAGGTGGGCCGAAAAAAGCATCATCGGGTAGTGAACCTCCTAAAAGATCTACGAGTTCTAGCGGTGGCAAGATGCAGTGGCTATTAGGTGTTTTATTATTTACGGCTTACGTACTTGCGACCTCTTTTTACAAAATAGATACGACTCAGAGGGGGGTCATCACTCGTTTTGGTGCTTACTACGGCATTGCGGACGAAGGTCCTCACTTTAAAATCCCTTTTGGGATTGATCATGTCTATAAAGTGGAAGTCACGAGGGTACACGAAGAGCAGTTTGGTTTCCGTAAAGGAGAGAAAATCTCTGCAGAAAGAGCTAGGGTAGAAAGCTTGATGCTGACGGGTGATCTTAAGGTTGCTGTAGTGGAATGGAGTTTACAATACCGCATTCATAACCCCAAAAAATTTCTTTTTAATGCTGTGCGTGTTGATAAGAATATTCGTGATATTTCTATTTCCGTGATGAGGCGTGTGGTTGGCGACAAGTTAGTTACAGATGTATTGACGACAGACCGTATCTCAATTGCTCAGGTGGCTAAAAAGCTCACTCAAGAGACTCTAGATCGTTTTGATATGGGTGTCCTCATCACGAATCTTAATTTACAAAATGTAACCCCTCCAGAGATGGTTAGAGATGCTTTTAATGAAGTGAATATCGCTAAGCAAGAGGCAGATCAGTTGATTAATCAGGCAAAGGGAAATTATAACAAAGTTATCCCTAAAGCAGAAGGCTTGGCGAACCAACATATTGATGAGGCTAAGGCTTATGCGGTTGAGAAGGTGAACCATGCTTTGGGCAATGCGGAGCGCTTTAATAAAGTGCTCCTTTCTTATAAAAAAGCTCCTTTAGTGACGAAGCAGAGACTCTATCTTGAAGCGATGGAGGAGTTGTTAGGTAAATCTCAAGGAGTCACTGTAATTGATAAGAGCTTGCAAGGCTTGTTGCCGCTTATGCCTTTGGACCCAAAGGGGCTAAATCTTTCTCAGCAAAGTAGTAGTCTTCCTGCTAAGGTAGGCTCTTAAGTTACAGATTTTGGCTATTTATATATCCTGGAGTTGGAGTTATGCGTACTGTTTTATATTTCTTAGGATTCTTGGCATTGTTGGTGCTACTGAACATGTCGACTTTTACGGTACCTGAACATCAGCAGGCTATCATTCTTGAGCTAGGCAAAGTGTATGGGGACCCAGTGACAAAAGCTGGACTGCATTGGAAAAAGCCATTGATTCAAGACGTCAAGTACTTTGATAAACGTATCTTGCAATGGGATGGGTCGCGAGGAGAGATCCCCACGGAAGATAAAAAGTTTATTTGGGTAGATACTACTGCACGTTGGCGGATCTCAAATGCGCTGCATTTTTATCGGGCTGTAAGATATATTGAAAATGCTTTGTTTCGTATGGGGCCGATTATTGATGGTGCAACGAAAGATACGGTATCCAGCTTTTCTCTAATAGAGTCGGTACGCAATTCAAATGCGATTTTTGAAGATATTAAAGACCATCGTAAAGGAAATGCTCACTCTGTAGAGGGGGATGTTATGGATACTTTGCCGGATGAGTTTTCTCGTGATGTACGTGAAGTTTCCTATGGTCGTGAAAAATTGAGTGAAATGATTGCGGATCGTGCTCGAGCAAAACTAGTAGACTTGGGAATTGAGTTGATTGACGTGCAGTTGCGGAGCATTGGCTATCAGGAATCGGTAGAAAGTAAGGTTTTTCAAAGTATGATTGCGGAACGGCAACAGATTGCGACTAAAATAAGATCTATTGGTAAGGGTGAAGAGGCTAAGATCTATGGTCAATTAGATTTGCAGTTAAAAAAGATAGAGTCTCAGGCCTTTCGTCAAGCGCAAAATATTCGTGGTGAAGCTGATGCTCAGGCCACTCAAATTTATGCCGATGCATTTGGTCAAGATCCAGAGTTTTATTCTTTTCAGAAAAACTTAGATGTTTACCGTCAGACTTTGGGGGAGAAGGGAAGGCTTGTTCTTTCTACAGATAATCATTTCTTTAAGCTTCTACATGGTGGAAGCTGACCTCTTCTATCTCATCCTCTTTATTTTTATTCTTCTTAGAGATTGTTCGCCTGTCTTCTATTTACGTTTGTAAGCTTCTTGCAGAGGTTCTTATTTTTCCACTCTCTTGACTGCCGCGGTCAGAGGCGTAGCATAAATGTACGACGCCTAGTTGGGGCTATTATTTGGGACAAAAGTAAATGATATCCATGTTGGAGGACTCTATGATTCCAGCCGTGCTGCCGCTTTGTCTGTGCTTTATTTTAGTTTCTTGTGGCGGTGGCTGGCCTGAGTATACGCCTCCGGAAAATCACTCTATCTCGGTATTGACTAAACAAGCAGAGCTTTACGAGTCTCTTGCCGATGGGTGTAGTGATGGAAGCTTGTGTGAAGGTAACGCTTTGCTAGAACGTAATCGTAATCTAGAAAAAATCGCTATGATGGGAACGGATGGGTCTGCAGATTTTGATGAAATAGATCACAAGTATGCATTGTTGGCAAAGATTGCTGGCTTGGACGGTTATCAGGATGATGTTCAGTTTGGTGAACCGGGAGAAGATGCTTACTATCGTTATCCCCGCGAAATGATTTATCACCCTAAGGTAATTGCTGAAGTTGTTAAGGTCTTCGCTGATTTTGGCTATTTACACATTCGTGCAACGCCAATTAAAGATGGACGCCATCATATGGTGAGTTTTGAATCTCGTGTGCGCCCTTGGACAGGTTACTGGCATCCTGTTGCAAGTAAACCTTTGTCCAAGGGTAGAAAGTCGGTACTCGCAAAATTAGATCGGGCTCTTTATGCGGCTTATGGAGTGAAGTCAGATATTCAAGGTGAAGAGCTACGTCGTTTTCGTGGTTACAATCCTTATGGATGGGAAGGGCGTTGTGATGGGCTTGCTTTTGCTTCTATTCTAACAGCAGAGCCTGTTCAACCCTTAGAGTTTGGGGGTGAATCTTTTTCTGTGGAAGATCAGAAAGCAGTGCGTGTGCTTGCATATATGGATGTCGACTACAAGCAATATGGAATTAATTATCGTGGGGATGCGGATACAGACGGTACTTATCAAGACTTGAAGCCTGAAGCACTTCATCAAATCGCGTGGGTGCAGTTAGGTCACCGTCGTAAAGCTTTTGTTGTAGACGAATCTGCTAAAGCAGAAGTTTGGAATAAAGCTTTATTTCATTACGGTTGGAAAGCTCAGCATGATAAAGAAGCTTCCATAAAGGGCTTTGCAGATGCTTACATTGTGGAAGCAAACCCATGGGTGATAAAGCAGCGTAATATACTCAGCGATGTAGCTACCTCACAAAAGGATGTGCTTTCGATCACTTTGAGGTATCGCCTATACGTGGACCGCTCCCGTAAAAATACCCATGGGTATAGAGTAATTGCTGGTCAGTGGTTGGGTGACTCAAGAGAGAATCATTTTGGCAATGTTAAAGTGGTGGCAGATGATACTCAGCCTAACAGTACGAACTCTGAAATGAACAAATACATTAAATTTGTGCGTCGTGGGTTTTTATTTAGTCCAGGGGTTGCCAACTAAAAACTAAAATCGTTAACATGTTTTTGTAGCAATTAAATCTCTTTGAAAGGAGACGATAATGAAAAAGCTGATGGCTACGGCATTTGTTGTGGTTCCTGTTGCGTTGTCTAGTATTGTTTTTGCTTCTACTTCGAGTAGCTCATCCAGTCGTACTGCACGCTCAAGTGTTAAAAAACTGACGATCCCTGAGTTACGTGCACAGTGCGAGAAATTGCGTGGAAACGGTCAGGTTAGAGAGTTTGAAATTCATGGTTATTGTCATGGATCTTATACAAAGTGGGAAAAAACCTCTGGGGATAAGGAGCTTCCAAATCGTATATCGTTAACAGCACAGACTTCCTACACAAAGGATATGGATCCATTGCATACTCCTGGTGTTTCTGTGGATAAAGAAGATGCTTCTAGCTCTCTTGAATGTGGAATTTATACAAAATATCTTTATGAGACTAATAGTGTTTTACTTTCGGTGAAAGATTGCTCGGAGATAGAAGAAGCATCTCTTATGCAAAAATGTGAAGAAAAAATTGATGAGCAGATTGCAGATGCAAAGATCTCTGAGGGTAAAAAAGTAGATTCCATTGATATGTGCAAAGTGTACTCTTCTCGTTAATTTTATCTTGAAAATGTTAGCTGATCTTTAATACATGGAGATAGATATGAGAAAATTTATGACCTTTGTAACGGTGTGTTCAACATTGTTTCTTGCAAGTGCTGTTTTTGCAGGTAGAGCTGTTTCTTTAGAAGAGTTACAGAAGACCTGTAATGCTCATAACAGTGGTGGACAGTTACGTCCTGGAGAGGTTCAGTATGTATGTACACGTGTAAAAACGTTTTGGGTTGAAAAAACCCCTAAAACAGTATCATTGCCAAACGAAAAGAGCATATGTTTTTCAATGGACTTAAAAGATAAGGCTTTTGAGACATCTCCGGTACACAAAAAATATACTATGGATGCCGGAGTTGCCGAATGTTCGGATATGGTTCAGATGCAAGCATCTGAATCTCTCTCTCGTGCAGGTGATTGTGAGCTTGTCAATGAGATTGTTGCTGCGGGTGGTGAAGAAGAGTTTTGTAAAAATTTGATGGTCTCAAGTGGTCACGCTGCGGAATTTGATAAGGTTGTGGAGGAGATGAAGGCGAACCCTGCAAAAATGGCAGAGATCGCAGCGACTGCTCCGATAACGAGTCCTGTTGAAACAGGCAAGAAGAAGATTTGTAATATAGATTGTGCAGGGAAGAAAGGTGACTGTGAAGGGCCTTCTAGTACAGATACCTCTTCATCCTCTTCTTCGAGCAGTAGTAGTGATGAACAACTTTCAGATGCCGACTTCTACAAGAATGAAATGAAAATAACAGATTATGCTCCGACAGAGAGTCAGGGAGCACTGGCACCGGAAAATATTGCATTTATTGAGGCTACCTATGGTGCAGATCTGAAGGAGGTTACAGTTCAGAAGCGAATGGACCCTCGGTATGAAGGAGTACGTGTAATGACGGTGCCTGAAGCTGGAAAGCTGCTAGCCAGAACTGGTGTTATGAAGGACGATATTATTTTGCGTGTGAACGGTTATCATGTTCGTAGTATTGCGGATCTGAATGTACGTTTAAATGATATTTCTAAAGAGTTGGTGTATCCTGGTAAATCTGTTCGCATAAAAATTAAAGTTCGTCGTTTGGTTCCTGATACTCACGGGAAAGAGCGCGCTCGAATGACTGAAAAAGAGTTGATCAACTCTTTTAGAAAAAGGTGAGTAATCTCTACCCTTAGCGATGATGGTTCTCGTGTAGATATACACGAGAAAGGCCTTTCTCCTCTTTTTTTATTCCAGCCTTTTAAATCTCTGCAAAAGTTTGATCGTTCTGTGCCAGATGGTTACATGCGCAACAATTGTCCAGCATAGATACGGTTAGAAGCAATGTTGTTGATACGTTTGATTCTGCCAACAGACGTGTTGAACTTTTTAGCGATTTGGTAGAGGTTATCTCCAGCCCTTACCCTGTAGTGTTTTGTTTGTGTGTATTTGTTTTTCTGTCTCCCATAGGTCGGGACATTAAGTTTTTGCCCTACCTGAATACGCGTTCCTCGAATATGATTTAGTGATTTTAATGTCCGTATGTTTGTTGCAAATTTACGTGCAATGACGCTTAGTGAATCACCTTTTTTCACGTAATAAACGTCACTTCCGCTAGGGCGTAATTTGCGTAGTGGGATACGGTTGAGCATCGTCAGTTTCTTGTGTTGAATTCTATTTGGTTCAATGGGTGACCATAAATGATAGGTTTTTTTCCCAGGTGGAGTTAGTCCTCTTAGAATATGGGGATTCCACTGACTTAAGGCACTGGCGGAGGTTCCTATTATTTTAGCGACTTCTCTTATTTTGATAGGTGAAGGTACATGAAGCTTATAATATGTTTTAGGAGTGGCTTGTGTGATGTTGTAGGGGATATCGTATTGGTGATAGTTGTGTCCGATATTAATTGCTGCCAGGAGCTTGGGAAAGTAACTTCTTGTTTCTCGTGGTAGGGCCTTCTTAGCACATAAAGACCAAAAATCTCGTGTTCCATAGTTGAGAATTGCATTCATCACACGACTTTCGCCTGCATTATATGCCGAAAGTGCAAGGGGCCACGAGCCAAAGACTTTATAGAGGCGTTTGAGATACGTTGCAGCAGCAATCGTTGCGCGTACTGGATCACGTCTTTCGTCTACATAAGCATTGATGGTGAGTCCAAAGCGTTTGCCTGTAGATCTCATGAATTGCCATGGTCCTACAGCGCTAGCGCGGCTGCGTGCTTGAATGCGGTAGCCACTTTCAATGAGAGGTAAATAGTACAGTTCTTGTGGTAGCCCGTGTTTTTTGAGTGTTGCCTCAATCATTTTGCGATATGGGGCACCATTTTTTAAAAAACGTGCAAATCTCTCTCTATTTTTTCCGGCAAAATAGTGGACCCAATTTTGGACTGAGGCACGAGATAAATCTTCACGGTTGTAGAAGGGGTTTTCTAATTCTGTTGCCGTTTGGTCGAGAAATTTTTGATTATAGGGTGGGCGTACTTCAAATACTTTAGGCCCTGCCCCACCTGGAATAGAAGCCGTTGTTTCTTCTTTAAACTGGTTGTGAGGTTCTGGCGATGTTTGGCAGGATAAAAGGGCTGTTAAAGCCAAAAAGGCTTGTAATCCTTGGGTTACTCTCCTCATATAGGGTATACCTCGTTATGGGTGAATCTTGCCATAATCGTGGATATCTGCGTATCACTCAAAATGGTAAAAGACAGAATCATTTGGGGCACTGTATGTTGTTTGACCGTATGCTGCAATGCTAAATGAGTGTTCAAGACTTTATACTTAAGTCCACTTTGTCTGTGCGCTCTTTAACTTGCCTTCACCTGTATATTGATCTAGTATTTTGGTGACGTCATATGTGCCGTACACACGTATATTCATGATACACAATTGTTGTCATGAACGTTGCTTCACCCGGCATACACTGCCTTACTCATCAGCGCTTATTTGTTTAAAGGACTTAAGGAGTTGCCATTGAAGATGAAAGCCCTTTCACTTGGATTCATATGTTGTATTTTTGTGGGGATGTTGTCTGGGTGTTTTACTACGGGTAAGAACTTCCCTAGGGACCTGAGTTGGTTGCGTAAACAAGAGACATCGAAGCAAGATGTTATGATGCTGCTTGGACGCCCTTATGCAGTGGGAAGTAGTAGTGGAATTGAGGTTTGGAGCTATGTTTTTTTTGAATATCAGTTTGTTCCTCATAAAAGTCATCATCGTGAATTAAAGCTTTACTGGGATAAGCAGGATAAAGTTAAAGATTATAGTTATATATCGAGTTTTGAGGATGAAATTCCAAGATCTTAGCCACTGTCATCTGGAGTCGTAAGGCTGAGAACATACTTACCTACCACTTGTAGGTAAGGCGATGTACAATAGACAGCGACTGTATGAAGTGATGGATCTTTTCACCAGCCTAAGTCTGTCACTGAGTTTGGTAAATGCAGGAAAAGCTGTTTTAGGGTTAGCGCATGACGGATGAGGATAAAACGGTTATTGCACAGATCAATGCGATCGATTTAGATCGTAATAAGCTCCCTCAGGGGAATGCGAGTCTGGTGCAGTATAGTGGCAATGCTCTTGGAAAACGTTACGAGATGGTCAAAGAACGTTTGTCGATTGGACGTTCAGTAGAAGCTGATATAACTATTTCAGAAGCAAGTGTTTCTCGTATTCATGCCCGAATTTCTCAGAATATGAATGCAACCATTATTGAAGATGCGGAGTCAGCGAATGGTCTCTTCATTAATGACCAAAAAGTAGTAGCTCCTACTGAGCTTCATGACCAGGATATGTTACGTCTTGGCACTGTCATTTTAAAGTTCTTTTCTCGTGACAATATGGATGGTTTTGTCCAAGATAAGATTTATCGTATGGCAACCATTGACTCTGGTACGGATATTTATAATAAGCAGTTTTTGATGGATGCCTTACAGATGCAATTTCAGCAGTCGAAAGCTTCCATGAAACCATTGGCCTTGATATATTTTGATCTTGATCATTTTAAAAAAGTAAATGATACCTATGGGCATAATGCGGGTGATCAGGTGCTGCGAGAAAGTACAGCATTAGTTAAAAAGATGGTTCGTCAAGATGATATTTTAGGCCGTTTCGGTGGGGAAGAATTTATCATTATTCTTCCAGATACAGATTCTCAGACAGCGTTTGATTTGGCTGATAGGATTCGTATGGCTTGTGAAGTTCATGTGTTCAACTTAGAATTGAACCAAGCTGGAATTAAGCAAGTTGTCCCCCACAAACAAACTTTTTCTGTAGGCATTGCCCAATATACTCCTCAGATGGAAAACCCAAAAGAACTGTTGGAGGCGGCAGATCAAAAACTATATGAGTCCAAACAAAATGGTCGTAATAAAGTCACGATGTAAGCACCTTCCTTATACATTTTTTTTATTTTTTCTCTTGGTTGGAACGGGCTGTTCTACTCCGGGGTCAGATGCTCCAGCATCCATTGACTTGGCTGAAGGAGATAAGTCTTATGTCGATGTTTTGAGAGCTTACACACGTACTGCACATGTTTATGACAAGTTTGAAACAAATGCGATGGTTTCTGCCACACTTTTAGCGTCTGCTTTTCAAATGGAGCTGGACCAAGAGATTCGACGTGTCCTGGGGGGAAAGGCATTTTCTTTAGCCGATGCGGAAGGGAAAACGGCTTTTTTTGTTTCTATCTTTGTCCCTGTGCGTAGGATGATGGATCTCGCCAATCGTGATTATTGGAACCTTTTCTTAATGGAAGAAGGGAATAAAATTTTCCCCGCTTCGATAACCCGACTGAAAGATAAGCACAAATGGAAAAGCTACTTTGGCTATATTCATGCGTGGTCGCAGGAGTACTTTGTGGTTTTTGACACGCCGGGTCATTCTCTTCACCAAGAAAACTTGGTGAAAAAACACCACACTCATCTTAAGATTATGGGTCCTGCGGCTAACATTTCTTTACAGTGGTAGTGGCCTGCTCTTCATCAAAATGAAAGACTGCCAGATTGGTTGCGGGAACGAAGCTTATCTTGTCGCCAAAGCTAAGGACTACCTTATCATGGTAGCCATCGATAGCTAGAATAGCTTTAGTACAGAGGTTTTCGATAATCAAATGTTTTTTTTCGGCATCGAAGAGCCCGCTGTGTAGCCGGCCTTTATTTTTTCCAGGAGGTGCATAAAGTTCTCGTACTTTGAACTGGAATTGTTCGAAAGTCATATGGAATACCTCGCCCCCTGCTGCTTGTATTGCCGCAGAACTACCAGCAGCAGTTGCTACCCAAATTCCGCTCGATTTGTGCATTTCGGTTTCTTGCCCTACTGAAATGCGGTAACGTGTTGTTGCTGCGGGGTCTTCGTGGGCAAATAAAAAGTCGTTCAGACTAGGTTCTGTTGTGACTTCTCCACCTGTACGGCAAAAGGTGACTTTCGCACGTAGTCGTCTTAGATAAACTTTTTGAAGCAGATTTTGGCTAAATTGCTTAAATGCTTGTTCTAAGTTGGTGTAGTCACACGTACACAAGTAACCAACACTCATAGGTGATGAGCAGATACCGAAGATGGGTAAGCTTTCGTTGTCAATATGATGGCTTGCTTCTAACAGTGTTCCATCGCCCCCCAGAGTAATGACAGCGTCGACTTCATCTAGTCGTGGCCAATATTGTCGGCGGTGAACGACTTGAAATTCAATCCCAAACTGAGCAAGAAGCTTGTAAACCAAGTCTTTACTTTTTTGGTGCGCACGGTGGTCAGTTTCTAGGCGGTGGAGGTGTTCGGGGTCAATATGTTTCGCTGCTACCTGCTTGCGGATAGACTCACCATGGACATCTAAGTTTGATGTCTTTTCAGAGATAACAACTTTCAAAGGACCCTCCGTTGTTGTGCCTATCTTGACTGTGACGAAGCTTTTTTAACTCCTAGTTGGGGCTGTGCTGTGCGTCCAGTGCTAGGTATTTGGGGCTTTTGTATATGAGCTTTTTCTTTTCGTAATAGTCTGCGTAATAGCTTTCAAACTGTGAGTAAAAGGCATACCCAGTTGAAAATTGCAAAGTGCTTCGAATTTGTTCCTTGCGTTTTTCGTCTAGTTTGCTTGTATCTGCTAGAGTGTGTGATTTTAGCCTAAGAATGTAAAGATGACCAGATGATTCTAAAGCGTCTGGGTAAACCGTATTTCCCTCATGTAGGCTGAGTGCTGCGGTGCGAATACTAGCATCACTTCCTAACCCGGAAATATACCGGGCTGTCAAAGTGAAGTCCCCCGTATTCTTCCAAGCAAGACCGTATTGCTTTACCGTTTCTGAAGTATCTTGTCCTGATTTCAATTGTGCAAGGATAGCGTCAGCCTGTTTCTGAGCCTCTTTGGGGCCTTTTTCTTTTTGTAGCATTTTTTTGGCGATATCTTGCTTTGCATCTTCGTAGCTGATGTTTTTGGCAGGCTTAATGTCTTCTTTTTTGATGATGTGGAAGCCAAAGTCGGTTTCCACGATGTCACTAATTTGTCCCTTATTTAAAGAAAAAGCAACGTCAGCAAAAGGTTTTACCATTGCCTCACGGGTGAAGTATCCCAGGTCACCACCAGAATCTTTCCCCTGTGGCTCATCCGTGTTTTGCTTAGCTATTTGGTTAAAGTCGGCGTCCTCCGCTGTAACCATTGAAAGCACTTTTTCTGCGAGTGAACGAGCTTCCTGTTTGGATCGTTTTGCTGCGGCAGTGGAGGCACTTCGAGCGCCTTCAAAGCTGATTAAAATATGCCTTGCTTTAACCTCTTCTTCGGTCTGGTAATCTGACGTATGAGAGTCATACCAGGACTTAAGCTTTTCCTCTTGTGTTGCATCGTTGACGTAACGGCTTATTTCCTCTGAGCTAACAAGGCTGTTTTTTCCGGAAGTGGGTATTTTAAGATAGGAGACGTTCAGTTTGTTTTCTGTAATGAGATATTCATCCTCAATGCGACTTTCGGAGGCAAAAGTTGAGTAGAGAAGTAGGTCACGTAATCGGGAGACGGATAGAGAGCGGCGTAGCTCTTCTTGAAAAGTGGCTTCGGTGTAGTTGTTTGCGCGTAAGTAAGAGTTCATGTACTCAGGAGAGAACTGTCCCTTTTCATCGGTAAAAGCAGCCAATCGCGCGAGATATTTCACCACTTCTTCATCACTGGCGCGAATTCCGAGTGCTTGAGCTTGCTGAGACATAATCCGTTCTTTAACGAGCTGGTCTACCGTTTGGCTTGCAATTTGTAAACTGGCTGGGTCATAGTCTTCACCGTATCGGCTCCGCATAGAGTCGGACATGCGTTTATAGGCACGTACAAATTCATGATAGGAAATCTCTTCACCATTGACCTCTGCGACGATGCCTGTGAGGTCGACTTGGGTGAATTGTGGGGTGCAGACCCCAAAGAAAGCGAGTGTGAACACGCATACCATGATTGTTGCGTATGTGATCTTACTTGGCTTTTTTGCTGCCATTTTTGCTCCACCGGTTACAGATTTTGATTTTAACAAGGATGGTTGGTCCTTTAGCGTAATCATAGCCATATATTCTACCAATGAACTTGACATAAGTCTATATCTAAGTACAGGGAGAATGGGGAGATTTTGCTCACCGTTTTGTGGGTTTTAAAAGTGTCAGAAGTCTGTTCCATGATAGTCTAGTGCGTATGAGTTGTCAGAGAAGGTGAGACATTTGGGACGTCTCTTCACCAACCTATGTTACTAAGACTATAATAAAATTGTTGACACATGGTTCAAAATAGTTCTAATCTTCGGGCACAAGATCAAGAAGGTATGATCTGACCATGGTTCTTTCCCTAGATGTAAAAACATTAGACATGCAAATATCGTCATGTACTAACAGTGTGGGGAAAACGGTCAGGAAGATGTGATGGAAAAAGAAAGCGACAATGAATTTTTGCGACCACGCGGTGGTTCTGTTGGGAGGGAAATAGGAGATGCTGTATGACTGGTTGGCTGGTGTTTTTTCCAATGATTTGGCGATAGACCTTGGGACAGCAAACACCTTAGTGTTTCTTAAAGGCCAAGGTATCGTCACGAATGAGCCCTCCGTCGTAGCTGTCCAGATGGATGGCCGTGGTGGCAAGAAGATATTAGCAGTTGGAAAAGAAGCGAAGGACATGTTGGGTCGTACTCCTGGGACGATCACAGCTATTCGCCCTATGAAAGATGGTGTCATTGCTGATTTTGAAATTACGGAAGCGATGCTGCGTTATTTTATCGAACGTGCACATAACCGTCGTACAATGGTCAAGCCTCGTATCATTATCTGTGTTCCTTATGGGATTACAGAGGTCGAAAAAAGAGCTGTGCGGGAGTCTGCTGAGAGTGCTGGTGCTAGGCAAGTCTTTCTCATTGAGGAGCCGATGGCTGCCGCTATTGGTGCTGGGCTACCCATTACAGAACCAAGTGGCAACATGATCGTTGATATTGGTGGAGGCACGACAGAAGTTGCAGTGATTTCACTTGCTGGTATTGTCTACTCTAAGTCTGTGCGTGTGGGTGGTGACAAGATGGACGAGGCTATCGTGAACTACCTAAAACGTAAGTACAATCTTTTGATTGGTGAGCGGACGGCCGAGCAGATTAAGATCACGATTGGTACTGCATATCCTGATAATGAAGTCCGCACGAAGCATGTTAAAGGGCGTGACTTGGTTGCTGGCATCCCGAAGACCATCGAAATTGCTTCAGAAGAGGTACGTGAAGCGATCGCGGAGCCTGTAAATACTATTGTAGAAGCAGTGAGAATTGCTTTGGAGAAGACTCCACCTGAACTAGCTGCTGATATCGTGGACAAGGGAATCGTCCTTGCGGGTGGTGGTGCTTTGATCCGTAATCTAGATATCCTCCTGCGCGAAGAAACAGGCCTGCCAATTATGATTGCCGATGACCCTTTGTGCGCTGTGGTATTAGGGAGTGGTAAAGCTTTGGATCAAATAGATATACTTAGTAGTGTTGCTATGGCTTAGTTAGCTTGTTGTTTTTGTGGGGTAGAGTGCACCTGCGCCTACCTTTTGGGTTTATCTTTACACTCACCAAAGAGATGCTTTGTGCTTATATTTAAGCGAAAACACTTGTGGCTAGCATTTGTGTCAGGCTCTCTTTTGATGCCTTTTTTTGTTTTCTCTTCTGAGATGAATCCTTGGACTTCTTCGGGGTGGTTTCGAAACCTTTCTCAAGAGCTTATGTATCCTGTTACTTATGCTTGGAGTCAGTTTTCCACAGGAAGCGCTTATCTGTGGAACTCTTATGTCGATCTCCACGGTGCGGCCGAGGAAAATGCTCGGCTTAAAAAGCAGATTAAGGTCATGCAAGCGCGTATGGTTGATTATGCACACCAGAAAAAGGAGGTGGTGCGTTTACGTAAGTTGCTCAATTTTACGGGTCGTTATGATTTTGATCATTTTTTAAGTGAGGTACGTAGTGAGCATACTCATACGCCATTCAAGTCGATACGTATTGGAGTGCCGGAAGGTAAGCTGATTTCAGCAGGTATGCCCGTGATTGGTGCTTCTGGTGCAGTAGGACGGATTTTACGTGTGGGGAACTCATACGCAGATGTCCAATTGCTGGTAGATATTAATTTCAATTTGGATGTTGTCGTAGAGCGTACCCGATTGCGAGGAGTGATCCAAGGTACGGGGGATCAAGCTTGTCGCTTGAGTCTACATAAACGTGCGGATATTCGTATTGGGGATAGAATCGTGACGAGTGGAGCTGTTGGCGGGTTTCCAGAGGGTATTCCAGTAGGAAGGGTAAAGCGAGTCAAATACGCCGCAGATCGTCTGGCTCCAGTCATTACAGTGCAGCCTTGGGTGGAATATCAGGGACTTGAAGAAGTGTTTGTGCTGGTGCGTATGGACCCCTCTTTTGAAGCGATTGCGGAGGTCGCTGGCTCGGAGTGGATGGATCAGTTGACACGTCATGAGCAGTCGGGGTCGGGTGGATGAATGGGATAAGTCAGCGCCGTTTTTACAGGGGACGTCCATCTTGGCTGGCTCATATTGTCCCTTTTCAGGCTGGTGTGGTTTCTCATCTGTTAACCTTGTTGCTGTTGGCTTGGTTTCAGTTAACAGTATTGATTCCTGTTTTAGGAGGTCATTACATTGATACGGTTGTGCCTTACCTTGTTCTGATTTTTGTGACGCGTGGCTTAGGTCTGAGCTTCTTGTCTTTGGTGTTTGCCTCGATGTTGTTGGAGCAAAATGGTATCGAGCCTATGGGAAGCACACTCTCCGCGTATGGAATTATTTTAATGATCATTGTTGCTGTACGAGATCATGTGTCCTGGTTTTATGGGGTGAGCTGGGGGATGAGCGCGTTCTTAGCGCAGCTATGGATTTCTATTTACTTCCCTTTGATTTATTTTGTGCATGATGCAGGAGATATCCTACTTGTGTCCGAATACTGGATTTCTGTCTGTGTGCGTGTCTTGTGTGCGGTCCCAACGGTATTTTTTTATAAGCACTGTCAAAGAAAAATGTTGTTGAAGGAAGGTTCTGTTTGAGTATGTCCAGCCAACCTCACTCGCCTATTTCGGAGTCTCGATACCTTTGGGCTAATTTAACTGTTATTCTCATTTTGAGCATTTTTGGTCTTCGTCTGTGGTACTTACAAGTTTACCGCGGGGAACACTATCGCCGTATCTCGGAAACGAATCGCATTCGTCGTATTGAGATTGAAGCGCCGCGGGGGGTTTTACATGACCGTTATGGCAAAGTTATTTTGGGAAACCGACCTTTTTTTGATTTGGTTTATATCCCTCAATATGTTGTGGATCGCGAAAAGACTTTGCTTATTTTGTCACGTCTGCTTGGAGAGCCTGTTGAAAGTTTTGAGCGTACGTTGCGTGCGACGCGAGGCCGCCCCAAGTTCTTACCTACGGTCTTGATGCGTAATCTAAGCCTACATCGTGTTTCTCTTATTGAGTCGAACAAAATTTATTTGCCAGGCATTGACATTACGGTTGCCCCTCGTCGCAATTATGATTCAAACCTTCCTTCTCATCTCATTGGTTATATGGGGGAAATTTCGGCTGCTCAGCTGCAGAAGAAAAATGTAGGCCGGGCGTTGGAAGAGAAGTATCAGCCTGGAGATTTGATTGGGAAGCATGGTGTGGAGCAGCAGTGGGAGCATATTTTGCGAGGAGAACGTGGCTATCGTCTTATCCAGGTGGATGCATTTGGACGTGAGACCGCTGTGGTGGAGCAAGATGAATCGGAGCTGCCCATTAGGCAAGCAAACCCAGGAGCTGATCTTGTACTTACTTTAGATATGGAGCTTCAAGAGGCTACACAAGAGGCTTTTAGGGGTAAAAACGGAGCAGTCATTGTACTTAATCCGCGTAACGGACAGATTTTGTCGATGGTTTCTGCTCCAGACTATAACCCTGCTATTTATCAAGATGGCCTGAGTGTGGATCACGTGCAGGCTATTCTTGCGGCCCCTTTTCCCCCCCTGTTTGACAAACCGACTGGAGGGAGTTTTGCTCCAGGTAGTGTGTATAAACC
>JAPPOJ010000108.1 GCA_028817975.1 Zetaproteobacteria bacterium | reverse complement strand
TTTTTTCGGGAGCTTTAATCCAAAGCCACTCCCACTCACACCTAAAACCAATACCGTTGAGACAAGCTGTTTCTTCATGAATCCTCCAAAAAATGAAATACATGTGAAAAAAACGCTTTTCGATGTCGAAAAGTGAATCGCACCTATAGACAGCCGTTTTACAGCGGCAGCTTAAACATTGCAAGGGAATAACTATTTAATTTTATTAAGAATTAATCTTTTTTCAGGTTTGTAAAAATATCTGATGAAGAATGGAGGAGACCGTTCACAACTCTAAACGCACAGAGCGCAAAGCTTTTATCTAGGTGTTATACAAATATTTCGCTACAATTCACTACTACACAAAAGTACAAGTGCTTTTCAACGTATACATAGCCCAAAACATGTCCTTCCAAATCACCTCCAAGCAGAAGGAAAACAGATGCTCGCAACCCTAGAAAGCTTCTTACAGCCGCACGACTCCATCGCCGAAATGCAATGGCATCCCACGACCCAAACACTGACTTATATCGAAAAGTGCGGCCGGGAAACACGGCTCGCACGCATGCACTGGCCCAGCAAGGCACGCGAAATTCTAAGTCCTGCCGAATTTCCCGCATTTGGACCTTCGATCAACTATGGAGGAGGCTCCTACTGTGCCGACGACAAACAAGTTATTTTCTGTGGCCGAGATAAAGCACTGTATCGGCTCTGTCTCCAAACCTCCACCTGGACACAACTCACCCAGAGTTTTGCAGGCATCGTACTCGGCAGCCTATCCCCCTGTGGCAGTTTTTGTAGCTTTGCTGCACAAACAGGGGAGACATGTCACATCTGGATCGTCAACATCCAACAACCCGAACAACTGCAACAAATCTCGCCACCAGGACACTTTGCGTGGAACCCGGTGTTCCACACTTCGGGTACAGGACTCACCTGGTATGCTTGGCAGCAAGACACCATGCCTTGGGATGCAGCTTGTATCCAAGTCGCCACCCAAAGCTCCCCCGACTCGTGGACCGAGGCTACTCCCGAACTCCAGACCATCTCTATCCCACAGGCTACCTGCCGCAACCCCATCTGGAGCCCCAGCGGCAACTACCTCGCTTACCGCTGTGACCACCAAGGTTATGATCAGCTGTGTATCCACAACCTAGCCACCGCAGAGAAAGTTTACTGGGCGCCAAGCGAGGAGGGAGAACTAGGCGAACCCGATTGGGCACCCATGCAGCTCCCCATTCGTTGGGGCAGCAATGACCAACTCCTCTACATCCTATGGACCCAACAAGGCGCACAACAAATCTATCGTGTTACTTTTGAAGGTAAAACTTGTTCAGGCACACCCGTACTCCCCAACCACCCCCAACAGGTCAGCACCTGGGCTACCTGTGGGGACGACTGTACCGCATTCATCACCTCACCCGACCACCCCGGTAAATGGGTCTACACCCCCTCCTCGTCGAACACTCCCAAGCCCTTGCTTACAGTAGCCCGTGGCAAACGGTTGCTCCAACAACTGCCAACATTTGAAAATATCCGTTGGCAAAACAAACAAGGAACCACCCTGTATGGCAAATACTATTTTGCCCGCCATAAAAACCGCCAAGCCCCTACACTGGTGCATTTACATGGCGGACCCACAGGACAACAAATGGCCAGCTATAATACCGCATTCAACATCTTTACCGCTGCCGGCTATAACGTGTTTGCAGTGGACTACCGCGGATCTTCCGGTTACGGACGTCACTACCGTACCCAGCTCAACGGCTCTTGGGGAATCATCGACTTCGAAGATACCGTATCCGGAGTCGAGACCCTCTGTCAGCGGGGCTACGCCAAGCCAGGTCACTATATCCTTTCGGGGGGAAGTGCCGGAGGACTGACCGCCTACCAATGCCTAATCTATACACCCGAGTATTGGGGGGGAGCCATCGTGCGTTATGGCGTCGCCGACCCCTTAGCCCTCAAGCAAGCAGAACACTTTTTTGAAAAAGGCTACGGAGCAACTTTAATCGGCGAGGAACACGACTGCAAAGATCACTATCACAGAGTCAATGCACTCCAGCATGCAGGGCGTATTCGGGCACCCCTGATTCTGTTTCACGGAGAACAAGACCCTATCGTACCGCTGAGTCATTCGTCGCAGATGATCGCAAATGTTGCCAGCCCAGATAAGCAACTCATTACCTACGCAGAAGAAGGGCATATCTTTTTACAATATCAGAGCAACCTCGACTATTTTACCCGCTGCATCGAGTTTCTTGACAGAATTACCTCGAACATGGTAGCCTCGCCTAGCTCATGATCTCAAATGCTCGCTTTTTATCTCCTATCGAGCCGACTATACACCATCATGAAGGGTTTTAGCTTATGAACTACCAAGACTACTCACACCTCAAATGGCAAGACTTCCTGGTTCAGACCTTTACCTGGCTCCAAAACCTCGAATTAACCACAGCGCCAAATGCAACAGATAGTGACGTCTACACAGTACTCGTGCAACAGGCAGAAAAGCCAGACGAAGAACAAATATCCTTTGACTGCCCTACACTCTCTGCGGAGCAAACCACAGCACTCCAAACCGCATTAGCACAGCAAAAGCTCAAAAAAGTCACTCAGCCCATGACTGTGTTTGCTGCAGGACAGCTCTATATTCTCGTACCTAAGTCCAAATACAAATTAAGCCCGATGGAAATGGGCCTTCAAGCCGGACTCGACTTGGCCAACGAGATCAGTTCACGCGCCTATACCTCCGTCGCTGTACTCCCAGGAGAAGATGTATGCTCAACCAAGATCTTTGAAGGGCTTGCGGCAGGTTTATATCAAAACACCCTCTATAAAGGTAAAAGCAACGAAAAGGACCTCGACAACCAGAAGAGTGAGCTGCCCAGTAAGCTAACCTGCGTAGGCACCCATATCACGTCCCAAATGCTTCTGGAAAGCCGTACCATGGCTCAGGCAAAGGCCATCAGCCGCTCCCTGGGAGATGCTCCCGCGAACAAGCTGAACCCTTCCAGCTGGGCGCAAATGGCACAACAGATGGCCACCGAAACAGGAATATCCTGCACCATCAAAGCGAAAAAAGAGCTTGAAGCTTTAGGTATGGGGACCTTCCTCAGTGTGGCTCAAGGCAGCAACCATGAGCCTCACCTGATCTGTTTTGAAATTGAAGGCCAAGACCCTTCCAAGACAGCGGTATTGATTGGCAAAGGGCTTACCTTTGATGCCGGCGGCGTGAGCCTCAAACCGTCCGGTGGCATGGAGGACATGAAATACGATATGTGTGGAGGCGCAGGTGTCTTTGGCAGTGCCTACTACTTAAGCCAGGTCAAACCTCCCGTAAATGTAGTCTGTCTAATTGGTACGGTCGAAAACCTCGTCGGACCCGACGCCACCAAGCCCAATGACGTGTTCCGCTCCATGAGTGGACAAACCGTCGAGGTCAAAAACACCGATGCGGAAGGCCGGCTGGTACTCTGCGACCTCCTCTACTATGCCCGTACCAACTGGAATGTGGATTTCATGATCGATACCGCCACTCTTACCGGAGCCGTACTCATCGCTTTGGGTAAGTACGGCTCAGGCGTAATGTCTACCGACCGAGCCTTCGGCGATTTTGTCGTCGAGTGCAGCAATATGGCCGGAGAGCGCTCCTGGCAGCTGCCCCTCTGGCCCGAGGTGATGGATACGCTCAAAAGCTCGCATGTGGCCGACCTCTCCAATATCCCTGACCCTGGAGTGCGCTGCGGCACCATCACCGCAGGTGCTTTCCTCGCCCACTTTGTCGGCGATACCCCCTGGGCACACATCGATATTGCTGCCACGGGGTTCCACGGAGCCATCTCCGGGCACCCGAAAAAAGGCGCCTCTGGAGTGGTACTGGGCACGCTCATCAAGTGTATCGAGCAGAAATACCGCTCATAACGAAGATGCTGTGACGTTTATATCTAGAAATACGCACGTCACAGCGGAGTTGCCTGTCCCTTCAAACTTTATTTCTACACCTCAACACGACCGTGCACGAACGCGCATAGATTTCATTTCCTCTTTGACAACATACCCCCAGAACCAGCCTCTCATATAAAACATGCTTAAAATATCTTTATTTAAAAACATGCGTTATATCATTAAACTATATCC
>JAPPOJ010000025.1:9422-18064 GCA_028817975.1 Zetaproteobacteria bacterium | reverse complement strand
TTTGATGGTGTGGAGTTTCAATACCTGTGGATTCAAATAGAATAGGGGTGGGGCTGTGGGGGTGCCATGGGGTATGGATGAGAGTCGTTGCAATGGTCACAAGAAAGCTAAATATCCAGGGTGGGCAATTGGCGTGGGGACTGCAACGTCTGTGGTCGCCGAGTATTGCTTTACTCATCCTGATGGTTTTGTCGCGGATGGTGTGGATGCAGCTTAGGACGTACTCTATTACGGTTTCAACGGATTTGGTGGATAGCCTTGGAGATGAACATGTGACTGCAGCGGCGTGGCAGCGGGAAGTTGTGGGTGCGCTCCTTTCTCCGCAAATACCTCAGAGTGGTTTTGTGTTTCTTTTCCGCTGGATTCCACAAATATTGCACGCTCCCATACAGGTGAAGGACTTTTTACATTTTCATTTTGTCCTTGTATTCTTCACGGTTATGTCCTGTTTGTTTGTCGCCCGGATGACTGCACGTGGTTGGTGGGTAGCTTTAACAGTGGCGACGATGATTTTAAGTCGAGGGCGGCTGATTGAAATGATTGGTCAACTGTCTCCAGGACTTACGGTGACCACGATGATTACCGTCTACTTTATGTGGGTCTGTCATTATTTTATGACCGGTTCGACCTATTCGTTTCTCGCTTCTTTGTGTGCTGCGTTAATACTGAGTGGCTTATGTAGCAGTTTTTGTGTGTTCATACCTTTGGTAACTTTGTGGGATATTGTGGGGGCTTGTGTGTTCACTTCGGCAGTGGTGCGTATGGCCGAAAGGGAGCCTCCACGTTTTTTTCATGCCTGTGGGGATTGGGTGTGTAATCAAATGGTACGACGTAAACGTGCCCTCGGGTGGAATGGGTTGTGGTTGCATTCTCTGAGTTTATGTGTATTTGTGGCCGTAGGTGTTGTACTGTTGGGTCATAAGGAGCTTTGTACGGTCTTAGTTCCGGCAGACCTACGTTCTCATGAAGACTGGGTTGTCTGGGGGAGGTTGCCTGTTCCTTTGGATGCCCATTTGCTCTTTAGTCTGGTGGTTGTGTTTGGGGGGACTTTGACGTATTTTGTCTACTCAACACCCTTAGCCAAATTGTGCGCTTTTATGTCTTGTGCGTGGGGTATGCTGTTTGTTGCGAATGTTTGCCTGTCGGTATGGGGCGGAGATTCTGAGGCCGTGCGAGGACAAGACTTGTGGAGTGGTGAGCATGTGTGGAGTGCACTCCCGATTTTGGTCGAGTGGTTTGAGCCTGTGATCTTGTCGGTTGCATTGGTTGGAGTCGCTAAAGTGGTTATGTGTTTTTCACTCTCGGCCAAGCTGAAGCCAGGTGTTGTGCGTGGTTAAGCCTGCACAGGCGATGTAGAGGCGTGCAAATATCTTCACTTGTGGAATATATGGAGTAAACATGCGTAAAGTGGCCGTTGCGGGGGTGGGGGCTTGTTTAGGGTTGATGTGGATAGGTTGTGCGACAGTAAGTACGCATTCCTCTGTACAACAAGGAAAGTCGACGGGAAGGTCACTCACCCCTTATGTTACCTACGAGTCTGTGAACCAGCATGAGGATGAAGCTGCTGAGCAGTCTCAGCGTGAACCTATTGGCAACCAGATACAGTTTACCTCTTCACCCTTGTCGGGGCAGTTTTTGGATGAGGGTTGTTTAACCCCGGGTAAATCTGTTGCGCCGTTGCCAGTATGGATGCCTGAGTTAGGTGTCGTGGCCACGCGTTATTTGAAGTCGTGCATGTCGTCTGCACATGCAGTACGTGGAGTAGACCCACATACGCCTTGGGTTGCGATGGGTTTTCCCTGTACTGCTGGGGAGGGGAAGATTGAAGTTGCTGGCCACTATTGGGGGCCTAAGATCGTTGGTTTTGATTTAGGTAATGATTGTAAAATGCTCAAGCTTATGCCAGTGCAGCTACAGGAGCATATGCCTCGTTTGCTGGGTTTGCAGGCGGATGCGCGGGTGGCGGCGCATGTGCCGTTTGGGGTCCAATATTGGGAAATTCCGGAGTACCGTGACGCTAAAGTGGGTTCGATTGTGGAATTACGTACCCCACGTGCCAAAAAAGTGCTATGGAGGGATTTCTTGGAAGGTCAAGATATTCAGGTGAATTTATACGGCCGTGAAAATGCCTTCAACAGTCCAAATGTCTATTCGGTACGAGCCCGTCTGCGTAAAACCACAGAACGTAGCTTTGCACTGATGGTGGATGAGGTGAAGAAGTTGGACCGGCAGCAAGAACAGCAAGTATTGCTGCGTTGTGAGAAGATGACCACCCATAAAAAGTGTGCCCAAGTGTTCGACCGTTAGTTGCTGTAGCTGAGGAACGAGTTATGCCGATTTCTGAGACACCCTTACCTTTTAAAATCCATAAGATAGACCATTGTGCTTTAGCCCCGAAGGATATGAGTCAATGTATACGTTTTTTTCGAGATATCCTTCGTTTACCTTATTTTGGTGCGGAGACCGTAGCTGAGCAAAAAGTACATGCTGAAATGTTACTTTCTGCGCATGCGGGGGAGAGGCTGCCTATCGAAACACGTATCGAGCTGTTAGAGTCTACTGATCCATCGGGGCCCGTAGCACAGTTTTTACACAAACGAGGTGCGGGGGTTCATCATATTGCGTTTAATGTTGATAATATGGAAAAAGCGACCGCCTATTTACGTCAACAAGGCGTAGAATTCGTGGATGAGGCCCCCCGGCGGGGCTATGGTGGAAGTGTGATCATGTTTGTGCACCCTCGGTCTACAGGTGGAATACTTTGCGAACTCGTGCAAAATCGATGTTGAGCACTCTATGGCGATTTTTACAACAGCTCTCCGATTTGTTCTTACTCCGTCTGTTGGGGGTGAGTGTGATACTTGCGTTGATCGCTTACCTCATTGCTCTTCCCTTGCAGCAATATGCTACAGAGATGAACACCTTGCAGCGCACGCTGAATGCAGAGTTGCGCCAGACCTCACAGTTTTTAGTTACGGAACTGCATGCGGTACGTGAGAAGTTAGAAACGCTCTCGCAGGAAGAGTTGCACAGCTATGCTCAGTGGCGCTTACTGCATGAGAACCTTAGTCACGGCATTATCGATGCTATGGCGTGGATGCGTCCACAAGGCTGTGAAATTATCCGTCGTGTGCAGTTGATGGTGGAAGCGGACTTCTCCTGCACTCATGTGGCGCCAGGGTCTCCTTGGCCGGTAGGAGATCTCGTGGGGCGAGGAGAGAGTCCCCCTTTTTTGCGCATTCGTTTGCCAACTCGCTTTGGTCTTTTAGTAGGCGGAGTTGCCTTCAACGAAAGGTGGCTTGCGGTACATCCTAGAGTTCAGCAGCTGCAGCAGAAGTGGAATTTAGCTTTGACGCAGACTCCTTCAACACTTGAGGGAAGCCAATTGGTTGCAACCCTGCAGTCTTGGGTTCTGGAGTCGGAGCAGCCCCTGTCTGTGGTAAGTACGCATTGGTTGGTCAAGGTGCTGGGCGCTGAGGTGATGCTTTGGGCACAACTTATGCAATGGAGTGCTTTTTGGCTGACCGTATGGAGCTTGGTTCTGGCATTGGTACTGGTAGGCGTGCTGGCAGGAAAATACCATTGGCACCTAGCTTCTGCGTTGCGGCTCGACCGATTTTTGCATGACCTTAGCCAACAAGGTGTGGAGCAATGGAGTTCATTGCGTGAGCAACAGCCGACGCTACCAGCTGGAGTGGCGGCCTTTTGGCAAGCTTGCATGACACGGTTTGTGGAGCAGGAGGTGCGTTATCAATCCTTGCAGCGGGAACACAGTGACTTATGTCGGTCGCACCTTGATTTAGAACAACGTGCGCAAGCACAGCTGCACAAGTTGCAACGTTATGTGAGTTTGCATGTATTAGGGAAACCTGCAGTGCAGCTGATCGGAATGGCACGTCATGAGCTGCGCTTGGAGTGTGAACATGGGCAGGAGCTGCAACGCTGTCTTGATCAGGAGATTGGCAGTAGTTTAGGAGTGTTGCAGCATTTGGTAGGGGAGTTACGCACAGGAGTGGAGCGTGACGGTGCAAGGCGTACCATCCGTACCTTGGCAGAAAGTCCAGCCGAGAAAGAAGGCTTTAAGCATCAGTTAGCCTATATCCTGGATATGTGGCTACGAACTGGACAGAAGCTGCACTTGTCGCTTGAACACCTTAAGTTGCATTTTACCCAGTGGCGACAACTTGCAGAATGTCGGCGTCAGCGTTATGACTGGATGCATCGTTTGGTGGCTCCAGGTCGTGAACCCGGCTTTGCACTCAAAGTGTGTTTGCAACAGCTGCAGAACAGCCTCACTCAGGGCAAGGAACAAGACTATCACTATGTTGAGTTTCCTGGGCAGCTATTTGTACAAACCAAGATGCTTC
Source organism: Zetaproteobacteria bacterium (assembly GCA_028817975.1). Lineage (GTDB taxonomy): Bacteria > Bdellovibrionota_B > Oligoflexia > Oligoflexales > Bog-1112 > JAPPOJ01. The sequence goes on along the minus strand of JAPPOJ010000025.1, from coordinate 13,697 downwards.
CGTGGTGGTATGCGGTGCTGCAGCTCAGTTCCCAGCTGTGTCTGCAGAATTGGCAAAGGATGCGGTTGTCGCCATCTTCTACTTGGATAAGCTTGTATGCTCATGCCGCTCCCCCGCGGCTGTTGTTTACCATTCGCTTGCAAATTTTTGCCGTACAGACCTCCGCGGAGGAAGAGATGACGCGCCACTTGGAACAGTTGTTGGAGATGCGTCAATGCCATCTGCAGTCTATCTCTCAGCCCGACCGGTGGGAATTGCAGTTACACTTGTCTGCCGCTGTGCAGCAGGAGTGTGGTACGGCACAGGCACAGTTGGTCGCAGCGGGTGAGCGTGCATCTCCTACTGCACATCGATGGTTACAGTAAAACGTTCCCCTGCGCGCATGACTTCAAAACTAGCAGAAGACTCTCCTTGCAACGAGCGTAAGGTTTTCACGGTGGCACCAATGTTGTCAAGAGGAGTGCCATTGATGGCGGTGATGATGTCAAGGTTACGAATTCCCATCTTTTCAAAGATACTGCCGGGCTCGATATCATCCATGATGAAACCGAGGAGCTCGCCCTCATTAAACTCAGGTGTTGCAGACGCTGAGAGGAGAATATCTTTCAGCTGATTTTTGACCACATGATCTTTGTATTCGCCGGTAATCTTAATCCCTTGATCGATACGTTCGAATCCCTCCTCCTTATAGCTGCCGGAGTAACTGGCTTTTGGCTTGTGTGCAACGATTTTTTCCACGGCTTGCTTGCCCTTGGGAGCGAAGCCTTTTTTGTAGACCGAAAAGGGTTGGGCGTCTTCTTGTTGGGTGTCGACCAGACGAACTTCTTTAGGGAATATTTGAATAATTTTATATTTTTTGAGTAGGATTCCATCCTTACGCAGTGCCACAACTCGTGAACTTTCTACCTCTTTGATTAAAATGACCCCTCCATCTTTTTCGGCGATGGAGCCAAGCCATTTAAAACCAACATTTTCTGGAAATAGAACTTGTGTTTGACCGAAGAGCAGTGGGGTGAGGCACAGGAGGATGCCGAGTAAGGTGAACGCCCGCCAGGAGCAAAGGACCGTAGGGCATTGTGCTTGGGTCAAGTATATAGGTACCTTAGGCTGAACTGAGTGCACCACGTAGGACTCCCTTGCGAAACGGACGAGCTTGGTGGTTAACTCATCGGTTTGAGCAGGCGGGAGTTTAGTTACTCGACACTTGAGGTGTCGGCTTTGATGGACTTATCGTCCTATACTTTCGAGGGTTGCGATATTTTTTTGAATGCGCTGTAACTGTTGGACATACCACTTCACATGGGCATAACGGCGGTTGTATTGTTCCGTAGAGGCTGGAAAGCCATTTTGATCATGACCTAGCATGCTTCCGGGGCCAAAGTATGCTTGGATTTTTTGATTCAAACTAGCTGCGGAGTCAAACCATCCTGCGGGGTCGACTGCTCCCTTGCGAATGAGGTGTCCCCATGCTGCATTATAAACTCTTTGTAAAAAGCTTTTTTTAGGGTCCAGCAGGGTGAGCCAAGCATAGCTTTGCCCCACACGGTAAGCAATCTTTCCCACGGTCTGAGGAGACTGATTTGCGAACCCTTGCAGGCCTTGGTGGAGAAGGTGGTGTACCTCAGATGCCGTCGAACAGAGTGCTGCATGAGTAGCTTTTTCGACGGCTTCTGTGCTGCCTACGTCACTTGCTTGAGCTGCTCTGATCAGAGCCGCATATGCTTGGTGCCAATGGGAAGAACGGTTATCCTTCTGTGTAGAGGCGACTCCCTGTTTAGCTTGTGTGTGAAATTGTAGTTGAGGGACTTCCGTCCTATATATTTTGGAAACGGTCGTTAATAACCCAAATCCTAAAAGTACAGTGAGTTGGCTCGTTATAGATGCGTGAGGAAAAAGGTAGTGGTGAGCTACTGCAGATAGGTGACCTGTGCTGACACCGTAGAAGATGTAGGAGCAAAGATTTTTAAAATCTTGGAGAGTGCTCGTTCCTAAAACAGTGGTTGCCAAGGCTTCTTCAACACTTGACTCTGCAGTATAGATGAGTGCTGGGTACATGGCGATTAGACTTGCTCCATGCCGCTTCCAATCTTGGGAACGGGTAAGTGCGCTTTCTTTATGTCGTAGTAGAGATGTGAGTTGTTGCTGTTCAAAACGTAAAAAATTTTGCAGATGTTCTGGCTGCTCGCCTTGCATCGCTGCGTGTGTTGCAGCAGCGATCCACGCTTCTTTGTGGATTTCGATTTGGTATTTGTAGGGGTTGATAGCTTCGCGATAGCGTAGAAAAGTGCGCTTGGCTTCTGCGTTAATGCTGGCGACCGGCTCCATGTGTTCTGGGTCGGTATGCATTGCCAGAAGTGCAATAGGTTGCATCAGTTCTTGGGGTAGAAGATCGAGCCAGTGTCTTGCACTAGCCTGGTGGGTCTGTTCTGTGGGAACGTCGGAGTTCGCCAGCAGTATGTTAAGGGGGTTATAGTTAAGTACCCCAAGGATAAGTGAGAAAAAGAGGTAGTAAGATCGCATGTTGAATAATCCTATGGTTAAAAGTTTTTTCTAGATTTTGCCTGGAAAAGTTAGAATACCTAGCACAAAACCAGAGGTGTGTCTAGATATTTCACTTGAAGTAAGAAGTTTTGGAAGTGCTATTTGTTGTACAAAGACTCGAAGGGTTCTTAGGAGTCACAACCATGGCTTTTTGTCGAGTGTGCTTAGATCCAAGATATGATAGATAAAAGAAATTGTGCTCATCGTCGGGGTGTCTGCCAGGGAGCGCACCGTATTGACAGAGTATCCCTGTACTTGTCTCACTTCATAACCCTCTAACCCTTAGGAAAGATAGACATGTCGATTACCCGTAAGAGAGTACGCAAGGTACTCAATCGCAAGATCTTTCAGTTGAATAACATCATTGCTGACATTGATGGCCTGCTCACGGATATGGAGACGCGTTACTACCGAGTAAGTATCTTTGGCTCTGCCCGCCTTCAGCCCGAGACCGAACTCTACAAGGAAGTTTATCAGCTGGCGTATGCTTTAGCAATGCGTGGAGTGGATGTGGTCACTGGAGGCGGGCCTGGCCTGATGGATGCAGCCAACAAAGGTGCTAAAGAAGGGGGCGAAAAGAGCCGTTCCATTGGTTTGGCAATTGATTTACCGTTTGAAGCAGCCGCGAATGCTCATCTGGATGTTAAGCGTCAGCACAAGCGTTTCTCCTCACGCTTAGATGAGTTTATGCGGATCAGTCATGCGGTGATTGTCACTCCAGGAGGTATTGGGACCTTGCTTGAGTTATTCTACACTTGGCAATTGATTCAAGTAGGACATATTAAGCCGCGACCTATTTTGCTGATGGGGGGCAAGGGTATGTGGCGTGAGTTGATGGAATGGATCCACCAGTGGCCGCTCGATATGGAGTTAATGTCGCAGAAGGATGTGGATAGTATAAAAATTTGCGACAATATTCATGATGCAGTGGCGACTTTGGAGCCTTTTATTCAAGACTTTCAAGAAAAGAGTACCCAAGCCGCTGATCATGAGGAGCTGACTTAAGGAACGGAGCCGCTTTGAGGAGTCTACTTGAAGTCGACACACCATGAAGCACGTCTTACTTTTTTTTGGGGCGGGCTGCTTTGGCTAGCCGGCTCTTTACTGGCTTGTTTCGCCACTTTTTATGTTTTGCAGCCTAAAGGATCTTTAGGGTTGCAGCCACTGTCTGTAGTGCCCCCCGTACAGCACTCTCGGGAGGCTGAAATCGTCTTTGATCGCGTTGTCGTTGAGCCATTGCCTACACCTTCTCTTTCAGGGAGTCCGCAGCATGCGGGTCACCAAACTGTAGAAGCGGCTCAGGCTTCACCCTCCCCTGTCCGGGCCCCGAGCTTGGATCTTGCGCAGATCGAGCGTTTGGTGGAGCAGCATCAGGTTAAGGAAGCTTTGGTGGAACTGAAAAAGTTTGTGGCGACGCATCCACGCCATGCGGAAGCACAGATGATGTTGGCGATGCTCCATCTCTTAGCTACAGAGGGGGAAGGGGCGCCAGAGGCGGTTGTAGCGCTTGAAAAAGTTTTAGCTTTGGACCCTAGCCATGAGTTGGCTTTGGTGCAATTAGTGGAACTGTACGAAATGACGGGCACCCAAAAACAGGGGCTGACTTATTTGCGAGGTTTACAGCAGCAGCACCCCCAGAATGCTGTTCTCAACCATAGTGTGGGGAAAGCTCTGTTGGCTCAGGGCAAGTCAGCTGAGGCGGTGAAGTATTTGGAACAGGCAGCTAGCGTGGAC
>JAPPOJ010000025.1:3384-9412 GCA_028817975.1 Zetaproteobacteria bacterium | reverse complement strand
GTGTGGACCCGGGTGGAAGCCATACCGTCGATCTTGCATCCGCTTATAGTAAAAACGGCCAGGGAGATCTGGCTTTGCAAAGCTACACAGCCTTGATTCAGCAAGAAGAGGCGCGTATTCAATCGGGGACATATGCCCGTGAACCTGAGCTGGGTAAAGAGCGTTTGACCAGCGCATATCTGCACAAGATGTTTGAGTATGTGCGTCAACATAGGCTTGAGGAGGCGCGGGAGCTGATGGAACACAAGATTAAGCCCCAGGTCGGTGGAAATACTGCCTTGTTGAACCGCTATATTGAGGATTACCAAGATGAGTTTTATTAGGTGGTCTTTGTGCACGTTTGTGTCTTGTTAAATCTTGGAGATTTTCGCCGCTTACTCCGGTGATGCGTGCTAAAGTTCTGTTTCTCTTCGTCGAAGAGTCCCGGGACATGGGTGCTCTCAACCAGCCTGCACGGAGTGAACTTAGATATGAACGTATTTTTTAGCCTTATTTTTCCAGTGTTGGTTTTTGGCTGCAAGTCTTTTGATAGACAGGATCAGGCTATTGTTCCTGCTCAGAACTCGAAACCTTCGTCTTTTGCGCTGGCGCAGGGGCAACAGGGTTGGGAGGAAATTACCCAAGCAGCAAAGGGCGGCAAGGTAATCTTTACCTACTGGGACAAAGGCGAACAGCACTTGCTGGAAAATCGTCCCTTTGAAAAGGCGGTGATGCGCAATTGGAAAGAGATCCATGAAAATAAAGGTTATAAGATTTTTGTTCTAGATTCACAGAAGGGCAGTAAATATAACATCAATGATATCTTCGCTTATGGTAACCAGCTGCATCAGAATACTGCTGGCAAGGCAGGTACGGATATTAACATGTTTACCCTTGAGGACGTCAGCAATAAAGGCTTGGGTACGGTAGGTAAAGAAGCGCAAGCATTTTCTGATATTGCCCGTATTGGTTTATTGGAAGCATTTGGGGGAACATGGCTCGATAACTCGGTGATGTTATCCAATAGTGTGGATAACATATTCATGGAGCAAATCCAGAACTCACCGACCAAAACCATGGGCGGTTTTTTTCATTCCCATCACGGTAGGCTTGAGAATGGTTATCTGGATAGCTTAGAAAGCTGGTTTATTTCCGCAAAGAAAGACTCACCCGCGATACGCGAATATCGAAAAAATGTGTGGGAATTTTTGCAGAAGATCCCCAATGGCTCTTCTCCAGCTGATTTGGACGTTTTACAGCATCCGAGTTTTAAAGTGCAGCCGGAGATGACTGTTGCGCAAAGAGCAGTACGAGAAAAGTTGAAATATGCGGTGGAAATTATGGACCCCAAATATAGAAACTACTTGTGGTTTTACTTAGTTTGGAAAAAAACCATTATTGAAAATCCCCAACTTAAAAAAGAGCTGGTGGCGCGAAGTGCTGGGGTGGAAGATTATGGGCCTATGGGGCAAGAGCATATTTTTGACCACTTGTCGAATAAGCAAAAGGCTGGCTTTGAGTCTTTTCGCGGTAAACATAAGGCCAAATTGTTGAAGCGTTACTTGAGCTATGAAGATCCACGTTATCGTGCCATGGGCGCGCTCAAATACTCCAGTGACTGGTCGGCTGGGTTTAGAAATGCAAAGGATGCTGCAGGTCATAAGATCTATCAAACAGCTGAGGACTACCACCGCCCAGGGGAGATGATACGTCAGATGACCGAGGTGGGTAAACAGAGGGCGCAGTTGGGGCCTGTGATTGTAGAGGAAGGGGAGTTTTTGCGCCGTATCCTGGGTTTTCAGGATAAATTGATTCGCGGCAAGCTCAGCGACTTTCCTGGTAGTAAACAGATTCAATTGGGACTTGCTCTCGTCTATGCGCGGCGGCAATTAAACCATAAGGTAAAAAGTCTCGAAGAGCACTTGCAAAAGGGTTCTCAGGCAAGCCGCCAGGAAATAGGTCGTTTGAAACAAGAGTTACTGACTGCGCTGGGTAATGAGAAACAAGCGCTTGAAAAAGCCAGACCCTTGGTGGCTGAAGCCAATGTAGAAGAGAAAAAAGTCTACGACCAATATCGTTCCGGTCTGGATGATCTCGAACAAGCGATGCAAGTCTCCCAAAAAAACTGGAGCAACTATGCGGAAGCACTCAATTCGGAGATTGTGCGCTTGAACAATGTGATTGACTCTAAAAAGAAGCTGGACTCTAGTATTTTTTATGGTCAAAGGAAAGTTGGTCGTGCTAAGAATGTCGCTAAGTTTACGGCTGCGGGCATTTTGGGAGGGACTTTAACCTACTTTTGGCATACGCCTGCTAGCAATGCGAGTAACTAAAGGTGCTTCCTCCCCCTCATCCCTCCTGGCTTGATTCATCTGGAAAGTACTCGGTAAGTAGGTGAAGGTTCTCTAGTGTAGACAGGTCTCCTGTGGTTGTGTTGCCATGAACGTAGTCGCGCAATAGGCGTCGCATGATTTTCCCAGACCTTGTTTTGGGTAAGGCTGGCCATATGTGAGTCCGCTCAGGCTGGGCAAAGCGACCGATTTGTGCACTTATTTGGGCTTGGAGGTCTGCTAAGATCTTTGCTGGGTCACGGGCTGTGTCAGGACGTAAACTGATGAAGATATGCAAGCATGTGCCTTTGATGGGGTGGGGTACACCAATCACAGCAGACTCGTGAATGTGTGTGTTGAGTGCGATAGCAGACTCCAGCTCCATGGTTGAGATCCGGTGTCCAGAGACATTGATCACGTCGTCGGTGCGCCCAAGGATGCGGAGGTATCCGTGCTCGTCTTGTACGGCGGCGTCTCCAGTGTGATACTTTCCGGGGAACTGGCTCCAGTACTGCTGCTTGTAGCGTGCATGGTCTCCTTGAATGGTCCGTGCAAGCGAAGGCCATGGGCGTTCAATGATGAGGTGTCCCCCTGTGCCGGGGGCTACCGGCTTGCCTACTGTGTCGACGATGGCGGTTTGGATGCCGAATAAAGGTTTGCCCGCAGAGCCTGGTTGAGCGGCCATAGATCCTGGTTGAGTCGAGACCATGATAGATCCGGTTTCTGTTTGCCACCAGGTATCCACGATGGGGCAGCGCTGGCGCCCGATGTGTTTAAAGTACCATTGCCAAGCTTCTGGGTTGATAGGCTCTCCCACCGAACCGAGGAGGCGTAAGGAGGAAAGATCATACTTGTCGGGGAGTGCATGACCATGTTGCATGAATGCACGGATGGCTGTAGGAGCTGTATACAGAGTATGAATGCCATGACGCTCGACCATTTGCCAGAATCTCTCCCAGTTTGGAATTGCGGGCGCCCCTTCGTAGATAAAGATGGTCTGCGCATGGCTTAGGGGGCCGTAGACCATGTAACTATGGCTCGTAATCCAGCCGATGTCGGCGGTACACCAGAAAATATCATGACGGCGAGGTTCGAAAACGTGCTGGAAACTGGAAGCCACTTGGACCAAATAGCCGGCGGTGGTGTGCACAAGTCCTTTGGGTTTACCCGTGCTGCCAGAAGTATACATCAAAAATAAAGGCGTTTCGCTATCGCAAGGTTCAATGTGGTCGGTCAGTGTGCTTCCCTGAGTGACAAGGTCATCAAACGAAAGCTGGTGTACACGGCTAGCTGCAGCTGAGGTGACCGTCTTCGCTTCCCGGTAGAGGGTCACCACATCTTGAAGAGTTGGAGCTTGGGCGATTGCCTCCGCAACTTGTGTGCTGAGGGAGACGGTTTTCCCCCCGCGGCGCAGCACATCACTAGTCATGAGTAGTCGGCACCCAGCATCCTCAATCCGTGTGGCAAGTGCCTGAGCGGAAAAACCGGCGAAGATGACGTTGTGCGCAGCACCAATCCGTGTACAGGCAAGCATGGTGGCGATGGCTTCCGGGATGAGTGGCATATAGATTGCGATGGTGTCGCCTCGCCCGTAGCCGAGGGCGCGTAACCCTGATGCGATTTGTAAGGTAAGTAGGTGTAGCTCCTGGTAGGTTAGACGGCGTATGGAGCCGTCCTCTCCCTCCCAAATCAGTGCTCTTTTTTGTGCATGCTGTGCCAGGTGCCGGTCGAGGCAGTTGACGCTTACATTCAGTTTGCCTCCTGCAAACCAGCTATATTTATGTTCTCCATGATCGACGAAAACTTGGTCCCAGGTTTGTATCCATTGGAGGTGACGATCTGCTTCGTGCGCCCAGAACATCTCGGACTGCTCAAGAGAAAACTCCCAACGACGCTGGCGCATCTTGGCATCTTTGAAAGTGGCACTGTCTTGAAAAGCTTGCGGGCTGGGTATGGGTTGCTGGCGTTCTAATAGAGACTCTACCAGGTTATTTTGCATAAGACCCTCATTCTATTAGGTGTTTTAGTGCGGGTTGGTGATTTCGATCGACTCCTTGGAGCTTTATTTTAGGTAAAACCTGCGTGGAAAGGTAGTGATTTTATCTTTTAGCTCTTGTCAAAGCAGTGCAAGGAGATGTGTTTGGGCGCAATTTTATTGCGATATACCACAAATTTGGCTATAATCCACCGAAACCATTACAACTAAGATCTGTTGTTTGGATCTAATCATTGAGGAGAAAATTCATGGAAGGCTCGTCTCAGGAGCATCCTTTTGGTATCCCCTTCCAAACGGGAGCGGAGATCCGCAGTGCATTTTACCGTTTTTTTGCCGACCGTCAGCATGTGCATGTGCCTTCGTCAAGTGTGGCACAACATGATGATCCGACTTTGTTGTTTACGAATGCCGGGATGAACCAGTTTAAGGCAGCCTTTCTAGGGGATAACCGTCAGAACTGGAAACGTGTCTACAACTCGCAAAAGTGTATGCGGGTTTCGGGTAAACATAATGATTTGGATGAAGTCGGGGCGGACGGTACCCATCATACCTTTTTTGAAATGCTGGGCAACTGGTCCTTCGGCGATTATGGCAAAAAAGAAGCGATTCAATGGGCATGGGAATTTCTGACGGAACACCTAAAAATGCCCAAAAACCGCTTGTTTGCCACGGTACATCCTGAAGATCATGAAGCAGCCCAGATTTGGCAGCAGTACACGGATATAGAGTCTTGGCGTATCCTGCGTTTTGAGCAAGAGAATTTCTGGGAAATGGGTGCGGTGGGGCCTTGTGGCCCTAGCTCAGAGATCTTTTTTGACCTAGGAGATGCCCAAACGCAAGACCAGACCTACAATCATCCTGAGCAGGGAGTGAATGGGGAGAACCCCCGCTATGTTGAGGTGTGGAATCTCGTCTTTATCCAGTACGAGCGCTTGCAAGATCGTAGCTTACAACCTCTGCCTATGCTCCACGTGGATACGGGCAGTGGTTTAGAGCGCCTTAGCATGGTGGTTCAAGGAAAACAGTCCAATTACGACACGGACCTTTTTACCCAGACTTTGCAGGAAATAGAAGCGAAAACAGGGTGTCGTTACCCGGGTAACGGTTTGGAAGGTAAACCCTTTCGTGTCATTTGTGACCATCTAAGGGCGCTATCCTTTGCCATTGCGGATGGAGTGATGCCCGCGAATGAAGGGCGTGGCTATGTGATGCGCCGTATTTTACGCCGTGCCTGTCGTTATGCACATTTGCTGGGCCAAAAAGCTCCCTTTATCTATGAGTTGGTGCCAACCTTGGTGGCTAAGATGCGTGATGCTTACCCTGAGTTAGGTGCGCGCGAAGCTACGATCGTGGAAACCATTCGTGTGGAAGAAGAACGCTTTTTAAAAACCTTGGATCAGGGCTTGGGGCGCTTTGACAAGATGGTTGCAGATGCTCGTGCTGCTCAGGCAAAAGTGTTGGACGGTGCACAGGCCTTTTTGCTCCACGATACTTATGGATTTCCCGCTGACCTCACCCAACTCTTGGCGGAGGAGCAAGGCTTTCAGGTCGATCAACAGGGGTTTGATGCCTGTATGCAAGAGCAGCGGACTCGTGCGCGAGCGCATGCGAAGTTCGATGACCGTTTTACCTCAGAGGAAGCCTGGACGATTTTGGCCCCGCAGAAGTCCACCCAGTTTTTGGGTTATGAAGTCACGCATGTCCAAGAGGCAAAGACCCTGCG
>JAPPOJ010000025.1:0-3374 GCA_028817975.1 Zetaproteobacteria bacterium | reverse complement strand
TCCCACCCGACCCCCGCCACCCCCACCCCCCTCAGGCGCGGGGGCGCGGAGATGGGTCTACCCGCCCTGCGTTATATGTGCGATGAGGGGGGGGCTTATGTCGTCTTTGATCGTAGTCCGTTTTATGCTGAGTCTGGAGGCCAGGTAGGGGACCGCGGTTGGGTGACTTTGGCAGATGGCACACAGTTAGCCGTGGTAGATACTAAAACGAGTGTTGGTTTGCATTGGCACCGTGTGGAAGGTGCTGTCCGTCATTTTAGCCCTCAGCAGCTTGCTTCGGTGTCCTTGCAAGTGGACGAAGTGTGCCGTGCCCAGATTCGGCGCAACCATTCGGCGACTCATCTTTTGCATAGTGCGTTACGCCACATTTTAGGAGCACATGTTGAGCAGCAGGGGTCGCATGTGGATCATGAGCGTATTCGCTTTGACTTTACTTCCCCGCAAGGGCTGACAGGTGAGCAAGAGCGAGCTGTAGAAGACTTGGTCAATCAGTGGATTTGGCAGAACCACCCCATTGAGACGCGTTTGATGAGCTTGGCCGAAGCAAAGCAAAGCGGTGCTATGGCTTTGTTTGGTGAGAAATACGGTGATACGGTACGCGTGCTACAAATGGGAGAAGTGAGTCGTGAGTTATGCGGGGGCACCCATGCGATGGCGACGGGTGAGATTGGCCTGCTGCGTATTGTGAGTGAGAGTTCGGTGGCTGCGGGGGTACGCCGGGTCGAGGCTATTACGGGCCAACGCGCGGTAACAGCTGATCGTGAGCGTGCTCATGTTTTGCGTGAAGTGGCTCAGAAGCTTAAAACGAAGCCCGAACATGTGTTGACACGGGTAGACAAGATGTCTGCGGAGTTGAAAGACCTCAACCAACAAGTCAAGCAGGCAAAAGCACATCAACGCCAAAACTATCTCAACACGCTGATTTCAAAAGCAGAAAGTCATGTGAGTGGGGCGCCGATGCTGGTCACAGAATTGGATGCAGAGTTAATGGATGCCGCGGATCTGCAGTCGTTTCTGGATCAGTGTGCAGACAAAATGAGTCATGGCATTGCATTCCTGACTCATACTCAAGGGGACAACGTCTCTGTACTTGCCTGTGTGGGTAAACAATATCGTGATATTTTACCTGCAGGTGGTTTTGTGAAGCACGTGTGTGCTACCGCAGGTGGACGTGGCGGTGGTCGTGCCGACAAGGCCCGTGGTGGGGTTAAAGGTGCGGAGCATGCACAAGCGATGCTCCGGGAAGCGAAAAAATGGATGGATGCTAAGCTGGTCTAGCAGTTGCTGTCCGTACTATCTTGGAAGTTCTTGCGCCGTTGTAGGACGGTGGCGGTAGGTATAACCGAGGATAGCGCAGCCTGTCACGGAAAGTGCTACTGCAAGCGGTTGTAGGTACACTCTTCCTTGTGTCAAACTCCTCTGTCCTAGAGAGTTGCTGGGAAGTGTATCCTCTGCGGTGGCCACTGTACCGATATAACTCCAAAAACGAGTGGTAGGCTCCACTTCGCAGTCAGAAAGTGGTTTCCACCATACAAAAAGATACTTTTTTCCACTCCAATGGGCTTGCCAGCCTGCTGCAGTTGTGGAATCCACTTGATGACGCTCCCCAGCTCCCATGGTGATGATGTCGCTGTGCAAGAGTTGTTGGTTACGGGTGATATCTGGGTTGCTTAAGTATTCTTTTCCCTGTGCATCCGCCAGATACCAGTTGAGGCGTACTTGGGTCTCCAGGTTACCCACATTGTGTAGAGTCATCCGCATCTTGAGATTATCGTCGTGTCTGACGAGAGTGACCGCTGTATATGCACAGTTATGCATGGGATGATCTTGATCGGATACAGCACATGTACCGTGCAAAGGTTGTTGTGCTTCAGAGTACTCGTTGTAGATGTCGTGAGACAACCGTATGATCTGGCAGTAGGCTCGCGGTTCTCCAAATACCATGGGGCGGTGCTGAGGGTCGATGATTTGTGCAAGGTCGTGGGTTAAGCGGGGGGCGTGTTTCCGGCATCCGGCGGACTCTCCGCCTTGGAGTATGGCACCGACTTTGCGCAACTGCAGCTCGCCCTTATCTGTATAGACAGGCTGGTGCATATTCCCTCCACTTTCTCCAGTCCAGGTGTAGGCAGAGTGCAAAGTGTAGTATCTGTCTGTCGTGGAGTAATTTTGGTTAGCTGTTCCAAGTGCGTGCGAATACATTTCTCGGTCAGGATGGGTGCTAAATAGCTTTGCTAAGATTTTATGCACACCGGGGTAGGCGTATAGGTGGAGTGTGGTAAGTGGCTCTGTCGTAGCCTGATTCCAACCGACCACTTCTCCGAGAGCACGGTCTAGTTTACATACTTGAATGTCGTGGCCGTACCAATCATAGTAAGTGGAATGGCTATAGGCGGCTACATAGTCCCATGCCTTTTTATCGTATTCTGGGTAGCGGACATACCCTTCTACCAATGCGATGCCATAATGGGCGTAAGGTTCGTACTCAGTGTCTCTCGTGGATGTGTCCATCGTGACCTGGGGGCTGTAGCCAAGGCCACAGTAGACCTTCACCTTTACAGCTGCCCCGCCGTTAAATTCGTGAAAAGTACAATGGCGTGCGGTTAAGAGCAGGTCGCGTTCAACCATGGTACCGCTACAGCTGAATTGTGCGCCATTGGGGAAGGTGGCTAAGAGTTTGCAGTTTTGGCGTACATGCTTGGCCCATGGCTTTGACACAGTCTCTGCCAGGGTCTGATCTTTCGGCCGTTGTTGGGTGTTGAAGTCGGTGAGTCCCTCACAAGGTTGCTTTAGGCTGGTTTGCCGGCTCACAACCGGTAGTTGGTCGGTATGTGTGGTTGGTTGTGACGTTAGTGCAGGTGTTCCCGCCAAAAAGAATTTCAAGCGTGCTTCGTCACCATCCACGCCAAATTCGAGGGTCATGAAATCAGCAGGTGCGCTGCTGTTTCCTAGGGACTTACGCTCGGTGATGTGGGTGTATTGGGATTTGCCTGGTGCCAGCCCCCAGCTTGAGGTAAAGCGTAGGTCTTGCTCTTGGGTAAAGATGTCGGGCACACGGAGGTGGGGAAGCGCGGCTGTGGCGGGCTGAATCAGGTGGGTACCTTGTAGGTAAGCTAAGGCGCTGGTGGCCACCAGGCGCGCCATGCGTCGTGGAGACTCCTGTTTTGGAGTTGCCATTGCAGAAGAGGTATGGAAGTGAAGGTAGCATAAGATTGCTATAATTGATTTTTGAAACACGGGGCACTTTCTAAATGGGTAATGTATTTTGAAAGTAATATAATTTTATTTTGTTTTTTGTCAATTTTTATTTTTGAGTTTTAAGCTTTTTCTTGAAAAGAGTTGCCATTCGGATGGAAGTCGTGTTCAGAATTTTTACG
>JAPPOJ010000275.1 GCA_028817975.1 Zetaproteobacteria bacterium | reverse complement strand
CCTCTTCTAAGGACTGCTGGCAGAAGGTCTCAAAATGCAGATCCCCCAGCGAGCGCCGGGGCGGGGCCACCGAACGTACGAGCCTGGAGGAAGACGCAACACGCGGCGTCGCACTCGCCTGCTGTACCGTACGAGCAAACAAGCCCTCTAACTTAATCAACCGCTCGGGCCAGGAATACTCGATTTGCAAGAGAGTCTTCGAGTCGACGATATAACTTAGCTGCCGCCGTCCGTTGTCACGCAGACGCGCATGGCTGGGACCCAGGAGGTCGAGACCTTCGAGATATGCCCCAAGGGCCTCGTCATACTGCTGCTGAAAGGTGGCTTCGGCAGCATCTACTCGCGGAAACGCCTCATCCATCTCTCGACGCAGAGGCTTGATGTGTTCGCGGCTGATTTGCAGTGCCTGCTGTACTCGCTCATCTTGTGCCGCTGCAATGGCCCGCAGCTCTTCGCGCTGACTGGCACACTGGGCTTCGATCTCTTGCAGTTGCTCACGCAAAGCTTGTGGATTTTCTCCATCGCCACGATCCAGCTGTGCTTGAATCTCTGCCGCTGCTGTCTCCAGCTCACGCACCCTTTGCTGAAGCGCGCGATACTCCTGAGTGACGATGTTGACCGTGTCCTTGATCTGCTGATACTGCTGCTCATAAGGCTTGCAAGCAAAGTGTGCTTGCAAGCTTTCGTGGTGCAGTGCACACCAACGATCATAGCCAAGACCTGCTTGCTTCAAGAGTTGCTCGGCATAGCGCAGCTGTGGCACCGCGGGGTTGGCATGAAGGGTGAAGGTAAGAACGACGGTACCCAATAACCCCAATACCTTTAAACATAGGCTTACATATTTCTCTTTACAGAGAATCATTTTTACATCTCATTTTGCTTATTTTTATTTTATGAAAGTGATTTTTTACTTGATTTAAATACTCAAGTCAACCAAGGCTTCCATCGCTACCTTAGTAGCCTTAACTTGCCCCACTAACGAGTGGTATGCAGGTGGAGTCGGAGGCACGAAAATCCTGATTCCATCTCGCGAAATCATCGGTCCTCCAAACGCGCCTCGATATAAGCCACGTACCCTCTCATCTTTGGCGTCATCTCCTCTGCGGGGATGACCTTACCCACTCGGAAAACTTGATTTAATGCAGCAAAGCACACGCCACGGTCTTGCATCCACGTCGCCAGCGCATGCAAATGCTCACTCTCTAAGGTAAAACTGTCATCGTGCTGGTGTAGTAAGGTGGACATCAAGGTGATTTCACCTATGAAATCAACCAAAATCATCGCGTACGGGCCTAAGTAACGCTTTTGAGACAGTCTACTCAGCATCCGTAACTTTCTTACCAGTTCGGATTATCAAAAGATATGGCGACAAGATCGGAGATAAGATTGGAGGTAAACCGGCCTTCAAATATATGGATAAATCGTAGATAAGTCTCTTCATTATGGATTCTCACTTTTCTCATCGACCAACGCGGGAAAAGTTGGGTTGGATAGTCTTCTGACATTAAAAGTGAAACCGAGTGATGCCTCCTGTCTTTATTGATGTTGTTATAAAGACGCATCACACACTCTTGCTTGCCTTGCAAAATCTGAATCACATAGGGAATAGTAAAGTATAAACAACCTGTTATTTGATATTCACGGTTCTTCGCTTGCGAAATCATGTGAATATTATCTACATCGATTAAAGAGATCCCCGAACAAAATTGGCTCTTATAAATTAAGGTATACACCCTAGAGATTTCCCGCTTTAAATTCAATCAATCGATATAGAGAGAGCTTGTGAGTTCTATGCCCCCCCCGTCCTTTATACCACGTTGAGTGAACAACTGCAGTGGAACTGCCAGGGACTTCACCCCCAGCACGACAACTATCACAAGTCTCATGCGGACAAAAAGACCAAGCAGTTAGGGAAAGAGAAGGTCGAGCTGGGGTGAGTGTTAGTGGTATGCAGGTGGGGTCGAATGAGCGAAAATCTTGATTCCATCTAGCGAAATCACCGGTCCTCCAAACGCGCCTCGATATAAGCCACGTATCCTCTCATCTTCGGCGTCATCTCTTCATCGGGGATGACCTCCCCCACCTGGAAAACTTGATTTAATGCAGCAAAGCACGCGCCACGGTCTTGCAACCACATCGCCAGCGCATGCAAATGCTCACTCTCTAAGGTAAAACTGTCGTCATGCTGGTGCAGCAGGGTGGACAGCAAGGTGATTTCAGCTATGAAATCAAGCGAAATCATCGCGTACTGGTCTAGGGATGGGGACATGGGCATGGCAAACCTCCAAGATCAGGAAAGGGTGTCGAGATACCCTGCCAGCATAGAGGATGGATCATGGGGTGGAGAGGGCAGCGGCTGCCTCATGGGGGGTGTAACGTTTTGGAAAGGGGAACGTTACAGCAAAAAAGTCAGTGAGGACAAGGGTGTAACGTTGTAACGCTTTTTTACGACTCAGGCACCTGCACCGCCAAGGCTCCTACCTGGGGCATAGGTTGTGCCTCTACTGATTCCCCCTGCTGAGTGGCATCATTATCCTTGCTTAACGCCTCTAGATCGCGGGCCAAAACCTCAGAGTCAAAGGCAAGGTCTTTCAGGATACGCTTTTGCTCAGCAACATCATATTTCTCTGTATAAGTACGCGCACGATGGATATTATCCAACTGTCGGTCGTAGGCGGTCTGCCCCAACGCATTCCGTAAGGACCTATCAAAGATATCCTCCTGCAAAGCGCGATAGACAAAGCTATGTTCATAGGAAGCCCTAGGAAAATAGTAAGCAATGGGGAAATTACGAACACCAGCATGTAAAGGCGACTCAAGATCGCCTTTAGCCTGTACATTCGGCCCTATTCCCAACAACGTCTCCCGGTCGAGGATGTCAAAGATATAAGGGGTATTATACGTACCCGCATAATGCAGGACATTCTCATTATTCTGATCCATCACAGTAGGATCTGCACCATAGGCAAGCAGCTTGAGGCTAATTTCAGAGTCCCCTCTGTTGCCCATACTCCTCAGAAAAGGTGTAGCCCCCCAATCATCACGAATATCCACTTGTGCACCACGACGCAACAAAACCTCTACCGTATCTGGGTTACCACAAACGACCGCATGCATGAGGAGACCTCGGTGACTCTCTTCATTACCAGGGACCAATAAAGGGGCTAGCTCAGCATCCGACATGCGTTCAATTCTGCTGGGATGATTGACAATGTGCCCAGGCCACTCACCTTTAATATTACGACAGCGATTGCGCTCATTTTCATAGCAAGCCCCCAGCAAAGAAGCCAACAGCAAGCAGACGGTATATGGTCCCCAAAATAATTTCATTTGTTTTTTCACATTATTTCCTTACTTTTGTAGATATATCTAATCACCTAAATCAAGCTGCCTCAGGCTGCTTTTGGGGAGGCTTGGCAACTCCAGGAATGCGATCATTTTCACACTTCGTACATCCCAACAAATGGGTGGAGCCAGTACCGCGCCTCACAATGGCTACTGACAGTGGTGGATAATGCTTTTTACCTAAACTACGCAATACCGCGTAGACTGACTGCCAGCAGTCCACTCGCCCCACCATATATACAGGATGGCGGTCGGACCAATCGATAAAGTCTTTGACCACATCATCGGCAGAGCGCGCCGTAAAACCACAGTCGACATATCTGATAAATTTCCCACCACTATAACTACCAGGTTTGTAAACAGCACGATGGGAGTAATTACGGACATTGACATTTTTGGTATCTTGTGGCCCAAAATGGCACTCCCGCACGGTATTTGAAGCCACATCGAGCACGCGCAGGCCAGTATGATAGACACCAGGAACGTTGCCATAAAACATCTCTAAGTACAGCACTCCTACCTGGGTAGGCAGCTGCGCCGGCTCCGGCACCTCTATCGCAAGCGCACCCACCTGAGGGAGAGTCTTCTGCGTGGGCATACGCTGCGGCTTCTCTTTAACAGCACGATGCTTAACAGCTACACCCAAGACTTTACCAATGGCTTGCCCTACTTTCCAAACAAGCGTCGGCGCCTGCAACAGCGCATTATGCACCACCAGACCCAACTCCTGCCCCACAAAGTAGGTATGGATATGCTCTAACTCCATATTCCATACCACCCGTGATCCGGGCACCACTTCTAAAGAGGCAACCACCC
>JAPPOJ010000306.1 GCA_028817975.1 Zetaproteobacteria bacterium | reverse complement strand
CTTGGGCTTTCTGTATACAACTGAAAGACAGAAGAGCCTTATTATTTTAATACGTGCTTGGTACATCACTTTACCATCACAAAATATTCGGTCATGGGATGCAAACCCAACTCCGGGTGCCATCGGTGGATGAGGTACAATGCTTAAGAGAGAATATGTAAAGCCATACGAAATAGGATATTTGGAGGGAAGGAGTCTCAAGATGCTTTCTATTTATGATCTCAGCCTTTTCTTCGGCTGGTGCTCTGCCATAAATATAGTGATTCTTACCTTTTCCACACTGATGCTTACCACCTGCTCCTCCGTAATCCGCCGTATTCATGAGCGACTCCTTGGTCTAGGTGAGGAGGACTTGAAGAGGCTGTATGTGAACTACCTGGCTGGCTATAAGGCTCTGATCTTGGTCTTTAACATCATCCCGTGGCTCGCGCTGCAGTGTATGCTTCCCTAACTCAAGAGTGAAGGCTTATCTCATGTATATCTGTCATACCTTATACTTACGGTTGCTTTTGTGTAGTGCGCTAACAGTAAGTGTTACCCATTGTCGCAGCAGCCGTCGTTCTTCCCGCAATCAAGAGCAGGAAGTCATTGTGTCCACAAATAATGAGACGCAAGCCGAGCAACAGACCCAAACAACGTTGAAGACACCCCTTGTGGAGCAAGAAAGTTCTCCGATAAGAATGCCACCACAGCTAAGTTCGCTTACTGCAGATGTCGCGAGTATTGCAGGCCAATCCAGTCTTGTGATTGCCACCGTGTCTACCGCCAGCGAATACATTCGGGCCTATGTCTGCCAAGGAAAACTTACAACGGAAGCATGTCAACGTGACGTCTTCGTTGAAAGGGCTTTTTTTACCGCAAGCAGAGGAGACGATGCCCAAGCATATACCACCACAGAAATGATCTCCGCAGCAGGGAGTGGTGAACTCACCATCATCGCTCAGGCTTGCCAAAATAATCAGGGGATACGCCAGCAAGACGATCCGTGTTCTGCCTGGCAGCTACAAACGGCCACGGTACCCGTTTCCACCAACCACCCCCTGCAACAGGCTTTAGTTGAGACCGAAAAGCTTACCCTTGCCAAGGAGGACTTATGCACTCCATTGGTCAAAACCGTCCGTGACTATACACTCAAACGTAAAGGTGATGATGCTGGTAGTGCGGTGCAGCCATCCGAACTCATTTCGCCAACCATTATTCCCGATGAACAACAACGTCAAACATTAGAAATCACCCTCCAACAGATGTATTTAGGTGGAGAGGAAGCTTGCCGTAAATTACTAGGTTCTGCGGATGGTAACGCCATTTTGGACGCTTTAGAAGAATATCTGACCAACTATCAGCAACAAAGAGAGGAAACTCAAGAAAAAAGCCAAGCCCTTTCCCAAACAGCGTCCGAGTGGGCAAAGAACTTAGGTATTGCAACGGCTGTTTTCCTTGGGGTCGGTATCCTAGCCGCCGTAGCTAAACCAGCACGAGTCGAAGACACTCCCGAATTAAGTGGGTTTCGAAAATTTATTGCGCGCATCCGTATGGGACAAGGCCGGGTGGGAGCTGGGTTCTACGCTGTGGGCAAAGCCCTCAAGTATTACGTGGTCCCCGCACAAATCGCCGGCGGTGTTCGCATGTTATTTGACGGCTCAGGAGACACTGGATTTACGAGCCGTATGGTGCGCCAGTCTGTAGGTATCAACAACGTCATAGACGGAGCATCTACAGCCATATCTGGTGTTGGGGACCCCAAATTACATCGTCAAGCATTTACGACACCCCAAAAAGTCGGTAATTTTTCAGCACGTCTTGGCGGCTTAACCGCCATAGGTGCCACTATCGCTGGAATGGTTGCCATGACAAGCCAACACAAAGCAGAAAAGTATAATCTGAGTAGCGTCCAAACTCCACAACAAGATTTTCTCGACTTAAGTCAAGGTATAGAGACATTTGTGAATAAACTACGGAGTTTAGAGCATAAGATTAAGATCTCTCAACAGAAAGTTGTGCTTGCATTAGCCACGAATGGCTAAAAAACCCACCTGGCATATTATAGTTTGCCGAAGAGCTAGGGAGAACCACTTGGCTGGATGCCGAGTGGTTCTCCCTAGACAGCCGAGGTTACGCCGCGCCCAGCTCCACGCGTTGCTCTGGCTGTGACCACAGCAGGTAATGCATCAGCGGCACCTGGGCCTCCGCATCCAGACAGAGGTGCAAGCCCATACTCAGCAGGCGCCGCCGTAGAGCCACACCATTCCCGGCCCGCACCGCCAGGGGCATGTTCCAGCGTTTTTCGTTACCATCGGCGTCGTGAAACACCAACGCTCGACCCCAACCCTGGGCCTGCTTATTACGGGTCATCGCCTCCACCCGCAGCGGATCACAGAGCCAGCGGCGGCGACAGCCATCTTCCGTTTGCAACACCTGCCACACTCCATGGCCATCGCAGTCAAAGCGCTTGTACACCTCTTCTTGCCGCTTGGTGGCTTCGGAAAACGCCTGGGGATCGAGCTTGGGGTAGGGCTCACTGGTCCACACCTTCAGGTGAGTGCCCACGTCCACAAAGAACTTGCTTGCATCGGCGTGGCGATCGAGGAAAAACACCTCGCTTTGCAGGCTTTCCCCCATCACACTGAGATTGCGTGAGCACGGCAGGCGAAACAGCCGCGCCGGATTACGGCAGGTCCGGTCGAGCTTATACTGCTGGCGTAACAACACCTCTAACAGACTACACCAGCCCTTGTACTGGCGCGCATAGGCTCCGGCGGACGCCACCGGCAAGGGGTGGACCAACTTAAAGTGCAGGTGCAGGCCGCGCCCACTGTACACCAGCATCCACAGCGGCAGGCAGTTTTGCTTGCAGGCCGCGAGGATAAAGTGGGCGGCCACTTGCGCATGACGATACTTGTGCTCGTCGTCCAGTTGGTCGAAGTCCTCCATGGTGTCGGCAAAATTCAGATCAAAGCTGATCAGTGACTTACGCTGGATATAGCCATCGGCAAGCATGCTCTTGGTGGGGTCAGCGCAAATGGTGTCGCGCTTGGCCGGCACCCCTTCGAGATCGGTGACAAAAGCCACGTTCTGCTGGCTCTTGGCCAGTTCGTGCAGGTCTTCCGCGGTGACCTCACGGTGCAGGGTCCCTATGCGGTAGTGGCTCATCCCTGGGGCAGCGCAAGCCAGGGCAGTTTGCCCTTGACTGGCATTGAGGTGCTCCGCCAAGGCGGCAAACACGTCCATATTGGACACATCGAGATCTAAACGGCACTCTTTTCCCATTTTCCAAACTCCTGTTAAATTCTGCACTTTTTGAATTTGGACAATAGCCGACCCCATTCCTTAGATTCGCGTTTGGTCATGGAAGGAAGTCTTGGTATGATGGGAATGGAATTTGAGCAGGAGAGCGCCTTTTTCTCGTTCTGGCAAGATACAAAGAAAAGGTGTTCTCCGCGATTCCACTCTCACGCATAGCTTTGTTCTATTGTCGTGACAGTTACTTTAAGTAGCTTGATTCCTCCTTGTTGCTGGTCGGGTGCAAACGAACACGGCACCAGCTCGCCACTTTTAAGCCTACAAGAAGTTAGCGAATTCACAAAACGCAGCCACTGCCGTAGCCCAAAACTCAGTCAGGATAGGGGGAAATGCAGGCAGGATATTTTTTCCGGGTGGGGCACATTATCGAATGTTCTCATTCTGTAACTCTTCTTCAAGGGTTTGAAACTTTCGTCCAGAAAAAATCAACTCGCAGCTTTTAGGATGCAAAAACATGCCCATAACCTCTAAAGGCAAGTCTTTGGTGGATGGTCTGGCATGTTCGGCTAAATCCCAAGAATCTTTATTATTCAAAGCATTTCGAATGAGCTCAGTCCCTAAGCCAATCATCGCATCTCTTGTCAGACAAAGCTCCACCCGATAATCACCACCTGAGATCATTTCACCGCTCGGTAATTGGACTCTAACTTGTCCGATGTTATTCTCATTTGCCTGAAAAGGCTCCAAATCGTCAGGATTAGGCTTCAAACTTATACAGTACTCATGCTCCATTATTAACTACCCATACTTCATATATATCTCTATAACTTTGCCAGCATCATCAACTATGATATGCATATTCTTTTCTATTTTGTATCTATTCGGTTTATGTGGAATCGGCCTACAAACCTCAACATTATAG
>JAPPOJ010000029.1 GCA_028817975.1 Zetaproteobacteria bacterium | reverse complement strand
TAGCAAGTGAGCTTGCTTTCGAAAACGTGCGCTGGAAACAAAAAATTTTGATAAAGAAAAAATCTCTTATACCCCAAAACATCACAGGGTTGGCTGGGTTCAAATGTTAGAGTCGAAATCATTCAAGCCGAAGCGTTTTTCTTGAAAATTAAATCTACTTGTAGGGGGCCAATCTTCGTGGTGCGAATCTTTTCGTAGCTTGCCTTGGGGATGCACATTTGGAAGAGGCAAACCTTCGCGGCGTCAGCTTGAGTGGGGCTTACCTCCGTGGCGTTGGCTTGCAAGGAACTCGCCTTGGACCCCTTAACTGTCTCCGAGTTTATTTTAAAAAGTAAACGAGGGTGTCGACACCCCCTTTGGCCAGGGACGAAGACTTACATGCATTCAGCGTCTTGGAACTTGCAGTCGTAGATCCATTGTTGGACGTCAAAGTCGAACTTATAATTACAAAGATACTTTTGGACGTAAGTGCTGTCAGCTCCTGAATTACCGGTCGCCACATATCTTACTTTGTAGTTGTAATCAATTTCGAGGACGTCATCGCTAAAGACTTGGACATTCTTAAAGTTTGCATTGATCACATACTTGCCACCTGTTTGCTGACCGACAAATTGACCATTGTATTGTGCGTGAAGTCTGTATTCGGTGCCTGGGTTTAATTCGGTGCACTTGTTGTTTTGGTGGATTTTCAAATCACCCACCATGCGCTCTTGCGTGCAGGGATTGTAAAACTGGATGTCTTCATAGCTGTCTTTAGAAGTGACCGTTTTGCCATCACACATGGCAGAAGCCACGTTGTGCATTCCAGTTAAAGCCATCACACATGCAACCACGAATTTCGCCAAAGCTAGCTTTCTCATAAGATACTCCTTCCTAAATATAAAAAGATAAATCCATCCCGCCTCGATTATATCGCTGTCTTTCGGGAAAATAGGGGGGGCTTTTGAGGCGCCAGGGGTCAAGCCTCTAGAATACAAAGGAGATAATACCCATCTTAGCCCGATACCATCGGGGAAGATGGAGGAGGAAAGCACTGTTGCAGCGTAAAAGCTTGCAGCAAAAGAGAGTGTGTAGGGTGACAACGGCCTGGCGCCTTCAAGGGTTGAGCGATGAGAGCCAATTTTTATATGCGCAGGCTAATCAGCTGAAATAAAAGCAAAACAACGCCAATCTTCAGCCTTACTCCACTTATGCCGACACGACGGCGTCAAGTGTTGGGTGTAGAGGGAGAATGCTGACATGATGCTTTGGACAAGTTTGCCGGTGGTTACCGTGAGTGCTTGGGTAGGACTGTTGTTTCTCGGCGGGTGTGCTGAAAATGCGAATTTTGATGGGCAAGTCGAACGTGCACGTACCACCCAAGATGGCAATACGGAAGAAGCGCTGGCGCGCTATCAAGACGAAGCCTTGCCCGAACGCCGTCCAGAGATTGTCGACAAGATACTTCCTCCCGAGCTGCAAGAGCCCGAGCCTGAGGTGGTGGAACCAGCCCCTGTGGAGCCGCAGCCGGCTCCGGTGAGGCCGAAGCAACCAGATTACCTCAAGCTGGAAGTCAAGCACTTTCGTACCGACAGTTCGGATAGCAAGCCGATTGAATTTTTGTTCGTTCTCGATGATAGTCGCTCGATGATTGAAGAGATCCAATCTTTGGCAGATTCGGTGCCGCAGCTGTTTATGCAACTCAGTGAGGCCGGGTTGCAATACCGCAATCGTATTTTGACCATGGGCGGGTTGCTCGAACAACGGGAACACGAGACGGGTGACAAGGTTTACTTGGCCGGGCAGGGCTACGCTGCTGACCGGGTCACTCATTATGACCGGGAGAAGCGGTTTGCAGATAAGTATGCTGCGGTCAAGATTTATGATCAGCAGGATGCTGCCTTGCGAGTACGCGAGCGGATCAAGCAAATTGCGGAAGAGCAAAAAGATCATCATAATGAGCCGGGAATTTGTGCGGCGATGGATTACATCAACTGGAGCACCTTTACCTCGGATGCACGGGCAACCCCGTTTCTCCCGGATCAAAAGGTCCATGTAATTGTCCTGAGTGATGAAGATAATGATAATTCGAAGAGCATTGTGGACGGTGCGACCAACAAAGAGCAAGGGCGCAAAAAGCTGATCTGTCATTTGGAAAAGAAGGCTGCCCAGCACTGTCCGCTCCAAAAGTATCGCCGTCAACTCTCGTGGAACGAGTATCGTTACACTTGGTCGCGCACCACCGAAGCCCGGCGTGAGTACACCTATAAGTACCGGATACGTAAAAAGACCCGCTGTCAGCAGCTTGGCTATGCGAGTTACCCGGAGGGTAAGCACCCGATTCTCAAACTGCGTGGGGATAAGAAGTACCACTGTGTGGTGGATCAAAAGCAGTGCCGTGATCGTAGTAAAGTCAAGGTCACCTACCGACGCTTGGCCAAGTTTGAGTGTCAAAAATATGCGGATGGGCGGAAGGTGTGGCATATCGTCAATCGGGATACGGCTAAAAGGATTATGGCCAGTGGCGAGTTGCAGTGTAAGCGTCCGAGCCGACCTGAGTTTGAAAACTACACGCGGGCTGCGGATGTTGCGGTGCAGGTGGGCTTTGATCGTCGCAAGGTGAAAGTGGGGCAGGTGGGCGAATGCTCGGATTGGGACTGCAAGCTGGAAAGTACGGAGTACAGCCTCACGGGCTACTTTGATAAGTACGTGGTCGATGCCCACGATTTCCAGCAGCAAAAACGTTATGTGGCGCGCAAGAACGAATCGCGCTCATGTAAGTCGGATTCTGAAATCGCGGGCACCCGTCATGCGAATCCCTCTTTGTTGCGTCCCAAGTTTCACAACAGTCAGTATGGTCTGGAGTTGGTGCTCACCGAGAAGCGTGGCCGTTGCTCTGCGGTAGCGTATCAAAAGGTGGAAGATCAGGATGACTACTGGAGTATTTCTTCACGCCATTACTGTGAAGCGAACCTGAAAAAATACAACTTGCCCCAGTATGGCTTGGAAACCTTTGATCCACGTACCGATGGACCGGCTTATTGGCAAGATCGCTGGGTTACCTATCGCGAGCAGTTGTCGCTGGCGGATGTGCGTGACCGGGTGCTGATGGCAGACTCCAGTATTGAAGACATTGAAGTGCTCGAAGCGTTGCCGGTAAAGACCTCGGGAGGGCAGCGTACGGACTTTGAGGAAGTGTATATCTATGACAGGTATCCTGAGGGTAACTCTCAACGTAACTTGGAAAACTTTGTGGCGCATAAGCCGGTGGCTAAAACAGTGGAGTGGAATAGTCCAGCATACAAGAAGGACCTCTTTCCGCCGCATCATCACCCCCACCACCGGGTGCAGGATGGCTCGGCGGAGTGGCGTCAGCATGTGCGAGAAACCACTGTAGAGGACCCCAATGGCTACAAAGAAGTGCGCGAATGTGAAGATGGCAACACTGTGGGGATTGAGTATCAGGCCAC
The DNA here is from genome assembly GCA_028817975.1 of Zetaproteobacteria bacterium. Lineage (GTDB taxonomy): Bacteria > Bdellovibrionota_B > Oligoflexia > Oligoflexales > Bog-1112 > JAPPOJ01. The sequence continues at coordinate 717 of JAPPOJ010000029.1, read as the reverse complement.
GCCGAAAAACTTTGTCACCTTGATGCCTAAGCTGCACCCCCAGACCTCGTTTACCTTCCACTCCATCGCCAACCTCAAGGATGGGGGCTGTGGCAAAGTCAAAGACAAGCAGGTGCGGGTGGCGGAACAGTATGTCGGCCTGTCGAATTTTACCGGCGGGATTAAAACCGACATCTGTAGCCCGAACTTCGACAGCTTTGTGCAAAAGCTTACGCACGCGGTGATTGAGCAGATTGCCACCTCCTATGTGCTCGAAGACACCCGCTACCATGATCCAGACAACATCTCGTCGGTGCAAAATGCCTCGCGGGGGATCTTGATTAAGTTTGGCAACCGTGAGGGGGATCAAGCCTATATTGAGGATGGCAAGCTCACCTTCCGTGATACCAGTGTGATCTCGAAGGGAGATCAGATTCGCGTCTATTTGAAAAAACGGCAGCAGCCTTAAGGGATGTGGTGGCTTACGTTTTCAAGGCGATAACCCTATATGATGCTCAGGGCAACGGTAGGATGTTCTTTTAATGGTGGAGCCATCTGCATTTATAGTTGTTATTTCAACTTTGTCGCAATAGGTTTCTTTACGTTTTTTATCCATGTCGATGCGGTGTTTCTCTTTTTCGCGTTCATTTCTCTCATTTCCTTGTTTGTAGTTATGCAGCAAAATGCATGAAAGTATCCCAAGAATAGCCATTGAAATTACTTTAAGTATATTTCTGT
>JAPPOJ010000251.1 GCA_028817975.1 Zetaproteobacteria bacterium | reverse complement strand
CTCCTGTCTGTATTGAAATAGGTGACTATGGAAACTATATTTGACAAAATACTCCGAGGTGAAATACCTTGTGAGAAGGTTTATGAGGATGATGTGGTGTTGGCTTTTAAAGACATCCAGCCTCAAGCTCCGGTACACGTGTTGGTGATTCCAAAGTACCGTATTTCAGGTTTTCAAGATATTAAAGGACAGGAAGAGCAGCTGACCGGTGCTTTCTTTCGTCGGGTTGCGGTGGTGGCTAGTGAGTTGGGGCTTGAGAGTGGATACCGTGTTGTGGTCAACCAAGGTCAAGACGGTGGACAAGAAATAGAATATTTACATGCTCATATTCTGGGACGTCGGCAGATGCAGTGGCCCCCTGGATAGTGGCAAGAAAGCACGGGAAATTTTCTACCTTAATTGATTTTAACTTGCTGTTAAAGGTCTGAACATTGAATGTGATTGCCCCTGTCGTTTTAGATCCGTGTAACTTCACTCCGCTTCATCGGACCCCCTGGGCGGGATACAACATTGCACGTCATATCAAACAGAAAGTACTGTCACGGGCGGGAGATGTAGAGTGTAAAATAGGTGAGAGTTGGGAGTTTTCTTGTGACTCCCAGTTTATGAGTCGGTTGGTCTCATCACCTTTGAGTTTATGCGATTTTTTAGCGATGGACCCGTCAGCCATCTTGTCTCCTTGTGTTGTGCAAAAGCGTCAGCTTGTGGGGCACTGTCCTCTTTTAGTAAAGCTCATTGAGGCTTCTTATCCCCTTTCTTTTCAAGTGCACCCGGATGATCAAGATGGGTATTTGGCTGAGGACGAGTGTGGGAAGCCGGAGTCTTGGCTCATTTTACAGGTCGAAAAAGGGGCTGGGATATACCTCGGTTTTCAAGATGGTGTCACGATGGATCAGCTGTGTGAGGGGCTACGGTTTCATCAAGATATTGAGCATTTGATGCAATTTGTGGCAGTCAAACCAGGTGATTATTTTGATTTGCCCCCTGGAGTTCCTCATGCCATTGGTTCGGGAGTAACTTTAGCCGAACCTCAGAGGATTCTTGCCGGTAAGCATGGAAAAACGTATCGTATGTGGGACTGGAATCGAAGATATGATGCTTGCGGTAACGTGAATGAAGCAGGGCAGTCACGTGAACTTCATATTGAAGAGAGTTTACGTCTTGTTGCTCCCGAGTTGCAACAGGGAACATCGTATGTTGCTACGTTGCAGAAAAAGCCTCGTCGTAGCTCGTTGAATGGTGTGGGCCATTGGTATGCTTATCCTGCAAATGCAGACTATCAGTCGCATCTGGTGGAACTTTTTGCCGCAAGTAGGGTGAATCTTACGCTACAAGATACTTATCTTGTGGTTGTTGCCGTACGTGGAGATTCCTGTTGGAGTTGGCGCTCTGCAGAAGGTGTCGAGCAGCAGTTGATGTTGCTTCAGGGGCACACCATGTTGCTTCCTGCTGCTATTGCAGTTTTCGACTTCACTTCGGAAGGTGCTTGTCAGGTATGTCTATTTCATGATAGTTTGGGTGAGATTTCCCTGAAATAGCAAAAATTGCAATAATGAACATGTATTGCTCTGACGGAGCTTATAAAACGAGAGGGTGTTGCATACTCACATGTATGGGAGCTTTGCCTCGTGGAAGTGAAAGTTGAGTTGGTATAGAGTAAGTGCACTGTAAGGAGGGTTTATGCAACCTTTTCGCATTTTTGATAAGTCGAAAAAAGCTACATATTTAGTTCTTAATTATCAACCAGGAGAGAAAGGTGGTTCTTATCTGGTTGCACGGGACGACGAAAGCTCAGAGGATGGTAAGATAGCCATTTTGGCTCCTGAGGACATTGCGAAATGTCAAATGGTTGGCATTGTAGTCGAGGCTTAGTATGAAAGGTGTGGTTTTTTTATGGTTTTGGGGTCTGGCTTCAGCTGTTTTGGCTCAGTCCTCTCTGCTCGATCGTAGTATTCTGACTTTGAGTGGCAAGTTGCATAGTCAGCGTGATATCGAGCTTCATTTTGCGGTTGCAACGGCTCTAGAGTTGGACCCAAAGCGTTATTTAGTGGACTATTTTGAATTGAATGCGAAGAATTGGAATAAAGCCCGCCTTAAGTACGAAGAAGATATGCTTGCTTTACTGGAAGCTCATTATGCGGGCAGGTTGGGGGACAGTGCGCGTATAGATGCTCGTGCGCTGCAACGGGTTAAGCAGCGTTTACGCCTCTCTAAATTTGCAGCGGTTACAGATGATGAGCTTAATCAACGGATACGTGATTTGGAAGATATTTCTTCTTTTCTTATTTTTCAAAGTGGTGGTAATACAAACTGGCAGCGAAATGCTTCTGGACGCCATCGAGGGTTTTGGCATAGTGGTGCTGATATTTTTCAACTTATTCACCCTCTGAAATGAAAGTATTTGTTATTTGATCGTTGTGCGCAAGATACATGACCTGAATATTGCTGAGCATGATCTTCGTTATTTGTGCTCGACTTGGGGGTACCACAGTTATGCTGATGTTGCTACCGCCTTAGGGGCTGAGCAGTCGCGGTATCATTTTTGGTCAGTTACGTTTGAGCAGCAGGTAGTTGGTGCTCTTTATGTTCTGTTAGGGGTGGATTCTGCGGAAGTAATGTATATCTATGTGGGTGAGACTCAGCGAGGTCAAGGTATTGGGGGACGTTTGCTTAGGTATTTGGAACGGTTTTTAATAGAACATCAGGTTAAAGAAGTTTTTCTTGAGGTGAAATCCAATAACTGTGCAGCTCGTCAGTTATATATAAAGTCAGGCTTTACGGAAATAGGGCGCCGTCGCGCGTATTACGCAGATGGCGAAGATGCTTTGGTTTATAAAAAAGTATTGGAACCATCAAGGTATGTTAGCACGCTATGAGAATATTGTTTGGCTGCAGACAGCTTTTTTAGGTGACTGTGTCCTGACTACTGCGGCGATTCGCCTTGCTAGAAAGCAGTTCCCTGAGGTACGCCAGTTTGTTTTAACTCATGCGGTGGGTGAAAAGGTCTTTGCGCAGTGTCCTGAGGTTGAGGGTGTTTTTGTTATAAAAAAGCGCACGGAATGGTTGTGGCAAACGCTAGCTCGGTTAGGTCAGTTTTTACGTTGTCATCGTCTGAAAGGTGATCCACGTACGGTGATGCTATTGCCCCATAAAAGTACACGCTCTGCATTGATTGCTTGGGCGGCAGGCTTCTCTACCATTGCTTATGAGGAAGGTGCTCGTTTTCCTTGGCTTCGTTGGGTAGCTGTTCCACGTGTTGCGGTATTACATGAGGCAGCACGGATAGCGCTTTTGTTGGAGCCTTTGGGAGTTGATCGTACACAGGTTATTGCAGCGCGTCCTGGCTTGGATGTATCCGCGCGTATCCAGTCGACTCCTCCACATATGATCTACACGATCGGACTTGCTTTGGGAAGTGTTTGGGCGACAAAAGCCTGGCCATTGCACTATTTTGCTCAGTTGGCTGTAAGTATACTGGACATGCATCCTCGTGTGCAATTATCTTTGCTCGGCTCTATTGCCGAAAAGCAGCGTGAAGAAAGCTTTCTGGAATACTTTTGTCAATATGATGGATCTGGGCGTGCTGCTGAGCGTTTAGTTTCTAGAGTTGGCAAGACTTCTATTGGGCAAATGTCCGCGGAGATTAAAGCTTTAGACCTATTGATTTCAAATGATTCAGCGCCTGTACATTTTGCTTCTGCTTTTGACGTACCTACAGTTGTCTTGTTTGGGGCGACGATTCCAGAAATGGGGTTTGGACCTCTGTCGTCCAAGCATGAGGTATGCCAGGTGCGAGAACTCTCTTGTCGACCGTGCGGTTTACATGGTCATCAAACTTGTCCCCAGAAACACTTTCGTTGTATGCGAGAGCTGACTCCTGCTATGGTTTTTGAAACGGTTGCGAAGGTTTTTAAGCAGTTATGTTTAGAGAAATGAGAAAGATATGGGAGAACGCATGGAGCAGCCGTTTCGCATGAAGGTTACTGTTTTAGGAAGTGGTACCTCAACAGGAGTGCCGACCTTGGGTTGTGAGTGCGCGATCTGTACCAGTGATGACCCGATACATCATAGAAGTCGTGCTTCGGTCTTAATCGAAAGTCCACATTTGCGTGGTCCCGTGGTGATTGACACGGCTCCAGAGTTCCGTTTGCAGATGTTGAAGGCACGTGTGAAAAGTCTGCGTGCGATTCTTTATACCCACTTACATGCGGATCACTGTCATGGTTTTGATGATATTCGTCCTTTTTTGTTTAAGGAGAAAAAACCTATCGACTGCTTTCTACGGGAAGACTTGCATGAAGAAATGAAGGTGCGCTTTGCGTATGCATTTGTAGACACAGGCTACTTAGGTGCCTTACCTAAAGTTAACTTAGAACCTGTCCCAGAGCTAGGATTGTTTAGAGTGGATGATGTGGACGTAGAAGCGGTGACTTTACCTCATGGTAGTGTACGCACCACAGCATATCGTTTTGGTGATTTTGTCTATGCAACCGATTTTAAAGGGTTGCCGGAATCTATTCAAACTCGTTGGCAGGGAAAAGTGAAGTATATGATTGCGAGTGGTGTGCGTTTTCAGCAACATCACACTCATAATACGGTGATGGAATCTGTGGAGATGATGCAGCGCTTAGGTGTTCAGAAAGGGTACATTACCCACTTAAGTCACGACATTGATTATAAAAGAGATCGCAAAAGGCTTCCTCCCCACATTGACTTTGCATATGATGGACTACAGTGGGAAATCATGGATTAATTTGTACTGTTTTACTCTGTCCTATGTTTAAGGAGAGGCCTATGATTATTGGAGTTCCTAAAGAGGTTAAAATTCGTGAGAGTCGCGTCGCCTGTGTTCCGGGTGGTGTGGAACAGTTTGTGAAAAATGGTCACAAGGTACTGATTGAAGCAGGTGCGGGGTTGGGTGCGGGAATTGCCGATGCAGATTATGTTAAAGTGGGTGCTTCCATAGAGAGTGTGGAGAGAATCTGGTCTGAATCGGAAATGATTATCAAAGTCAAAGAGCCTATAGAAGAAGAGTATGCTCGTATGCAAGAAGGACAGATTTTGTATACCTTTTTGCATTTGGCAGCTGTCCCTAAGCTTACCCATGAGCTTTTAGAGCGTAAGGTGATTGGGCTGGCCTATGAAACTATTGAGCAAGTAGATCGCTCGCTTCCCTTGCTGAAACCGATGAGTGAAGTAGCCGGGAAAATGGCTGTGCAAGTAGGGATTCGTTGCTTAGAAAAGCAGTTTGGCGGCAAGGGGTTGCTACTTGGTGGAGTTCCTGGTGTCCGCAGGGGTAAAGTCACTATTATTGGTGGAGGTTATGTAGGTATAAATGCAGCTAAAGTTGCCATTGGTATGGGGGCTTTAGTCACGGTAGTGGATATTAATCAAAGTCGTTGTGCTTATCTGGATGATGTGTTTGGTAACCAAATTACAACGTTGATGAGCAACCCTGAGAATATTGCTAGATGTGTTGAAGAGTCGGACCTCGTGATTGGTGCTGTCTTAGTGACAGGTGCTAAGGCGCCTACTCTTGTTACCCGAGAGATGGTCAAGCGAATGGAGGCCGGGTCTGCTATTGTGGATGTTGCTATCGATCAAGGAGGAAGTGTGGAGACAATACGCCCTACCACTCATGACGACCCTATTTACTGTGAAGATGGTGTGATCCATTATGGAGTCACTAATATGCCAGGAAGTGTATCTAAGACAAGTACTTACGCACTTACAAACGTCACAACTCCATACGCATTGCAGATAGCCAATTTAGGCATTCGCGAAGCTTTGCAGCGATTTCCTGAGCTTGAACTGGGCATAAACACTTACGGTGGGAGTCTCACTTGCAAGGCTGTTGCTGAAGCGCTTGAACTTCCTTATGATGCATCATGCCCCTGGAAAAAGGGTCGGTGATTAGATGATCTCCCGTCCCGCAATGTACCCTGTTCCACGGGAATTGCAGCCACAATTGCGATTTCCAGCTGACTCAAACATTTGTTGACAAGTAATACAACGGCGCACTTTGATGGAAATAGGTGACAAGTGGGCTAATTTGCGAGCCTGGTTCTTCAACTCAATGTCCTTCACGACGGAAGGGGGCAGCCTTTTCACCTTATCATTTTGCTTTTGATCTTGTTGTTGTTCAGTCGACATATGCCACTCCAAGTGAAGGCAAAAAGCCTTCAAAAAATTTTAAAAACCTTTTAAAGTACGCTGATTACACGGTTTTAAGCGAACCGTAGCGGACCAAAGGCAAAGGCGAATATAACATATGTCTATGTGAAATGTCAAGTGTTAGGTTTGTGTATTCTGTTTTTTGCTTGAAATATAAGGTGTTTTGAGAATGGGTATGAATCTGTTTTTCGAAAACCCTTCTTGCTTCTACAAGATATGATTGTTGTAAATTTCTTCCATGAAGTGCCTAGGAATCGACTGTTTTAGTGTAGAACAGGAAAAAGATCCAGTATCTTTTTTTAAAAAAGCCTGTATCCACTGGCTGATCTTGCAAAGCCTTTGCCTCTGAATCTTTTGCCTCCTATGGGTGAAGCTTAACTACAAGGGATAGGTGTTCCGCTATTTTGTACTGTGGGTGATGAGTTTGGGTGTTGTAACTGTCGCTGTCGTGCTTGCCATTTTTCTAAAGTTGCTTTTAAGCTTTTTTGAGAGAGGTTGTCTTTGAACATATGGATCACGTCCGCCCAAGCTTCCACTGAAATACAAGTGTGTTCGAGCTTGCAGTCGTTATTGGTAAGGCACTTGACGGGGTAAACGTTATCTTCCACAGCATAAAAAATTTCCCAGAGGCTGATGACATCGGCACAACGGTTAAGCTTTAGACCTCCTGAGCGTCCTCGAACAGATACGATTAAGCCGTTTTCCCTTAGACGTATGAGTATTTGGTCCATAAAGTCGATAGGAATGGATTGTCGCATGGCGATGTCATGGCGCTTTTGTGGTCCTTCGTTTTGGTGATCTGCTAAGTCCAGCATCATTTTTAAGGCATATCTGCTTTTTGCTGTGAAGTTCATGTCTTACCTCTGAGTTAGACTTTGTAAGCACTATAGTGCTACCACCTCAATGTTTGGATCGTACTCGTCGGCCAGGATTTGCCGAATTGCGTTTAGAGTTCCTGTCATTGAACTTGGGCACCCACCACAGGCCCCCATATAACGGATGGTTAGAAAGTTATTTTCAAAACCAAGCAGTTCGAGGTCGCCTCCGTCAAGTTGTAGGCCTGGACGAATCGTTCGATCGAGGATTGCATCAATCTCGATAAGTTCTGGACTCGTATGTTCTTTTTTTTGAGGGCTTTGATTTTGGTAAAGTTCAAAGCGAATGTCGTGGCCTTCAATTTGTTGAATGAGTGTTTCTTGTACTTGGCTGTCTAAATCTCCCCAGTCCCAACTCCCATCTTGGGAAATAGTGAGCACGTTTTCAAACAAATGAATTTGTGTTACCCCTTCTAGGCTCAAAAGGGAGGTGGCGAGAGGGACGTGCTCACACTCAGAACGGTCACGATAGGTGACCTTTCCTTGAGCAACGAGATCTTGATTTAAAACATACTTACGTGCAAGCGGGTTTGGGGTAGACTGTATTCTAAATTGGAGCATAAGTTTCTCGTATATGTTTATTTATGAGCTGACAGTCCCATCATCTGTACCCTCCGTGGAAACACAATCGTTGCCACCTGAGAGGCCTGAATGTAAAGCGTGCCACGCAAGTCCTGCACATTTGACTCTGGAAGGGTACTTCCAGATTCCTGAAAAAATATTTAGTTTGCCTAGTTTATTATTTTCAGTGTCCGGACTGATTTGGTGTGTCAGTAGTTGCTGAAATTGATGAAACATGTTGACGGCCTCTGTTACGCTTTTTCCTCGAAGAGATGCCGTCATCATAGAAGCGCTTGCTTTGCTAATGGCGCATCCGTGCCCATCAAAAGAAATGTCTGTGATTGTTTTGTTTTTATCTACCACACAATACACCCAGAGGTGGTCGCCGCAGAGCGGGTTAAAGCCTTCAATTTTGTAAGTGGCATCGTTGATTTGACGAAAATTTTTCGGCTTACGGTTGTGATCTAAAATGACTTGTTGGTAAATTTGGAGTTGGTCGTCCATGTTTGGGGTATTCCTAACTGACATATTGAGATAGTAGTTCTGCAAGTGTCGTTTGAAAAGATTCAGGAGCTTGCTGGATGATCTCGGTGCCAAATGCGTGGCTTAGCATTTTTCGAGCATCGCTAGGTTGAAGTCCACGTGAAGTGAGATAAAATACTTCTTCTTCGCGTAATTGTGAGATGGTTGCTCCGTGACTACACTTTACATCATTTGCATCAATTATGAGCTGAGGCTTGGTGTATACTTTAGCACCCTCTGTAAGCAGGATGTTTTTATTAAGTTGCTGTGCGTCGGTTTTCTGACCCGCTTCTGTAAGTTTCACACCCCCTAAAAACACCCCACAGGCATTGCCATTTAGAATTCCACGGTACTTTTGCCAGCTTTTGCCCATAAAGCCATTGTGAACAATCTCTGTCTGTTGTTCCACTTGCTCCTGTTCGTTACCGACAAAGAGTCCGTAGCCTGAGCTTTCGCAATTCTCACCGTTTTGATGTGCGAGAAAGGTATTGCGTTGCAAGGCACCACCAAAAGCAAAGGCACCACTTTCGACACGACTGTAGCTGTCTTGCTCCACGACAAGGGTTGAGAACAAATAACTTGTGGGGTGGAGGTGGTGCATGGCGAAGTGGTTTAGTTTGGCATTTTTCCGCAATTGCGCGTGTATGTAGCTCATACGTGAGCAGGATGTTTGTTCTTGTGCCGTGGGAGAGCTCTCATAAATAGTGAGAGAAGAGCCTTCCCCCACTTCGAGCCATATTGCTGAAGATGTGAAAGAGGCTTCTTCGGGGCTCAGGTGTTCCACCAGTATAGGGTGCTTGACAGTGGTGTTTTTAGGGACTTCGAGCATCGTGCAGGTACGTGCGGTAGCCACTCCTAAAGAGAGTAGGGGGTCTCTGCTGATTGCTGTTAGGGTGTTGTCTAACCACTGAAAAGGGAGTTTGTTGTCATGTATGAGTAGTGCCTCTTGGTCATCAGGATGGACCTCCCAGCTGACGATGTTTCCAGCATCCAGCGTAAGGCGGCTGCAAGCGTACCTCGTTGGCTTTCTGGGTGAAGCGTCTTTGAGAGGTGTTGAGACCTGCCAAGGAAAGCTATCAAAACTTTTTAAGCGTGGGCGGGAGTAGCGCCACCTTTCGTTCGCGCGTGTGGGTAGTGCCGCTTGGTCCCACTGCTCCCAGCATTTCTGTTGTAGTTGTGGTAAAGACCTGGAGTTGCCTTGGTAGATGGTTTTAAAGTGGGTTTCTGTCGTGTCGAGCATATCATGGACTCCTAGTTGCAAGCGCTATGGATGAATGGTTCGTAGCCCTTTTTCTCGATAGCCATCGCTAAGGTGTGATCGCCTGACTTGATGATTTTACCCTTGTAGAGAATATGCACGTGGTCGGGACGTACATACTCAAGGAGTCGATGATAATGGGTGATGAGTACGGTGGAGTTGTCAGCGGAACGTAGCTTGTTGATGCCTTCTGCCACGAGGCGAAGTGAGTCCACATCTAAGCCAGAGTCCGTTTCGTCTAAAAAAGCGACACGAGGAGACAAAACAGCCATTTGTAGCATCTCGTTGCGTTTTTTTTCTCCTCCAGAAAAGTCGACGTTGACTTGACGTTTGAGGAACTCGGGGTTCATGTTAAGCATCTCTAGCTTCTCTTGGACGAACTCCATAAAATCGAGCACGTCCATTTCTTCACCTCCCTGATGACGCATGATAGAGTTGAATGCTGCTCGGAGGAACTCAGAGTTTTGTACCCCGGGAACTTCTGTGGGATATTGAAAGGCTAAAAATACCCCTTCGCGGGCGCGCTCGTAAGCTTCTAGGGGGACGAGATCCTTTTGTTTGAAATTGACTTCGTATAAGAGCTTTCCTTCTGCAACGGTATAATCCGGGTGTCCCGCAACAACCTTGGAAAGTGTACTCTTGCCAGAGCCATTCGGCCCCATAATGGCATGGACCTCGCCTGCTTTGATGTCTAAGTTGAGCCCGTGAAGGATTTTTTTGCCTTCCAATTCTACGTGGAGATTTTGTATTGATAGAGACATAAGGTTACCTTTCGCTGTTTAACCGACAGAGTCTTCGAGTTTCATTTCTAAAAGTTTGACCGCTTCCACGGAAAATTCGAGTGGAAGTTGGTTGAAGACTTCTTTGCAGAAGCCATTGAGTAAGAGCGAAATAGCTTCTTCCTCGCCGATACCTCTGGAAGTGAAATAGAAAATCTCGTCTTCGCTAATTTTTGAGGTGGTAGCTTCGTGCTCGACTTGAGCTGTGTTGTTTTCAGCTTCGATATATGGAAAAGTGTTTGCCTTACACTCTGAACCTACGAGCATGGAGTCACAGACGGTATGGTTGCGGGCGTTGTGGGCATTTTTACCAATTTTGACCAGGCCACGATAGCTATTGATCGATTGGTCGGCGCTAATTCCTTTCGAAACGATCCGACTCGATGTGTTTTTACCCAAGTGGATCATCTTGGTTCCTGTATCTGCCTGCATCTTGTGGTTTGTTAATGCAACAGAATAGAACTCTCCGCGGCTGTGGTCTCCTTTGAGTACTACGCTAGGGTACTTCCAGGTAATTGCGGACCCTGTTTCGACTTGTGTCCAAGAGATCTTAGCATTGGTTCCAGCGCAGATGCCGCGTTTGGTTACAAAGTTATAAATACCGCCTTTACCATGTTCATCGCCGGCATACCAGTTTTGTACTGTCGAGTACTTAATGTCTGCATCTTTGAGAGCCACAAGCTCGACCACAGCTGCGTGTAGCTGGTTTTCGTCGCGCATAGGAGCTGTACAACCTTCGAGGTAACTCACCCGGCTGCCTTCATCGGCTACAATGAGGGTTCTTTCGAACTGTCCTGTTTCTGCAGCATTGATACGAAAATAGGTGGAGAGATCTAGTGGGCAGTGGACTCCTTTGGGGATATAGACAAAAGAACCATCGCTAAAGACAGCAGAGTTTAGTGCGGCATAAAAATTATCTTTATAAGGAACTACAGAGCCTAAGTATTTTTGTACCAATTCGGGGTACTCTTGCACAGCCTCGGAAAAAGAGCAGAAAACGACACCATACTTTTTGAGTTCTTCCTGGTGTGTGGTTCCTACGGAGACACTGTCAAAGACGGCGTCTACAGCGACACCGGTAATGCGTTTTTGCTCTGCAAGGGGGATTCCCAACCGATCAAAGGTTTTGAGAATTTCAGCATCCACCTCTTCGAGACTTTTGGGGCCTTCAGCGCTTGACTTAGGCGCTGAGTAGTAACGTAAATCTTGAAAGTCTACTGGAGCATAGTCGACATTTGCCCAAGTGGGTTCAGTCATTTTTTTCCAGTATTGGTAGGCTTTTAAACGGAAATCTAAGAGGAATGGAGGCTCTTGCTTTATTTCAGAGATGCGACGGATAATGGTTTCATTGAGCCCTTTTGGAAAGGATACAGACTCGACATCTGTATAGAATCCGTGCTCATATTTTCTTTTGGTAAGCTCTTCGGCGTTCGATTGCTTATTTGCCAACGCGTAGCTCCTTTGACTGGCTTAGAGTGCTTCATATAAAACGCGGCGTATTGTCCTAATATATAGCGTAGTTTTTTACTAAAGTCTAGTGTTTTAGTAAACATTAAATAAGAGTGCGGCTTACTCTCTGCCGTAGCTATTTCCTTTATCTATAGGATGTACAGATCTTTGTAAAGGCCTCTCCACTAGGAGATCGAGTGTCTATTTGGGTTGACTAAAATAAATGATAATCATTATCATTTGACACTCTTTTGTTCCTTGTGTAATTCTGAGTGTAAATTCGTTCAATGGATAAGGAAGGCTTAATGAGTGACTTAGCTGGCCCTGGTGCTTCGCAGGAGGAGGTGGTGGTGTTCACCGCAAGAGCGATGGATGCTGTCCATAGATATCAAAATGAAAAGGAAGAGTGGGCAAAACTACCTGTAAGGGTTTATATTGCAGGGAAAATATGCTCTGGATTTACTTATGGCGTGAGCTTTGATGCTGCAGCGGATGGGGATTTAAAGCTCGCTCGGCCTGAGTGGAAGGGGTTTGAAGTCGTCATGGATCAAGATACCTATGAGTATGTTCAAGGTTCCACGGTGGACTGGGTAGATGATGAGCGTGGTACAGGCTTTTTGATTGACAACCCAAGGCAAAAGAAGTTTAGGGGCAAGTTTTTTAATCGTAAACAGCCCCCCGCATAAGTCTCTTTATTTTCAAAGTGTGAGTCTCTATTTTATGGTTGTAAATGAATGTTGTGCGGATGAGGCTAAAAGTGGTGGTGTGGCCGTAGTCTCTCTGTGCAAGATGCGTGTAACCTAAAGAGTAGACTTGGCCGGAGTAAAGAAACAAAGACGTCTGTGTGTATTTTCTACAAAGACTTTTTTAATATATCAATACAGTGTTTGATACCCGCCTTGAATGCACGGTTGCTTTTTACATCCTTTTCCTCTTGAATCAACTCTGATACGGGAACCCCCAAGCCCTGAGCGAAAGTTTCAAGCTTGTCTACAGTCATATTCGGACTGGAGTTTTCAACTTGTGAGATGAAGCGAATACTCAGTCCTGTCTTGCTGGACAGCTTGCTTTGAGACAGATTCATATCTTCGCGAATACTTTTTATGTTTGCAGATATTCTTTTCTTTAAAGCTTTCATCATAACTCTCCCAGGGCGTAAAAGTAATCTCCTTACTTTATAATTTCTAGATGTCGTGTTTTTCTACTGTATAGCATTTAATAACACTGTATGCAATGTTTCTAATAAAATTAAATACTTACATGATTTTGAGAAAAGTGAAGCTCATGTGAAGATGCTTTTTTAGGGGGCCTTGGACCGTGCTCTTGGAATCTGGGGTGTCTCTTTATTTAGGTCGCTCTTCGTTAGGATGTTAGAAGAGTGGGGTGAGTTGTTTTTTCATCCTGACATGTGAATACTTTGTGGGAGGGTGAGTTTGTGTTGACATTTGGAAGGGGGTTCTCTGGTGCGTGGATGCTTTGTATGTTATGGTGCTTGGCTCACTGCACCAAGGACTTGGCCGATTATCCTGGGTTGAAGGTGAAAGACTTGTATGTTGGTCATGGAGAAACGGTTGGAGCATACAGTACGATTTATGTTTACTATCAAGGGTCCTTTACAGATGGTAAGATCTTTGATCGCCATGTGCGCCCTGAACAGCCGAGACGCTACTCTATGTCTGCCAACACCCTAATCGAAGGTTGGAAAGTAGGTCTATTGGGTATGAAGGTGGGGGGCAAGCGGCGACTAGAGATTCCAGCCGCCTTTGCGTATGGGGAGAAGGGGAAATATGGCCGTATTCCTCCTCATGCAAAGCTTATTTTTGAGGTGGAATTAATGGAGGTGAAGTGATGGGCTATGTCTTAGGTAGGAACGTCTAGGGGACGTAGGTCATTTCGTTTAAATAGGAGAAACAATCCTGTGGCCAATAAAAGCGATAAGCATCTATAGGTAGCATAGTCTGAGTGTCTAAGATCAAATACTGGTGTTGCACTCCGCCGGCGATGCGATCATTTGAGGTTGCGCTGGAAGCATCGGTTACGCACATGTATCCGCCCTGCATCTTTTCCATCCACTGAGCATTTAGAATATCTTCTCCGATGTTTTGAGCCTGCTTTTCTAATAGGCTGCTGTCTTGTATTCTTTGTTGACGAATGACAAATGTTTTCTTGCTCTTGAGGTTCAAGATAAAGTGTTTGACGAACCACTTTGCTGGAAGAGAGCCATTAGGTTGACTTTCGCTGTGACCAAAGTACACTAGCTCCGTTTCGGAGTTTTGTCTTTGGGCATGCTGTAGGTACAGGTTAGCTAGGTTGAAAGGAAGCTGGTAGTCAAAAGTCTCTGTATGAGTATCCTGGTGCTCTTGCAATTGCCAGAAGTTTTTCTCTATACGTCGGTTCTGGTAAGTTTGCGCGTGACGTTTGAGGCGAAAGCGTGCTACAGGTTCCACTCTTTTATCTTCCTCTACAGATAAGCTTTGTAGCCACTTACTTTTGGAATTCTTACCATTTGTTCTGGCCCACTCACAGATATCGGGTTGCATGGCATCGCACCACACTCCTGCAACATGATAGACGGCTTCCGCATGGGAAATGTCTCTAAAGGTACACTGGCGATGGCGTAGCCAATGAAGAATGGGTTGGATGTGTTCAATATTTTCATCGATGAAAACACCTTGAGGCGTTTGTTCTCCGGGAGAAAAGTCTCCAGCGAACATTGTGTACAATGCACTACCAGGTGCACTGCTGAGAGTAGAAAGGCGTGTTTGCACGTTGTGGCCTCCTACATTTAAAGACACAATCTCGGTTGTCTGGTTATTCGCATAAAGAGGAAAAATATATAACAAGCAAAGAGAAAAGCGAAAAATATAAGTACGCATGTTGGACTCCTAAATGGGATATTTTCTGCAATATGACTAGCATACGAGAGATGAATTTTGTGTAAGGAGTAGTTTTGTACGCTAAGGTTGTTTGTGGTGCTGGACGCTTATAAGTAGTCATAGCACTTCATTTTTGCCCATGTGGTTTCTAACACGGTTCGCTCGGCCAGAAGCTCTTGGTGGACTTGAAATTGATTGTGGATAGTGCGTGACTTGAATTGCTTATTTTTGAAAAAATCAGTTTGCGTGGGCATCTTGTGATTTTTGATATCTTCGACGGTCTTTTCGGTTTCTTGTACAAGCTGGAGCAGCTTTTTCTGGCTAGAGGTGCCAAAGGGAATAGCTCCAAATAAATGGCGCCGTTTGGGGATATCGGTGTGAAAGATACCTGAGTTTGTGCTGACGAAGTCGTAGATGACTTCTCTTGTTGCGCGGGCTTTATCCCAACTGCTACGTAGCCCATTCGCATCTCGGCAAAACCAACGGTTTATGACCGGGGTGGGTGAGTTAAGTTCGGTCTCATATTTCTGTTTAAAATGTCGTAGGTGGGAGATGAAGTTCTGATGTTCTTGTGCCAGACTTTTACGTAGGTATTTAAGAAAAGAGTAGCCAATGCTTCCATTAATTTTATTCGAGATTTGTCTGCTTTGTTCCAGAATAGAGTAGCTGGCATGAGTGCTCTCGTCTGTGGCGCTAAATTCAAGTTTGCGATCTTTACTTTTCAGGGTTGCGATGCGTAGCTCCAGTCGACCTGCTACCACCTTGAGTTGTTGTTCCCAGTAATCAAAGGCGTCTTGGATCTGATGATAGGCGGATGCTTGGGTGATCTCTTGCTTTGGAGATCGTGGCATATGCCAAAAGTGATGCAGTGCAGGAGAGAATATTTTATTAACGTCTTGGTAAATTTGTTCTAGATAGTGAAACATTGGAAAGGCGAAGTTTTTTTTAAAATCGGTGAGGGGGAGTGCGTGAAAGTCAACGAGGTTAGCATTGAGTTTTTCAATCAGTTCGGAGACAAAGCTATAATTGGACTGGAATATTGTCAAATTGCTTTTCATGGCTTTAAAAAAGTCACCCCTCTGGATGAAAGGCTTTAAAGTCGGTAATGACTTGACACTCAGGTCGATAATTTGCACTTGGAGTTGGTTTCCCTCTGTATCGGAAGTTTCAGGGGAGAGTATTTTTTCCAATAAATTGAGAATGTCTCCCATTGAACGATGAAATTCAACCACACCCTCTCCGAGTTCTTTTTTGATGTATCTTGTACTATCGGTTTGAAATCCTGCCATGAAAACTTCTTGTTTTTCACTGAGTTCTTTTAAGTAATTTAAAATGACTTCTTGCTGTTTGAGTGCTTGCTGAATTTTTGCATCAATATGCTCATCGCGTAAATCATATACATTTGCATACTCGATATCTCTGCGGAGCTGAAAGTATGCACAATTGATATCCAAAAACTGCTGTCTCTCTTCGTTTTTTCTCCAATCAAATGGAGCTTCAAATAGACCTGAAAGAATTTTTAAGGAAGTTCCCAATGTGAGTCCAGCAGCTCCGACGAGCATACCATTTGAAGAGGGTATCACTGAGCCGACAAGGCCTACATTGGTAGCCAAATTAGCGACTGTGGGCAGGAGCCCCTTTTGTTTAAAGTTGGATAGGCAAGTTGTGTCCTGTGCGACTTTAGACATGACCTGTAGAATTTGTCGCCGGCGTATTGGATTGACAATGGCGATCGGCCTGGTGGGGTTGCCACCGGGTACGGCTCCAGGAGGAGGCGCGCCGAACCCTCCTCCAAATGCGCCACCCATGGGGCCAGCGGCGCTGGGATCGAGAAAACCTTCTGAATTTTGAAAAAGTTCATCAAAACCATTGAGTATTGTTTGATTATTTGCATAACAACGACCTTTTTTCAGAGCGCTGGAGACTTGGATAAGCCTATCTTGAATTTCTGCTAGTTTTAAGTTGGTGCTGAGAGGACAGTTGGTGGGGCGATTATGGAATCGATCGACAATATTCTCTTTAAGAGTTTCAGAGTTGATAAATTGCCTGAATTTGTGGGTGTCAATATAATCTTCGATGACCGTTTGTTGTGAATTTATCTCAGTTTCTGGAGGTTCTGAAGGGGGAGTGTTCCCTTCTATAGGACTTATCCAAACAAGAGGCAAAAGCCAGAGCAGAAACATCATCAACATAAGGACTCCTTGTATAACATTCTCTGTATATGAGAGAAGTTAGCATAGCCATCTTGAAAGATTCAAATGTGATGAGTATTTATGTTAAGAGAAGCGCAGAAATATTTTAAATGAGGGGTGATTTAGGGCAGGCCACCTCGTTGAGGTGATCAAGGGGGAGCAGCTCATTTGGGGCACGTGGTTTAGCAAAAACAGCCCATGTTTGTGACTGTTCATATGATGTTATGCTGGCAGTAAAGGTATGGTCATTTTATATAGAGTTGTGTCATGATAAGGAATGTACATGCACGTTTATGTAGATGCGTATATTGCCCCTATTCCTAAAAAAAGTCTCGATGCCTATCGTAAGTTAGCCGAATTATCACGTGCTGTGTGGCTTGAGCATGGCGCTCTTTCTTACCGTGAGTGGATGGCAAACGATACGGCTGTGGGTAAATTGACCTCTTTTCCTCGCAGTGTTTTGCTCAAGGAGGATGAGGTGGTGATCTTTGCAGTGGTAGAGTATGCATCACGTGAAGCACGTGATGAGGTGAATCGTAAAGTCTTTGCAGATCCACGTATGGACTCTATGATGGTTGAGGGTGAGTGTCCTTTTGATGGCAAGCGTCTTATTTGGGGAGGCTTTGAGCCTTTTATAGGATGATGCTGGCGGGGCTAGCGTTTTAGTTGGCTGCCTTGGATCGATTACATAAGACTCCGGGTTATGAAGAAAGTGATCTTAAAGTGACTGATGGCGTTCTTGATGGGAAGGCGTGGAATCAGTGCATACATTCGACTGTCTAGGATTTAGGTGTAAAAATTTGAATATATTGAGTAAATTTATTTCTCTAAGCTTAGCAGAGGTATATCCGATCTCCTTGAGGGAGGTTATATGCGTATTTTTTGGGCGATGGTGTGTGTAGGTGCGTTGCTCCTTAAATCCATCTTGGATGGGATGGGAGCAAGCATGTTTTGGGATTTGCCGACATACAGTATTTGTCTCCTGTTTGGTGTTGTGTTTCTGTTTAAAAGTGGTAGAGGTGGTCTGAAAGACTTCTCCTCTCAGGAAAAGTCGCTCAAGTTTTGGCAAGGCTTTTATTGGGGTGCTATTGCGGTGGCCCTATTTACGGGAGCGGAGATTCTCAAATCTATGACTCTTCCGGGGAGTGACTTCTGGCAGGTAGCTTTTTTGATGGCTCCTAGTATGGCATGTTTAGTCATGTCTAAAACTGTATTGAAGATTACTGGCACTTAAACCCTTCTGTCCACCAGCATTCTGTTAATCCACATCGATTTAGTTTGCATCCTTGAGCACTCCAGCAGTTGTCGCAGTACTCAGATTCGCTCTTGGTGGAGCATCTAGGGTGTATGATGGTCATCTGCTGTATGGCCGGTAACTGTACTCCGGCCTTTTTCATGAGTGTGGTTGCAAGATATGGTATTTTTTCGCTATCGTCGAGTGAGTAGACATTATTCTTATCAATGCTTGTTGAAAGCCCCATCTTATCTATGATGGCGATTTCTTCTCCTTTGAGAAGGAAAAATTCGAGGTCGTTGAGTAGGATGAGAAGCCTTACTTCTTTATTGCCGTGGCGAGGCATGGGTAGGTAGGTTTCATATTCCTCCATATGTAGGTTGTGAAAATCACTTTTAACAATTTGCTTGACCGGATAGTTTATGCCATTGAAACTGATGGAACCTGTAGCATACGATTGAAGAGAGATAAAGACTGATATGGCAATAATAAAAATAGCTTTCATGGTTGACCTCGAATTTATAGGTTGCAGGATTCTATGTTGTGGGCTTACTCTACCTCTGTGATGATTCCTTTTTGTTGCTTGGCGCTGAAGATGCCGTTTAGGC
>JAPPOJ010000272.1 GCA_028817975.1 Zetaproteobacteria bacterium | reverse complement strand
CCATCCTCATGCGGCAGCAATGTCGTCCGAGGTGCTACATGGTTTGCTCCTTTCCTGGAAAGGGGTGAGTCATGCAGAGGGGCCACCCGGCTCCTCTACTTTGCTTCTCTATCCACTAGCCTACACTGTTTTTTTGAGCCAACCAAAACCGAGCCTGCGCACATATCTCAAAATCTAGGCATCCCAAGGCTTTTAGCCAATAGGCATCATGCGCTGTCACGGGAGAGGTCGCCCGCACACACGCACGCTTCCACAAACCAGATGTCGAAAGATCAAAAGCATGTTAGGTTACATGCCAATGTGAACACACGCTGAGGCGGTAAAGGATAAAGATCGATGCAAAAGCTGGTGGTGGGATTGTTTTTAATAGCCTTGTTTGCTCCACGCGAGGGGCGCGCACATGAGGGCGACCTCGCCAAAGTACTGTGCTTACGCCAAGATCTTCTCGAAGGAAAATATGCGGTCAGCGGCCTCCGCGATGGCTCGGCACTGCCCATCCGCGCGACGGAGCCCGCACAGCTCACCAAAGACTGGTTTCAGAGCACCCACTTTAAACTCATCACCACCCAACAACGTCTGGAGTCTTTGTTTGACAAATATCAATGGCTCCTCCAGCTCAACTCTCAACCTCAAGGCCTTTGCCCGCGCAAGCTTAAGACCCTGCTGCGGCTCGTCGACCCACTGCGTTCGTTGTATTTATGCCTCAAGCACCAGAAAAACCACCTCCGCCGCTACTACGAGAAAAAGTTGACCCAGCAACAACGCAACTTGGTGGGGAAAGTGCGGCTGCGCAGGTATGTACGGATGCTCAAATACTATAACGAAATCAAAGTGAGCGAATTTGAAGACCGACTGGACTCTTTTCAAAGCCTCTTCCTGATTTACACTGAAGGCCTCGGCGAACCCCGGCTGCAACAAGTCGAAGCTGCTTGCACCCTCGTAGACCCTTGCCAAGACGCGCCTCAGGAGTGTGTGATCTGCTACGAAGATATCCTAGATACCCCCGAGGGGGCCGACGGGCTCCAGCTGCCTTGTCACCACGCCTTTCATAAAGACTGCATCCTTCCGTGGCTGCACACGCACAATACCTGCCCCACTTGCCGCCAAGAAGTCGTCACCACGGGATAAACACACACTCCCCCGCCCAGGATATTTAGGATGATGCGTGGGGATTGACCCTAGATTCCGCAAAGATTCATGTATGGCGTTAAAAATAACGCTGTCCTGAGATTTTGAGTACTGCTCAGATGCTCACTTAGCAGCCTTTCCATACGTCATTCCATCCAATGCGCTCAAGTAAAAATCAGGCACCCCTAGATAACCCTTTCCACTCATGAAAAAATATCTTCGCACCATAGAATTTGTTGAAGGAGCTTCAATATGAACACAGACAAATACCTTGAACTCTCCCCAAATGGGCCTTTCATGGAAGTCTACCATTACTACCAAGAGTATCCCGTCGAAGTCATCGATATCTGGGAGAAAATCAGACAAGATATCTCCCCTTTTGGTACTCATACTCCTGAATCTTCAAAAATCGGCAATACACTCTATACAGCGCTTACCAAAATGATCCTGGATACCATGGTCGAAGAAAAAATGCTTGCACGAGACATGCACACAACATCCGGCTATCGGCCAATCACAAACCTACCTTTTAGAGCCGTCGATGTTCCTGTTAAGGATCAAATTAATGCAACTTTAAAGCAAGGTGAGTATATCCAAAAACTTATAGCTGATAACGGGGAGGACGGAGCCAAATGTTGCTATCTGACTTTTACAGACATCCCCGAGTCCCAAGCAAATAAGATTTATGGAGCTATCCGAGAAGGGCTTGAATATGCAATGAACCAGCAAAAGCTCGATCATGCTGAGGAAAAAACGGTAGAATTGACATTGTCTTTTCTATGTTACCAATCGGGCGTGCCGTCAAATAAGCCATATGACTACGCCTACCATGTAAACTGCAGAGAGAAACACTTGTGAGAGTTTATCAAATCTTGTGGCAATAGATCTATATTGCTTGAGTTTAGCAAATAGATTTTCTACGAGATGCCTACTTCTGTAGAGATGTTTGTCAAACTCTCTAGGGTAAAGTCGGTTAGACTTTGAGGGGATGACAGGTTGTTTACCTTCCGTAGTCAGAGCAAGACATTCCTTCCGATCACACAACTGGAAGTGGTGGAGGAATACTCTGAGCGGAACTCTTAAACCAGTTCAAGAATTTCAACACCAAACACGTTTTCGATGATGCTATCTATATACATCTCTGCTGCTTTACCCGTAGTATGTATTTCCCCAAAATGGTACTCCTCACCCCCTAGATAGCTCAAATCGGAAACATGTACAATAACCCGGTCTGCATAAGTCCCCGAACCAATGAGCTTACGAAGCTCATTTAGCACGACCCCATCCACATTGGAGAAGCTATATTTCACTTCGTAAATCACACCCTTTCTAAAAATTGCGCGCATAACAAATAAAATCCTATGTTTCAACAGAGAATGTTTACCTAAACATTATTCTCTTAATAAGCAAAATAAATGTATATATACGCAATATATCATATATAATTCGAGCGACACACAGGTAGGATAAAAATGGGGATATCATATGAAAATAGAAGAATTAGTCTCAAAAAACACGCGGAGAATACGCACCAGCAAGGGCCTCTCCCAAGCAGAACTCGCCGCGAGGAGTAAACTTAGCATCCGATTTGTCTCTGCCCTAGAAAATTCCAGCCCCAACATCACCATCTCAAAGATGGCAGCCATCGCCAAAGGACTGAACGAACCTGTGACAGCACTACTCAAAGACCCAAAATCAGTGGAAAGCAGTCGAGAATTTTTTGCGGGGATGAAACATTGCATGGACATTATCCAACACGATATCCAAAGGCGTAAAAAGAAAAAATAACAAGTTCCAAAAAACGACCCCGCAGGCGGGAAGCCTTTATCTACCAAGGATTTTAGAATCCTCCTCTTTCCCTTTTTTGCTTCGCGTAAAATATTCGCGTAACCCATAAGATAGGAGGTCGGTATGGTGCGTGTTTTTCTGTGGCTTGTGTTTTTTTTACCTCACGGTAAGGCTTATGCTTCGTCTTACACCTTTGGTCTCGTAACCCATGAGCATAGATATGTCAGTCCTCAAAATCACCATGACTTTGAACAAGTCTTGAAATTTGGCTCCTGGGAACAATTTAGCTTTCGTCAAATCTACTTTGACAGGTATGGAAATTACAACCCGAACCTTGGCTTTTTACAAAGCGACAAAGGAACTTATATCGGAGTCGAAGGTGAGGAAGTGGTGCAAAAGGCCTCAGCCGGACCTTGGGAGCTGTTCGAGATGATCGAACTCGACGACGGCAAGGTAGGCTTTCGCAATCTAGAGTTTGACCGTTATCTCTCTTTTGAGGATAAGCTCCGCACCAGGCCACATTTAAAGCACTGGGAAGCGTTTTCTCTGGATTGGAGGTATGGAGAGCGGAGAGTTTCCACTGGGGTCTACTTGATTGAAGGGAACATACCTGAGTTTCCCAAAGCCAAACACGGGGGCTTATTATTTGAGGATAATTATGCAAAAGACCCAAATGAAGCATTCACAGAAGCTCATTTTATGCCTAAAAACTTCTTTTTCGGTGGGGATGGGGCCATCGCGGATGAAATGCCTTTACTCCATAAAAAGAGAAAAAAGCTTGGAGACATTGACCTATCGATTATGGAAGCAATGGTCTGGACGGTGGATTGGGCTAAAACCAAAAGATACCGCGTATCCACGTTTAACTGCTGGAAACTGCCGATTGCTTTTGCCAAGGAATTTGGACTCAAAAAGGTAGATGAACCGATTCAAAACGATCTGTTAATATGGGGAATAGGAGCTATCACCTTTCCTCTATATCCTATTTTAACGAGGTACAAAAAAATATGAAACGTTTACTTATTGTTACATTTGCGCTTTTTGGTTGCTATAAGCCTTTTACCACAGAAGAGTGGAAAGCTGAGTGTCTCTCTAGCCCACATTATGTCTACTATACAGCACGTGAAGCCACAAGAATTGAATGGAGGAATCAACGCAAACTTGGCGGCAAGTATGATCACAAGCATAATCGCTGCTCTATGATTTCAGCTATGCAGCTATGGGATAGCTCTGACCCAGACACCCAGTACACCATTAACGCCCTCAAGGAGCTTACCGGTGAAACCACCTTTGAAGCAGTCGACGAGAAGTTAGATGAGT
>JAPPOJ010000090.1 GCA_028817975.1 Zetaproteobacteria bacterium | reverse complement strand
TCATAAAAGTAGTGTGCGGCAACTTCAATAAGCTCTACTTCCACAGGAGAAAGTTGAGTCATAGAAGACAGCTCTGCACAAAACTCTTGCACTGAACCATGACTACGTTCGAGGCGAACTTCAAGCTCCATTAAGCGCAATAAAAGATAGTATTCATTGTAGGAAAAATTCGGCGCTGATCGGGTTATTTGCTCCCTTAAGAGAGCTTCACTCGTTTCAAAACGCTGCAAGAAAATAGCAATAGCCACAGCATCTATGTCTTGGTCCACACACACTTCCGCTTGTTTCATCACATCTATCATTACAATATCCACCCAACGACCTAAAAAGAAAAACGTTCCACACACCACTCCGAGGCCATCGGTGCTTATAGCTTGAGAGATTAGAATATTTAAAAATATATAAAAATTTTCTTTTATTTAAAGTATTTTAAGCCCCCAGGAGGGCTAGATCATCTCTTCTAGCTACCCTCCAAAGGGAACTTCATCTAGGCCAGGCTCTCAAAAAAAGATAAATCACCTTGTACAGAATCTTATTTATCAATGTTGACAATAATTATACAACCTGATATAAAATTAACCTTTTAATTTACATTTAATTAGAGTAGTCATCATGAAAAAACTTTATTTATACTATATTTTATCGCATCTATTAGTACACTCGTCTGTCTATGCAGCACCTTCTTACTCTGTGGATCAGGTTCTTGAAGGCTACCAGAATGCACACAAAACAGCACGCGATGTCCTTAAGTGTTTTGCGAGCGTCACCTCTCGGATACGGAAAGACTTCACAATACGGGATCAATTCAAGGTAGAGCTTGTCACACAGATGCTACAGAAAATTCACCAACATGGGATTCGCCCTGATGTGATCGCCTACAATGCAGCTATTTCTGCCTGCGCAGAAGCCAGAGACAAGGATACAGCCCTCACGCTACTGCATCAGATGCAACAGCACAACATCAGCCCTGACGCCATCTCATATAATGGTGTCATCTGTGCCTGTGCAAAAATCAGCGATGCTCACACAGCACTCACCCTCTTACGCCAGATGCAGGAACGTAGCATCTTTGCTACTGTGGTTTCATACAGTGAAGTGATGTCTGCCTGTGAGGCTGGCGGTGAATACCAAATGGCACTCTATCTGTTTGAAGAGATGCGAAGCATGAACATCCAACCTGATGTTATCGCATACAATACGGCCATGTCCATATATATGAAAGTCGGCAATCACTACGCTGCCCTTTACCTGTTTGCACAAATGCGACAACACGGTATGCAGCCCGATGCCATCTCATACAATACCCTCATCTCTGCCTGTGAACAGGCAGGAGATCGCGATTCTTCTCTTCATTTACTAGACCAAGCTATCCAACAGAATGTTTATATAGACCCCCTCAGAGACACCATGTCTAAGCTTGATCTTCGCATCACACAGTTATTTAGCCCACAGTCCATCGCAAGTTTAGCACAACAAGAAAAGATCAATACCCAGTGGATCTACAACCTTCCTAAAGAAGTCGCACTGATGATTGTGGATGAAGCCCACAAACAAGATAAACTCGCCCACAAACAAATCATCGCCAATTCGCCCGAAAATGGGGGACTTATGGAAGCCGTACAGCTGTATCTTGATAATCATGGTTATCTCTACAAGCGAGATACTCACGGAGTGTTTGATATCCTCGGAAAAGCAACCAAGCCAGTGCTCAATGTACACGCTAAGCCGTTCACTCCTCAATCAAAAGGGAATCTTTGATCTGTGGTTGAATAAACTTTGACCTTATACTACCATGCGTAGCCAACCCCACAGGGGTTGTCGTCCTCCACACTCAAGGAATACACGCATGTTACCCAGCATCAAGGCCATCAGTCTAAGCTTAAGTTTTGCCACGAGCTTACCCCTACATTTGTCCCATCACTCCCGCTGGAATCCGGCAACATGCATACGCGAGCAAAGTCACACCCCACAGGTGCGTTTGCCCCCGTATGCATGCACTCCTGATCACTCCTCCACAGCAAATCAGCCCGCAACACGCTTTTGGGCTGCTGTCGCTGCTGGAGCCATGATTGGACTCACAAATTTCGGCACACCTACAGACGGGGCTACTCTCATCGCAGTGGTCGACACGGGTGTCGATATAAAACACGAACGCTTATTTACACATGGAGTGCAAGCATGGTGCTCCAACTCCGAAAATCACATCTGCCCGGATATCAGCAGCAATCTTATCAAACCAGACCAACCGAACTACAATCCCAAGGTCGAAAGCCTCTATGACGAGGACTTTCCGCGTTTTTTAGCCTTACGTAAACGTCATAAAAGTGATCCTCTTACTGGAGAAGAAAACAACTGGCTCATCCAGAAAATGCAAACTCCAGGTTTTACCAAACGTTTAGATGAATATTTACAGGCCTCCCACGGAACTCATGTCGCAGGAATCATTGCGGAAGCAGATCCTCAGCTGGCCCTTTTTCCCATACGACTGATCCCAGACCTATTCGAGCTTCCTCAGCCATCCACAACAGCAACACAACAACCAAATATACTCAAAACTCAACTTTCTCCTCAGGAGCGCATACATCTCACACAAATCTTGCGGGAAAAACTACAGCAATATGCACAACGTAACGCATCTTTAACCGAAGAAATGGCCAAACTCCTTGAAGCCAAACACATCTCCGTATTCAATGGTTCATACGGAGTCAACCTTTCCAAAGCACTGGTACAACGACTGATGGAGCAATATCACCTTCACGATACCGAGCTTGCAAACGAACTATTCCATGAGTTACAACATATCTATCTGCAGCACTACCAAAGTCTTATGCAGCAAAATCCATGGTGTCTGTTTGTTTTTGCTGCTGGCAATAGCCACCAAAATGTCGATGATGATGTCCACATTCCCATCAGCGCTACCGCAAAGAATATGCTCCGCGTGGCTGCTTGGGATGAACAAAAACAATCTTTAGCCGGCTTTTCTAATTTTGGGACAGGCGTCGATCTCGCTGCCCCTGGAGTAGATATTGAGTCTTCCGTACCACACAACCACACCCTACCCATGAGTGGCACAAGTCAAGCCGCTCCTACCGTCAGTGGAATTGCTGGAAAAATAAGAGACCTTTGTCCACAGTTATCACCCCAAGAGGTTAAACACATTCTCCTTGCTACCGTAGATCATAAGCAAAGCTTACAAGGCGTCGTTGCTTCAGGAGGAGTCCTAAACCCCACACGGGCGCTATCCACAGCACAGCTCATACGCGGCGGACACACCATCACTCAAGCACTTGCTATAGTACTCGAATAAAAGGAAAGCATATGTCCTCATTTTCTTCGACCGTATTAC
The DNA here is from genome assembly GCA_028817975.1 of Zetaproteobacteria bacterium. Classification (GTDB taxonomy): domain Bacteria; phylum Bdellovibrionota_B; class Oligoflexia; order Oligoflexales; family Bog-1112; genus JAPPOJ01. Next base: position 15,242 of record JAPPOJ010000090.1, on the reverse strand, counting down.
TATGGCTGCTCTTATGCCACAGCAGCTGGTGGCCCCTTATAGCTTCAGCCCCTCAGCCCTCTAAGAAGCCACAAAAACAACACTTTAACGACCTGCCAGGTGAGTTACAAGAGACCATCCTATATCAGGCCATCATGACTTGCCCTCCTACAAATCTTTCCCGAATCGCTTTGATCAACCAAAACAGCTATCAGGTATTCTGCCGTCATAAACAGGATATTTACCCACGTGCATACTCTCTTTTCTGTGATAAACGCGCCTGGATCACAGAGGCCATCCAAGCAGCTGCTTGTGCTGCGGAGCCTAAACATTTGAACACACTCTTACAACTGGAGAACTGGCATTTTCAACAAGTCTTCACCAAGGCTCACACTTCCCTAAAAACCGCACAAGAGTGGCAAAGGCACGGGGTTAGCCTGCTCATTACATATGCCGTTGCCTGCGAGATCATGAATCTTTATGCCTGTCACGCCGTTATTCAAGCCATGCCCCACACCCACCTTTCTTACTCAGAACTCAAAGCAACACAACATGCCACCACAAAGTCTGCCACTGCAAAAGTAGCTTGGCATGCTGCCACATGTATGATTGGAGATACCCTCATTCCGTTTTGCTACACAGCAGCCAACCTTGCCACCACCGTTGGCACCGATGCATCTCCAACAATCTCAGCTATCCTGAGGCAGGGCCAACCCATCACCACTGCAGCAGCATATCGTGTTGCTGAAACATCTACTTGGCTAAGCTTGCTCGATCCAGAAAAACATGATCTTTATCAAAACATCTACAGCATGGTATCCAACAAGCTCAAGGCAAGTGACCAAGCCAACAGATGTACCTGGTTTAGCTCAGTAGAACACCTCGAAGAACATCTAGACAACCACTTTGGCCCTCATAGCCGTCTTGCCAAAGAAATAGGCATTCACCTTACTCCAACACAATATCAGCAGCGCTACAGCTTTATCGCACCTTACCTACAAGAACTGCGCCGTGTGGCACATAAGGTGCGGGAACTCACTTCGTATGACCAGTACTCGCGAGTGACGCTTGAAAACGGCTGAATCCTTGGACACACTCCACTGCTGCATGCCAGCCACGAAGCATTACCCGCTGAGCCTGCATCACCTCAACCCCCTGCTGTGGAGTGAAGTTTTTTTCGGTTTCTACAAAAGACTTGACCTGCTCCACTGATTCAATCCAACCTCCACCCAATGCAGCTGCAAAGCACGCACCTAAAGCAGTCGTTTCTAAATTAGTAGGTCGACACACTTCTACTTGACTCAAGTCAGACTGAGTTTGCATTAAAATAGAATTTGCCGAAGCCCCCCCATCTACATGCACCGACTGCATCTCACAGAAACTGTCTTTTTCCATAGAAGCCAGTAAATCACAAACCTGAAAAGCCATCCCCTCTAAGGCCGCACGCACCATTTGCGCCTTTGTTGTCGCCCGTGTTAATCCAAAAAAGGCCCCTCGCGACTCTGGACTCCACCACGGTGCACCCAAGCCTGCCAAAGCTGGTACGAAATAAACTTGTGGAGCACCGATCACTTCGGCAGCAAGGGATTCTGTTTCCGCAGCTGTGTCCACAAAGTGGAGAGCATCACGGATAAACTGCACCGCAGCTCCCGCAATAAAGGCAGAGCCTTCAAGAGCGTACTTTGTTTGCTCACCATGTTTCCATGCAACCGTAGTCAATAAACCATGTTTAGAATATACAGGCTTATCTCCTAGCTGCATGAGTGCAAATGCGCCTGTGCCATAGGTACATTTAGTGTCTCCAGGAACCGTGCAACCATGCCCTAACAACGCCGCTTGTTGATCCCCCAAAATACCGTATATCGGCACACCATCCGTGAGAAAGTCCAACCCTCGACAACGGCCAAACAACGAAAAACTATCTTGTACTACAGGCAGACATGACTTGACCTCCTCCAGACCAAATGTTTGGAGCAAGCTATCGTCCCACTGCAAAGTGCGCATATTGTACAGCAAGGTACGGCAAGCATTCGACGGCTCCGTTACCACACTTTCTCCCCCAGTTAACTTAGCTACCAGAAAAGTGTCTATCGTGCCAATCAGCAAGTCGTCTGTGTCCAAAGCCTGACGTACCTGGGGATCATTCTCCAACGCCCACTTAATCTTGGTAGCACTAAAATACGGATCTAGCTTCAGACCCGTTGCATGCATCAAATTTTGCTCTATATCACCAGATTGCAACTTTAACTTTTTACACAACTCAACAGAACGTTTACACTGCCACACAATAGCACGACGCAAAGGAGATAGGTCCGAGCGCCGCAAAAAAGCCGTGGTCTCACGCTGATTTGTGATCCCGACAGCCGATATCTTTTCCTTGTGAAAAGAATCTTCTACATCCTGCGCGTGTTGCACCGCGGCTAAACAACTTTCACGTACAGAATCCCAAATTTGCTGTGGACAGTGTTCCACCCATCCTGGCTGGGGATAATGCTGCTCAAAGGAAACTGTTTTTTTTGCCAGGACAGTAACTTGTGCGTTTGCAACATCAAAGCGGCTGACCAAGGCCGTGGACCCTGTGGTCCCCTGGTCTATACCCAATATATACTGCACTTCACCCATCACTTTAGCTTTCCTCCATATCCCCAGCAACTTCTCTCGTAACTCACCCTAAAGCCATCACTCTTGTTCAAGTACTTTGTTTACTTCGCTGCATTTCTAATTGACTATAAAAGTAGACATTCCGCTGAATCAATTGGATATATTTGCGGGTTTCCAAGTAAGGAATCGACTCCACAAACTTTTCTTCCGATAGCTTGCCTCTTAGGCGAATCCACAGGTCAGTCACTTTTTCACCTGCATTATAGGCGGACAATACATAAGGCCATTTGCCATCATACTTTTTCCATAAATGATTCAACAAGCTCACTCCTAAAAAGAGGTTGTCTTGAGGGTTGCGTAAATTATACGAAGATTTCCCAGTCCTGCGGGCTGTAATGCGTGCAGTAGCTGGCATGAGTTGCATCAATCCCAGAGCACCCGCAGAAGATTTAACATCAGGCTGAAATGCACTCTCCTGACGAATTAAGGACACCACCATCGGATAACTCAAAGGACTTTTCGTAGACTGCAATACCTGTTGAATCTCATCATACATAAAACGTGGGTACAGTGAGTAGAGTAACTTTTTTAAGTCATGCTGCCGACGTTGCTGATAAAGCCGCATTGCGGATATGGTTTGATACTTTGGGTAAGCAAACTCAGACGATTTACTCACGAGGAATTGATTCCATGCACTATTATTCTGCATTTTATGGTCTAATAAAGCCAAGACTTGTGTCGATTCTTTTTGCAAACCCAATTCACTCAGCTCTGCGAATCGGGACCACAAAAACTGATCCTCAGCCCCCATGGACAAAATCTTTGGCTCCCCGTTCTCCTTTGGCTCAGAAGAAGAAGCCATGGTGAGAAGCGTCTCAATATCCACAGGGTACTGGACCGTTAACATCCGGGTATAGTATGAAAAAGGATATTGAGTCATAAACGCATATGCCGACTTTTTACCTGGCCGCAAAGAATAATATTTGGCTGCCAACTCGTACTTGCCTTGGGGATAACGCTTGAGATAATCTGCAAACTGCCGTGGTGACTTTTTTCTTTTCTTACGCAAGTAATTTACCCACGCCTTACGGAAAAAAATATCTTCACTGTATTTAGTCCCGGCAATGTAGTCGTCAAAACGCTCAAAAACTTTTTCGGCATGCCCATAGTTACCACTATCCTCATAGAGACGACCTAGGTCGTACGCCAGATTCGCCAAATCTGGATGAGAGTCTTGATGCTGCAAGCCAGCTTCAGCAACCAGAATCGCTTGGTCAACCTGGGCGTTTTTCCACAACTGCACCACCAGTTGATGCACAAGTGCAGGAGGTAAACGCGAAAACTCTTTATCCATTAACTTACGCAACGCGACATGTTGTGCAGAACGGGTGTTTGTATTCAAGCTCCTAAGATAACCCTCACGAAAAACACTGAAAGTATTGCGATAGTCTTTTAACGGAGACTTTTTCACTTCACGTACAAAGTGACGCCATTTTTGCACCAGACCCTTACCTAAAAGTGGTGTGTGAAGGTGTGTCGCGACAGAATGCTTAGGATTCTGTCGCGACGCTAGAGATGGACGGTACGCACGGATTTTCTTTGCAAGTTTACCTTGAGCCACATCCTTATAAGGAGCTTTCCTTACCAAGGGCTGTAAAACAGCATATGCCTGCGCAATAAACTTTTCTAGGCGCCCATCCAAAGACATTTGCCGGAGACACTCTGCGTACCACAGCGCATACTTTGGTTCTTGAGCATAGTTTAACCTCCCGCGCCCAAAATTGAGCATAGCTTCACGATATTTGTGCTGTAAATACTGATTCTCAGCAAGAATTAGGTGCATTTTCAAATTCCAACTCTTCATCTGTTGGAGTAAAGAAGAAATCTTACCTGGAAAGGCAAGTTCCTCACCTATAGCACGAGAAGTAAGGTCTATTGCTTGCTGGAACTCTCGCTCACGCGCTACCAAATCTTGGGTTTGTGACAACGCGAGCAAAAAAACAGCTGCACCTTGATAAAATCGAATCACCGAACTGTTTCGAAAGCTATCCGGCCGGGCCTGAATAAGCTCTTTCACCTGTACAGAACTCAAAGTAGAGGTGAACCCGGCTACACTTGTGAGGCGTGCCAACTCTGACTCGATCGTCAAGATTTCTGTATTTAGTTTACGATGAGATGAAGTTGGTTGGACCGCTCCAGGCAGCGGGAGAGATATCCATAAGGAGAGATTAATCCAAAACCAGAGTTGCCTCCTGAACCATTTTTTTGACATGATGCTCTCCCTTTTCCGTCAGTACCCGTCCACGAGGGCTTCGCGCCATAAACCCTTGATACACTAAAAAGGGTTCATAGACTTCCTCAATTGTACTGCGATCTTCGCCAACTGTGATGGCCAAAGCTTCAATTCCTACCGGTCCCCCTCGGTATCTCTCAGCCATAGTTTTCAAAATAAGGCGATCAATACGGTCAAGCCCAGCACTATCGATATTAAGTCTCTGTAAAGATTCAGACAGGGTTTCCTGATCGATGGATTCTTTCCCCTGAATTAAGGCAAAGTCCCACGCACGGCGTAATAAGCGGTTCGCCACCCGAGGGGTTCCTCGCGACCTTCGACCTAACAACAAACACACCGGCGGATCTAGGGAAATACCAAGTATAGAGGCACTCCGGGAAAGTATCATCGCCAACTCTTGATCCTGGTAATACTCCAGACGCTCTTGAATCCCAAAGCGGCCCCGTAGTGGAGAAGAAAGGCGAGAAATTTTGGTAGTCGCTCCAATCAAAGTAAAAGGGTTTAAATCTATTTTCACAGAGCGAGCCGTAGGACCTGCACCCACTAATAGGTCAATGGCATAATCTTCCATCGCAGAATAAAGCAACTCTTCACACTGAATCCCTAAACGGTGAATTTCATCCACAAAGAGAACAGCACCCGGCTCTAAATTAGTCAGCAAGCCTGCCAGATCTCCTGGCTTCTCAATGGCAGGTGCTGATGTGGATACCAGAGGTGCCTCCAGTTCTTGTGCAATAATCTGAGCAAGCGTCGTTTTCCCTAAGCCTGGAGGACCATGCAACAGCACATGGTCGAGCTGCGCTTGGCGTATACGACTTGCCTGCACGTATACCTTCAGATTCGCTTTCACAGCCGACTGACCAGGATACTCCTCAAAAGAGTGGGGGCGAATCTGTTTTTGCCACACCCCTCTTACCTCATCCTGCAACTCCATTTCCTGATCGTAGGTAGAATGCTGAGGAGTCATCATACGCTCAACTTTAATTTTCGCTATTTGTTCTGAAGAAGTATCCAAATATATATCCATTTATACAAGTAAAGGAAAGACTCTAGAAAATCATACTCAGGATATCTTAGAAAATTTTTTGCATCCCCTGAATGGAGTCTCGCTGAGACACAGATGCCACAACTGCCCCCTTACGCAAAAAATCCAATGCCTGACGCACCATCAGGCTCAGATCGTTGTGATCTCCAGAGGCTTGCTCTAAATGCTTTACGGCCGCGCGCACTTCTTTGTCCTTATAGCCGAGCTGAGTCAAAGCCATTTTCAAGTCTTCTCGTAACGGATGACATTCTTCCACGACACTTTCTGGGGCATCAAAAGCAAGCCGTACTTTTTGGGGGCGAGAAACATGCGTATCCGACTCATAGTCCGGAATATCGTCGATTTTGCGCTTCAACTCAAGCATCATTTTCTCCGCAATGCGCTTACCAATCCCTGGAACCGCACACAGAGCCTCAAGATCTTCCTGAAACAACAGCCTCCGCAACTGACTAAGATCCAGGTGAGAGAGCAAAGAGAGGCCTAATTTAGGTCCCACACCACTAATCTGTATCACCGTTTCAAAACACACGCGCTCCGCCCAATCTGCAAAACCAAAAAGCTCCAGCGCATCCTCACGCACGCGAGTATGTACCCACAGCTCAACCTCTTGGTTGAGAGCCATCTTCGCCAAAAGCACAAGTGGAACACGTATTTCGTAACCGACCCCACTCGCGGTCATTACAACCAGCCGGTCCGCACAGCGCCTCTTGACAACTCCCTCAATATATCCAATCACAACCACTGCCCTTTAAACACAAACTTATTCTTCATCGCTGTCTTCAATACGGCCAAGGCGCTGCTGCATGAGATACGCCTCATCCTTCATATCATTGAGTAAAGCAGCTTTCTCTGGCTCTGCCAGACTGGACTCTTCCAGCACCTCCACCCATTGCATCAGGCGCAGATGATCACTTGCAACCATCTGCTCCATCTGCTCCGCCATCTCATTAAAATTACGTGCAATAAAGTGCAGCTCGTCTCCTTCACGCAACTTCAATCGAGTATCTAGCTGCATCAGCCCAAGCGCACGAATAGCCCGCAGCAGGCTAAACAAAGGCCCCGCAACACGGTGTGTCGCATACAAAGACATCAGTGCCACCAGAAATACATTTAAAATAGCTGCACAGCCCATTGCTGAGAGAATAGGCCAAGGGAGAAACCTTGGTATTCTCAAAATTTCAAAAAAGTACAATGGACACAAAATAACAAAAGCTGTGACGACTGTGGACACAATCCCCACCATGATCGCAGCACGAGCATAACGCACCTGAAAGTCACGGTTTACTAGAAAAATTCGCGACTTTTTCCGCATCCCCAGCATGCTTCACCCCAAATCGGAAAGAACAAACTCTCGCGCACCTATCCCTTAATCGGAGTAATTGCCCAGCTCCCGAGCGCAGAACCTGCCCAGCCCTGAGGTTATTTTAAATCATTGACACGATCTAAACGTTCCCAAGGAAACTCCAGACGGCCAAAGTGGCCATACGCAGCAGTAGGGGAATAAATAGGGCGCAACAGATCAAATGTGCGAATGATATCGACAGGCTTAAAACCAAAACTTTGTTTGACTAACTCAGCGATTTCTAAGTCTGATTTTTTTCCAGTGCCATAGGTATTCACAAACACACTCACCGGCTCCGCAACTCCGATCGCGTAGGCTACCTGAAGCAGACAACGCTCTGCAAGGCCTGCAGCCACTAAGTTCTTTGCCACATAACGCGCCATATAAGCGGCTGAACGATCGACTTTCGTCGGATCTTTACCCGAAAAGGCCCCCCCTCCATGAGCACCGTGACCACCATAAGTGTCCACGATAATCTTACGTCCCGTCAAACCACAGTCTCCCTTAGGGCCACCGACCACAAACTTACCTGTCGGGTTGATGTGATAGCGCGTACCCTGTAATAACTCTTGAGGGATCACCTTCTTAATACACTCTTCAACCACAAACTCAGATAATTCCGGGTGCTTCACATGCTCTGCATGCTGGGTGGAAATAACCACGGAATCGATACGTTTCACACGGCCATTTTCATACTCCGCACATACTTGACCTTTCGCATCAGGACGCAGCCAGTCGACTTTTTTCTGGTGACGAATCTCGGCCAGCTGACGCAACAGCTGATGCGAATACGAGATCGTCGCAGGCATATACTCATCCGTCTCATTACACGCGTAGCCAAACATCATCCCCTGATCACCAGCGCCTAGCTCTGCATGCAGGCCCTCATTTTCATTTACACCTTGAGCAATATCCGCAGACTGTTGGCCGACAGAAGAAACCACACCGCAACTTCTATAGTCAAAACCTATCGCCGGATCATCATAGCCAATTCTCTTAATGACGTCGCGGGCCACGGCAGGAAAATCCACGTACGCGTCTGAAGTAATCTCGCCGGAGATCATCACCAAACCAGTCGTAACCAAAGTTTCACAGGCAACACGCGAACGTGAGTCTTTCTCTAACAGCGCATCCAGTATGCCATCACTTATCTGGTCCGCAACCTTGTCTGGATGCCCCTCCCCTACAGATTCAGACGTAAATAAGTAAGTGTTTGATGATGATGTGTTGCTCATACTAAGCTCCTTTTTATTTTAATCCACGCCCCACGATCAGACTCGCTTGCCACAAAATCTGCCAACGCAATAGCCTTGCCTTGATGATCCACAACCAGTAACACGCAAGAATGGCTTGCCATCCCAGACCATTCGTTTATTTGAGTACCCACCACACTAAAGCGAGTTGGGCAAAGGCGCTGCCCATAGAACAACTGCTGCACCGTATCGTCTGTATCCACACAAACTTTGGGTAAACCAAGGTCTAAGTCCACAATCGGTACCACATACTGCTCAAGACCCACCACTCCTTCTCGTTCACAACGAGCGACAACATCTGTTAAAGGGGGACAATTCCGCGACTCTACTCCGGCAGACAAGTACCTCTCCAGGTAAGTTACCGTCATCACATTGCCATTTTGCTCAGCCAAAGTCCGGCCCAACTCACGAACATACGTCCCACTTGAACACTTCACGCGAGCGTAAACACGATGGTCTACAACTTGTTCTATTTTAAATTCTTTAATTTCTACTTTTCGCATATGAGCCGAGGTGTCCAGCGAAACACCAGCACGCGCATATTCATACAACGGCCGTCCAGCACGCTTAACAGCAGAGTACATGGGCGGAGATTGCACGAGATCACCTAAAAAGGCATCGGCTGCGGACTGCCATAGATGCATGGAGAGCTGCTGCACAGGTTGCTCAGACACAATTTGCCCATCTGCGTCTAAGGTATCCGTTTGGCGCCCCAGCTCCATACAAAAGCGATACCCTTTTTCTCGGCTCACAAGATAGTCTTGTATTCTAGAAGCACGCCCAAATAATAACGGCAACACGCCCTCTGCCATAGGGTCCAAAGTCCCTGCATGACCACAGTTAAGACGCCCCCCTAAAGCAATCCCTAACTTGCGCGAGACATCTCTCGAACTCATACCTCTTGGCTTATATACATACAAGACACCACTGGCAGGCTGTATTTCAGACCTTACTCTACGGCCCATCAGTTACTCGCTCTGTTTTTTGAGTTCTTCCAAAAGCCCTTCAATGCGCGATGCCTTTTCAATGCTCTCGTCATAAAAAAAGCGTAACTTGGGAACACGGTGGAGTGTCAGTTTACCCGATAGGTGCTTTTTCAAGAAGGAAGCACAGCCTTCCAAAGCTTCCTGAATCTTTACAACTTCCGTCTCCCCATAGCTACGATAGTAGACACTCGCGACCTGAAGGTCAGCACTGAGCTGTACGTGTGTAATCGCTACACCTTCTAAGCGCGGATCGGTCAACGTTCCCCCGGAGAAAACCACCCCAAGTAAATCTCTAATTTCATCCGCCAAGCGTTCTTTTCTTAAACCCAAATCTCTATTATCCTTTCAAAAAAAAAGGCGGCCTAAGCCACCACTCATAACTCTATACATGTCGTGAAGTAAGTAAACTACTCAGCTTGAAACTGAATGCTCGCGGCTGTTTCTTCTACCATAAACGCTTCGATAACATCCCCCTCACGAATATCGGAGTACCCATCGATGGAAATCCCACACTCATAGCCGTGCTGCACCTCTTTTACATCATCCTTAAAGCGCCGCAAAGAACCAACCTTACCACTATAAATTACCACCTCATCTCGGATCAGACGTAACAAAGAGCTGCGGGTGATCTTCCCGTCGATCACAGCACTACCTGCAACAACCCCCACCCGTGGTACGGAAATCGCGTTACGCACCTCAGCATGGCCTTGCACAATCTCCGTTTCAACCGGAGGCAGCTGACCCGCCATAAGGCTCTTTACCGTATCCACTAGCTCGTAAATAACATTGTAATACTTAATCACAATTCCCTTACGCTCGGCAAGATCGCGACACCCTGACGCAGCACGGACGTTGAACCCAAAGATGACGGCACCAGATGTCTCCGCAAGCTGAAGATCGCTTTCACTAATCCCACCAACAGCCTTATGCACAACCGTGTTCTTCACTTTCTCGTGCTTTAACTTCTCCACGGCTGTAGCTATTGCTTCCACACTACCGCCTGTGTCGGCTTTAATAATGATGTTTACCTGAGGCTTATCCGCAGCCTTCACTTGCCCCAGCAGTTCTTCCAAGGTGGCTGCTGAGGAGCGACTCTCCATGGCGCGACGCTCTTCCTCTTTACGTACTAGCGAAGCTGCTTCTTTGGCTGTTTTCTCATCCTTCACCACATGGACGTAATCACCCGACTTAGGAACTTCTGAGAGGCCAATGATTTCTACAGGCGTAGCTGGACCCACTTGCTGGAGAAACTCTCCTCGCTCGTTGGTCATTGCTCTCACCTTACCTGTGACAGAGCCTGCCACCATTAAGTGACCTTTTTTTAGAGTTCCCTTCATGACCATTACAGTCGCAACTGGACCTCTACCCGGATCAAGATGGGCTTCCACGATCGAACCGGAAGCCCAACCCGTGACCGGTGACTTCAGCTCCAGTACCTCGCTTTGCAGCAAGACTGCATCCAAGAGGTCACCAACACCTTCTCGCTTCAGAGCAGAAACTTTTACAAATTGTGTATCTCCGCCCCAATCCTCTGCCATGACTCCAAGCTCGCTCAACTCGGTATAAATACGATCCAAGTTTATATTTGGCTTGTCCATTTTATTCACGGCAACAATCAATGGCACACCAGCGTTTTTAGCATGGCTGATCGCTTCCTTAGTCTGCGGCATCACACCATCATCAGCAGCCACAACAAGCACGACAATATCCGTGATTTGCGCCCCACGCGCCCGCATTGCAGAAAACGCTGCATGGCCTGGAGTGTCCAAAAAGGTGATTTTCTGACCATCCTTATCAACCTGATAAGCTCCAATATGCTGAGTAATGCCTCCAGATTCTCCACCGGCAACATCACTTTCACGGATTGCATCTAGAATAGATGTTTTACCATGGTCGACGTGACCCATCACCGTCACAATCGGAGGTCTACTTAGCTGTTCCCGATCATCTTCCTTAGTCAAACCAAGGACGTCATCTGCAGTACGCTCAACATTCTTACATTCAAATCCATAGTCTGCAGCAATGATTTCAGCCGTAGCATAGTCAATGGTTTGGTTTAGAGTAGCCATGATGCCTTGGTCCATGAGCTTTTTAATCAGCTCCCCCCCCTTGACACTCAACTGACGAGCTAAATCTGCGACAGATATGGCCTCTCCATCAATCTTGACAATACGATAAGCCGCCCTTGGAGTACTCGAAACCACTGGAGTGGCCCCTTGTTTACCTCGCTTTTTGTCACGACGTTTTCCTCCAGCGGGAGTATATACGGTTCGCTTCTTGCGGCTATTGAGGAAAAAGTCTTCTTCACCTTCTGCCGAAGTGGCTCGACTCAGAAAGTCTCGCGAATTAGGCCTACGCTCTTCGCGTTCTCTAGCTTTACGATAGCCTTGTTCTTCTTTTGCACTCGACGGCTTACCTTTTTGACCAGAACGCGGGACATCGCCTGACTTCGAACCTATACCGCCATAGCCAAAGCTGTCACTTAACAGGTCTTTTGCAGTAAACACAGTTTCTGGCTGGCGGGACCCTGAAGTGTCACGCCGAGACCCAGCAGGGCGATCTGAACGCTGAGAGGTACCACGACTCGCACCACTCGCACTGCGCTCACTCTTCTGAGGGTTGCGAGAGCGACTCAAAGCCTGAGACTCTTCTGGGGTTGCACGGCGCACAATAGTTGCCCCTGAAAAAGAACTCTTGGGCTTCTCATCCTTCTCCCGAGAAGGGGCGCTCGACGTGCTCTGTGCTTTATTATCTTCAGGGGGCTGCAGTTGTGTCTTCAAAGCTGAGACTACTGACTGAGCCGCAGCCTTTTCTTCTTGCGGCGTGCATGCTGAGCCATCTTCGTCTACTACAATTTGAACAGGTTCTTCCAAATCTCCCAAGCTTGAAGGCATAGTCGTCTCTTTATCTACGGTTTCAGCGTTAGCTTCTTGGTCTGCTGTTGGCTCCACAGGGACAGATTCTACTTTTTTGTCATCTACACCAAGCTTCTCTTCCACAAGAGTCTTGGCTCCTACAGGTTCTGAAGCGACCGAAACCGGGCTTTCAGGAGCAGGCACAGAAGCTACTTCTCCTGAAGGCTGGGTCTCCACAGCTGTTGAAGAAGCCGTCGCGGATACTTGTTCCAATTCTTCCGCACTGTCGGCAGACTTCTTACGCCGTCTCACAACCACACGCGGCTTTGCTTCACTCTTGTCTGTTAATTCTTTACGAATACGCTCCGTTTCAGGTGCAGAGAGGGTACTCTGGTGGCCAGCGACCTCTATCCCCAACGATTTCATTTTTGCGAGCAATACTTTGCTTTCGAGATTGAGTTCGCGAGCAAGTTCGTAAACGCGAATCTTAGCCATCCATTTTCCTCATCATTATTCAATAAACTGCACTTAAAGCGGCGGGTATAACATGCCAATTCTGTCCAAAATAATCAAGCTATTTCTCAGAAAAGATCTTTTCCCACACGCGTACCAACATGCTCTCCGGCGGTTTTTACGGTCTCAGTTATAATTTAAGGAAGCCCCTAAAGCCAAACAAAGGTATTTTTAGCATTTTCACCTCTAGAAAAGAGGTAAACAACCCAGACAAGCCGCACAAAAAGCGATCCGAAACGTCCTTCTCTAACTATCCGCTGAGCTATTTTCAAGTTGCTCTTGCAAGTAGCGATCTGCGGCAATCTGTACTGTACGCGCAATCCCCAGAGACAAGTCTGCTTTTTGAGCAACTTCATCTGCTGAGTCAGCGACAATATCGCCTATAGTAACATAACCTGCATCTGCAAGTGCAAATGCCGTAGCTTCTCCCACTCCACGCAGTTCCTGGAAGATTTTGACACGAGCACTGCGCTCCGGATCTTCTTCTACAGCACTGAGTCCGTCTGCTTGGGCGCCAACACTACGCATGTTCACTTCCGGAGAAGCTCCCGCATCCGCTGCACTGTATTCTTCCGTATCGCGGATCACAGCGGAAGTCTCTAGCTCTTCGTACTTGGCTTCTGCCGCAAGAAGAATCTTCTCAGCATCTTCATCGGAGAGATTCAGCAGTCGGCTCAAGGCACGAGGGCTGACCTGGGTCAATTCTTCTAAAGTTTTAATACCTTCGTGTACCAGGATGCCAGCATGCATATCACCAAGACCCTCTACAGAAGCCAAAGCTGTACGTACACCGGCCATTTGCTCTTCGAGCTTCGCCTCACTCTTAATATCCAAACGCCAGCCCGTCAGCTGCGCAGCAAGACGCACATTCTGCCCACGTCGACCAATGGCTAAAGAGAGCTGATCCTCCGCAACGATCACCTCCATCGCATGACGATCATCGTCCACAATCACTTTACTGACCACAGCGGGGGCAAGAGCATTACAGACAAGCTTAGCCGGATCTTCGTCCCAAGGCACAATATCAATCTTTTCACCATTCAGCTCTTGTACAACAGCCTGAACGCGAGCCCCTTTCATCCCCACGCACGCCCCAACCGCGTCTACAGATGCATCTTTGGAATATACCGCCATTTTTGACCTAAGGCCAGCATCTCTAGCTGCAGACTGAATGGAAACAACCCCATCATAAATTTCAGTAACATGCTGCTCAAACAAGCGCTTCAAAAAGCCTGAGTGAGAACGAGATAACACAATTTGAGGGCCACGAGAAGAGCGCTTCACATCCAAAACATAGGCTTGAATGCGGTCCTTGGGACGAAATCTTTCCGCATGCATCTGTTCTCTAGCTGGCAACACCGCTTCTACAGTCCCCAAATCTACGATGACATCATTACGCTCGATGCGGCGTACTTCGCCACTCAAAATGTCACCCACACGCCCTTTGAACTCTTCATAAATTCTTGCACGCTCTGCATCACGAACTTTTTGCACAATAATCTGCTTTGCAGATTGCGCTGCAATACGGCCGAAGCGTGCTGTATCTACTTTAATCCCAAGAGCATCGCCTATTTCTGTATCCGGATCTAGTTTTTTAGCTTCTTCTAGAGTAATATCATTATCGTCTAACTCTTCTTCTTCGTCAGAAACAACATTTCTAAACTGAAAAAGCTCTATTTCGTCTAGCTCTTCGTTGTAACTTGCCTCAAGATCAGCTGTCAAACCAAAATCTTTTCGGGCTGCATGGATTAAAGCCTGCTCCAAAGCTTCCACAATAACCGCTTTTTCAAGATTCTTATCTTTACTCACGATACTAATCACATCACTTAACTTCGCGCCCGATGTAGCACTCTCTATTTGCATTTTGCAAACCCTTCTTCATATATCAAAAATTTTTTACAAGATTCACGAACCCACGACAAGCAAATTACCAGGAATGATCACTTCCAACTATAGACCAGGTAGGCTTTGGACAAGCTCGCCAAGTCAAATTCGAGGATATCGCCTTTTCCTCTACGGTCTCCCCACTCTAATTGTACAGAATGTGTGCCCATATCAATATCGACCAAAGTACCGTGCCCCTTCCTACGACCCTCCACAGGACTTGAAAATTGGACAAAAATCTCATGACCTTTGTAGCGATCAAAATCTTGAGCACGACGCAGAGGGCGCTCAACCCCAGGAGAACTGACCTCTAGAGCATACTCGCCGGGAACCTTGCCTGATATCAAAGGTATTTCGTCTAAAGCTTTAGAGCAGGAAACACAGTCATCCATCCCGACCCCCTCATCAAGATCCACCCTATCGATGTATAGCCTTAGCACCTCATCATGGCCGTTCCATTCAGCTTCAATTGCTTCAAAGCCCAATGGATT
>JAPPOJ010000278.1 GCA_028817975.1 Zetaproteobacteria bacterium | reverse complement strand
ATGTTAAGGTACTCTTTTGGTCTTAATGAAGAGGCGGATGCGATTGATAAGGCGGTGGAGCAGGTGTTAAATGAAGGTGTGTTGACGGCGGATTTGGTGAGTGGTGGTGGTAAGAGCGTGGGGACGGAGGAGATGGGTGATGCGATTGTGGCTCGAATATAGGGAGTCTGCTTAGGGTTGACTGTTGACTTTTTTCTGATTTAATGTACTATATTGGCCTGTTATTTGGCCTTTTGGGATCTTAGGATTGGTTGTTGTAATGAGGGCAGCTTAGAATGTTGCTTTTGTACAGTTGTGCAGTTGGTTCGGATTCTTGGAAAGCGCTTGATGACAGCGTTCTTTGAGAATCAGGATGTGAAATATCTGCTTTAGATGGCATTCAGGTTTTGTTTTCTGTGTTTTAAAAGAGCCATGCAGCGAAGTATTTCCTCCCAAGAGTAGCGCGCCTGGGGTCGCAAGCCCTAGCATGTACGGGCTTGCTCATTTTGACGCTCATGAGCGTCAAAATAGGCTTGCTATACTCTTGGGAGGAAATACTTCGCTGCACGTCTCTTTTAAATTCAATTATCGGAGCTTGAATGCTGTCTAAAGTGGTTTAGTTAGTATTGATTTGTGCGTGGTTTGAGGGAATTGCGTGCAATTGGGTCTTTGTGGCCTATATATTCTGTTCGTTTGTTCTTAATTTGCCCGTTTTGGGTTCCAGTCTTGAATAGCGGCCTGTGTGTCGTGAGGAGAAAGTTGATGAAGAAGTCGTTGGTAATTAGAAGTATTATCGTATGTATCGTGTTTTGTGGTCTTGTTGTAGGTATTATTGCCTGTTCGACTGTTCCGAAGCCCTTGATTTACTGCAAGAAAGATGAAGATTGCAAAAGCCAGCGGAGAATGTGTATTGACGGGATTTGTGTTGGAGAAGCTAAATCTCTTGATGGTTCTGCTGGTAGTGACAAGGATGTCGCTGAATTGCCGCCTACGGACAAGTTTGTGGCCAAGTGTGAAGATGGTCAGAAACAAGGTTGCACGATCGAGGCTCTGAAAGGGCCTTGTGCGGCTGGGCAACAAGTCTGTGAAAAAGGCCGTTGGGGTCAGTGTAAGCAAACCGTCATGGCTGAGAAAGAAAGCTGTGATGGCGCTGACAATGACTGTGATGGCAAGATTGATAATCTTAAAGGCACGGATAAGCCTTTGAGTCAGTCTTGTTGGGACGGCGATCATCAGAAACGTGGTGTGGGGGAGTGCAAGGATGGTACTCAGACCTGCACAAACGGCAGTTGGGGCAAGTGTGAAGGGCAGGTTAAGCCCAAGGACGAAAACACTTGTCCGGCTGACCCGAAGGATCGTAAGGATCTGAATTGCAATGGGACTGTAGGGGATGGATGTCCCTGTACGCCCAAGGCAACTCGTGCTTGTGGCCCGCCGAAAGTGGGCATTTGTAAGCGTGGGGAACAGACTTGTGGTGATTCGGGTAAGTGGGGAGAGTGCAATGGTGCTACTCTTCCCGCCACAGAATCTTGCAACGGCAAAGATGATGACTGCGATGGCCGGACCGACAATAAGCCTGGCAGTCAGGATTCTTTGACCAAGTCTTGCTATAGTGGCAAGCCTGCCAGCACTCAAGGTGTAGGGGAGTGTAAAGGTGGTCAACAGACCTGCACAAACGGTAGTTGGGGTGGTTGCAAAGGGGAAATCACGCCGGCAGATAAAGATGATTGCAACGATAAAGATGATGACTGTGATGGGAAAGTTGATGAAGACTTTAAGTCGCAGGATTGTTATCGGGCTGGTGCTTTGGAGCAAGGTGGTGTTGGTGCTTGCAAGAAAGGTAAAACTGCTTGTGAGAATGGCAAGAATGTCTGTAATGGCGATGTTGCCCCTACCAAAGAAACCTGTAACGGTTTGGATGATGATTGCGACGGTGAGATTGATGAAGGTCTGACCGGATGCAAGAAAGAACCTAAGCCCGAGCCTGCTAAAGAACCCGTTGCTGACCGGAGTAAAGAACCGGTCGTTGATCGCTCGAAAGAACCCGTTGCCGATCTCTTGAAAGAGCCGGTTACGGATCGTTTGGGCGAACCTCTTGTTGATCAAACCAATGATGGCGGTCCCGACGCCCTTTCCCCTCCAGATGCCATGGTTCGGGATACCATGGTTAACGATAAAACCCCCGATGCTGGTACTGACAAAGGGAAACCTGATGTTGGTACCCCGGACACTGGCATGTGTTTGCAGTGTTCGTGGGCGAAGTTGACTCGTGGTAACCAGATTCCGGTTTCGAGCAGTTACCATGCAGTTAACTCGAAAGGGACTTATGAAGCGATTAGCTTTGTGCGGTCCCACCTCTTGATCGTTGCTCGCGATCAGAGAGGTGCTCAGCTTTGGAAACCCCTGAATGTATCCGGTGACATCATCCCTCGTGGTGTTGCTGTTGATGCTCAGGGTAATATATATGTGGCTGGAACGTTTCGCGGTAAGGTTGTCTTTGGCAGTACGACTCTTCAATCGCTGCCTGTCACCAAGCCCACTTATGATGCCTTCATTGTTAAGGTGTCTTCTGTTGGTAAGTGGCTCTGGGCTGAACGGTTTGGGAGTACTGGCTTTGATCTTTTCACTGGTATTAAGGTTGACTTGAAAGGGTCAATTTATGTCAGTGGATCGTTCCAGGGTACGGTTTCAATTGGTGGGATCTCTGCTTCGGTGAAGAATTTTGGTGATGATGAGATTGTCATTGCTAAGT
Source organism: Zetaproteobacteria bacterium (assembly GCA_028817975.1). Taxonomy (GTDB): domain Bacteria; phylum Bdellovibrionota_B; class Oligoflexia; order Oligoflexales; family Bog-1112; genus JAPPOJ01. The sequence goes on along the minus strand of JAPPOJ010000278.1, from coordinate 1,541 downwards.
TTGATGCCAAACGGAACCCTAAATTGATTGCGTCCTGGGTGACGACCGCTGGTAATACAGGAGCGGATCAAGCGCAGGCTCTGGCTCTAGATACTGCTGGCAATGTCTATATCACCGGTCAGTTTTCCGGAACTGTTGTGTTTGGAACTACCACATTAACAGCTGGCTCTACCAAGCCTGTTTTTGTGGCCAAGCTGGATAGTAAAGGTAAGTTTCAGTGGGCGGATAATGTTGGTACTGCCGCGCAACAGAGAGGGATTGCTATTGCAGTGAATTCCTCGCATGTTTTCATGGTCACGGATGACCAAGGTGGCTTTGGAAATGTTGGAGTTTTCCGATACACCCTGCAAGGTAAGGTCGGATGGAAGCTGACTGTTGGATCGACGCGGGGTAGAGTGAATTCGCTTGCTCTGGATCCCGCTGGGAACGTCTATATCGTTGGGCGTTTCGTTGGGAAATGGATTTTCCCGATTGGTACTATTTCAAGCAACGGCGCCAGTGATGACTGGTATGTTATCAAGCTTGATAAAGTATCTGGTCAGCCCCGTGCGGCTTTTTCGGCCGGTTCTGCCGGCAATGATGAGGCCTTCTCAGTTACATGGTTCAATGGAATGGTCCATGTAAGTGGGGGGATGGACAACCCAACGTCTACTTACGGAACCGGAGGATTGAGCACCTCTGGTTCCGGCGCCGCCATTTGGCGTTTTAAGGCGCCGTAAGAAGTTTGTAAGCTTGTTGGTGGTAAACATTATAAACTAATTGTTTATTTTGTGTATGTACAGCTATATCTGCCAACAAGCTTACTTTTTTCTAGTAAATCTATCTGTCCTGGGTTTTATATATTGCAAGTAGAGCCTAGTCCAGGCGGATAGATTTGCTTTTTCTATGGTGAACTCATCGGTTATCAGCATTGTTTGGTGACGCTTCCTTTAATACTTGATGAGTTCACTTTTTTGTCTGTAAGTGCATCGGATGTGTTGGCTTTCGCCTCCCCTGCTTTTCTCAAGCACATCTGATGCGCTTATTTTTTCTTGTAGATCCATTGGAGATGAATGCATGTCTTTACAACAGAGGATCACTCCAACTCTGTTCTCTAATGGATTTACTTTTCACATCCTGATTCTGTTTCTTTTAGTTAGAACGGTTTTTGCAGTGTGTTTTTATAAAGTTTTATTGCTTTTTTGGCAAATTTATGGCAAAGTCACATCTCTTTCCTACTGTTTGAGAAAATTAGGCTTGTTTAAGGCATCGGAGTGGCGCGGTTTGCGTTACTTTATGCGAAACTTGGGCATTGTTTGGTTTTCATTTTAGGAACGGTTGGAAAGATGTTCTTTGAAAGGAAGTATATGAGAAATTACTTTTTTAGACGGCATTTATTTACTTTGCTGCTGGGTTTAAATAGAGCCATGCAGCGGGGTATTTACTTTAAAGAGTAGCGCGTCTGGGGTCGCAAATCCTAGCATTTACGGAATTGCTCAATTTTTTGCTCGTGAGCAAAAAATAGGCTTGCCATACTCTTGAAAGGAAATACCCCGCTGCAC
>JAPPOJ010000200.1 GCA_028817975.1 Zetaproteobacteria bacterium | reverse complement strand
TAGCCCTATGGTTGACTTTATTCTCGCAATTAAAAAAGCGCTTTGGGCTGGTCCTTTGCTCCTTTTGTTTGCCAGTACGGGAATCATGCTGTCATGGCGTTTGCGTTTAATTTCTGTGCGTAAGTTTGGTGCGGCCATGAAGCTGCTACTTGCTGCGAGTGCGGAGTCTCGGGGGCAAGCACAGCCCGCGCGTGGAGAACTGTCTCGTGTGGAAGCGCTGATGACGGGGTTGGCGGGTGCGGTGGGCACGGGCAATATTGCGGGTATTGCTTTGGCGATTTCCGTTGGAGGGGCTGGTAGCTTATTTTGGATGTGGGTCGTGGCTTTCCTGGGGATGGCCACTGCATATGCAGAAGCTAGTTTGGGGCTGTGCTATCGTCGCGTCGATGCTCGTGGAGCTTCTCTGGGGGGGCCGATGGTGACCCTTGCAGACGGCTTGGGCTGGCAGAAAATGGCGACGGTATTCGCCCTCTTAGCAGTGATCGCTTCTTTCGGGATTGGTTCGACGATTCAGGCAAACTCCGTGGCTTCGGGCATTTTTCAGGCGTATGGCCTTGCAGAAATGCAGGTTGGTGTGGTCATGGCTGTGCTTGCGGGCTTAGTCATTTTGGGGGGAGTGCAGTCGATCGGGCGTACGGCTTCCTTCTTAGTACCCCTGATGAGTTTGATTTATGTGGGCGCAGGGCTGGTGATTTTGGCAACCCATGTGACGGAATTGCCGTTGGCTTTGTGGACGATTCTGCAGAGCGCGTTTTCTTGGCAGGCAGCTGTTGGGGGTGGGGTTGGCTTTTTAGTGACCTTGGAAAACGGAGTCGCCAACGGTATCTTTGCCAATGAGGCCGGTATGGGGTCACTCAGTATCGCTGCAGCGAGTTCTACGACTCCGCGTCCTTCGGAGCAGGGTTTGTTGGCCATGGCGGGTGTTTTTCTGGCCACGATGGTGATCTGTACCATCACAGGCTTAGTTATTTTAGTCACAGGGGCAGATCAGTGGTTTGCCCAGGGGGGGCGCGCACTTTCGGGTAGTGCGCTGACTATGGATGCTTTTGGATCTTTCCATCCTGCGTTGAGCCATGTGGTGGTTTTTGGGTTGGTTTGTTTTGCTTTTACCACCACGATTGCTTGGGCGCATTATGGAGAACGCTGCCTTACGTTTATGTTTGGCCAGACTTCGGTTAGGATTTCGAATGCTTATTACGTGATTTATATTCTGAGTATTATGCTAGGGGCTGTGATGGAAGTGGAAGTGGTGTGGGCTTTAGCCAATTTGGCAAATGGCTTAATGGCGATACCTAATCTGCTTTCTCTGTGGGCTTTACGTGGCGAAGTGGAGACGATGAAGGGATAGCTGCGATCTTCCAAGGCTTTATGGGGTACACCGCATTTTTTAGTAATATTTTGCAGAGGCATACCGACAAAGGGTGGAGATTTCTCACTTAGGTGGTCTATGTCTAATCCAACCGACAAGCAGGCTGTGCGTCCCAATGTAGTGATAGTGGTCACCCCGGATGGTAAGCATCGTACCGAAATTTCAGAAACTTTGATGCAAAAAGGTGGTTATCAGGTCTTTTTTCTAGCGGATTTAGACAAAATTATTGAACAGCTGCTGCACTTACGTGCGGGGGTCGTGATTCATGACTGGGATGCCTTTGATCGGGACCCCTGTAGTTTGTTGCATCAAAGAGTGACGCGGCACCCGGAAATGGTTGCGGTGTTGCGCTTAGTTTTTACGGCCTCGGTGAGTAACAGCCTCATTGCGGTAGCCGCAGATACGAGTATTGATCGCATTATTTCGCGTACAGCGGTCAAATTGAGTTTGGTCGAAGAAATCCAGATGGCCCGCTCAGGGCGTGCAGGTTACACAGAGTTGCAGGAAAAAGTTCGTGAGATTCAGCGTGGCGAAGCGGACTACTCGCAAAATGAGGTCGACACTCTGGTCGCGAAGGCGTACGATATTCACCCCTATGACCCGGTCGTCAAGCTGGAGTTTGGCCAGCTGAATTATCGCAAACAGCGTCTCCAGAAGTCGATGGGGACTGCAAAAGAGATCTTGGTCAAGGACCCGCAAAATGTCCGGGCGATGGGGCTTGTGTCCCGTATCCTGATGAAGCAAGGGCAACTGGATGAAGCCTTTGCCTTTTTAGAACGTGCAAATATCTTGAGCCCGAAAAACTCGCAGCGTCTGCTGTCGATGGGGGATATCGTACTCAAGAAGGGCGATAAGGCGAAAGCGCGGGAGTACTACCAAGAAGCTGTCGAAAATGATCCGGATGCAACAGCTGGGGCGAGTGAAAAGTTGGGCTTATTCGAACTTGAAGAAGGCAATGCCAATGATGCTCTGGATATCTTTCGGCAGGCTATGTCCGAGGAAGAAGTTGCAGGGCTGTTGAATAACAATGGTATTTTGGCTGCGCGTAAAGGCGAGTATGAGGAGTCGCTGAAATTTTATGACCTTGCGGTGACTTCACTCAAGACGAATAAGTATGTCCCTCACATCTACTTTAATATGGCTCTGGCCAATAAAAATCTCAAAAACTTGGAAGAAGCGCGTAAGCTATTGAAGCGTGCACTGAAGTACAACCCAAGCTTCACCAAGGCTGAAAAAATGCTTAAAGATATTGAAAAAAAGTTGTAGTTGGGTCTAAGATTTGTTGGCTTCGAGCCATTCCCCGAGTTCGTGCGCAATATCTTTGATCGTGTCTAGGTGTGCATAGATGTTTTTTAAGGCTTGCAAATCGGGAGCAAGACCAGCTTCGGCAACAAGTTTGGGTAATTCTTGGTAAAGTGCGAAGTTGGTTTGATTCAGCTTGGTAACACTCTCCGTGAGTGTGGTGCTTGGTAGGATACTCTCTCCTGGAGAGGGCTCCGCGATGGATTCTTGTGCTGCTGGAGCTGTTTCGGCTTGTGGCTCAGGACTATTATTCATATATGCATCCAGCTGGGATTCGACTTCTGCACAGGAAACCTCACTGCCTTGGTCTTCGTTGAGGCAATCGATAAACTCGCGAATTTTATCGTTGGCGATGAGTAGAAGGTTGAAGAGTTGCTCTTCGAGCTTAATGTTGCCTGAGCGTATGGCGTCAAGCAGGGTCTCGAACTTGTGAGCGAAGCTACCGAGTTGCTTAAAGCCAGCCGCCATTCCTGAGCCTTTGAGGGTATGTGCAATGCGAAAAATATGGTTCACAATTTCCATATTTTCAGGGTCGGCTTCTAGCTCCAAAAAAAGCTTTTCGCAGGTGGTGACGATTTCGTCGGCTTCTTGAAGAAACTCTCTGCGGAGCATCCGTGCAAAAGCTTCTTCTTCGTTTTCGGCAGAGTTTGACACGAGAATTTAACCTTTCTTCTGATAAATGACACCACCACCGTGGTGACTCAGAGAGTCGAAGCGGTTGCTGAGACCGACAATGGACTCTGTGCCCCCCAAAATTAAATAGCCTGGATCATTTAGGATATCGCATATTTGTTCAATAATCTTTTTTTTCATCTCCACAGTTTGATAAATAAGCACGTTGCGACAAAAGACCACGTCAAAGGGACCATGGTCAGGTGGCCAACGGTCGATGAGATTGAGAAACTCGAAGGAAACTTTGTTACGAATACTGTCTTTAATTTTCCATTGGTTGCTGTCCAAGTCGTGAGCCTCAAAAAAATCGCGCTTAAACTCGCCACGTAGCCCGCGTTGCACTTCTAAATTGGAATACACGCCATGCCGACAGCGTTCCAACACACGATTCGAAAAATCGGTGGCATGGATCTCATAGGAAAATCCTGGAGCTGTTTCGCACATCATGGCGACGGAATAAGGTTCTTGGCCGGTTGAGCTGGCGGCGCACCAAAGCTGTGCGGTACGGTTGCCGAAAGGGCGCCCTTCTAGGATAATGTCCTTGAAGGCTGCATACATCGTCGGGTCGCGGAAGAAAGACGTCTCGTTGTTTGTTGAGAGATCATAAATCTGGTCCATGATTTTGGCGTCCTGATCGTGGTAGATCAGTTTCCATAAGGTATCCGTAGACTCGATCTTGAGCGACTTGCATAAATCTTGCAATCGGGATTCAAGCTGGTAGTAGTTGTCCTCGGTGTACTGGATGCCCACGACCTCATCTATTTTTTGCGCCACATATTTAAGTATCTGTGCGTTGAGTTGTAACATATTAGTTCTCCAAATGTCTTACAAGCTGTGTGAGCTTTTTGATATCTACATGTTGGCGGATGAAGTTTGCCTCGACATTGTGCATGGCGAAAAACTCAAGGGCTTCGATCATCATTTTAAGTCCTGCTTGAATGTGTAAGTATTCGAACTTATCGAGAGTGTTGATTTGTGCGTATTTTTCGCCTAGCTTGGCTAGCACGAAATCACAGAGGTTTAGCTTGGCAAACTTTGCTGCATTCTGAAACTCCTGCAGTCGGCGGGTGACATGCTCCCCCTTTGTGCAGCTCTCTTCATAAGTATATTGTGCCATTTCTTGCAGCTCTGCGAGGGGTACGCCTGTCAGGAAGAGGTCGAGAATGTTGCGTGAGATCGGTTTGGCTGCGAGCCATGCAGGGGGTAGCTTCCAATCTGTGGTAATTTCATTCCATTCTGCCTTACGTGTATTTTCTTCGCGAGTATCTTCTTCAGTAGACTCGGGGGATAGCTGTTGGGGTTCCGTGGTAGGGGCCACAGCTGTCTGGGAGGATGCCAAGGTGGCTTTGTGTTGTTCAAAGTAACTATCGAAGAAGGGCGTAAGCTTTTCAGCCTGGACAATCCCTTCTGTCGTCAAAAAGTGAGTGAGGGTGAAGCCGACCTGGCTATGTTGGCGTAGCATGGCTGGGTGTTTGCTTTCTTCCCATAAGCCTAAGCTTTTCATGGCGGAGATGGTATCTAAACCTTGTTCCATTTGAGTGAGGCAAAGCTCGCTCAGCTGCTCTAGGGTGAGTGATTGGCTTGTTTTGAGAGCTTGAAACACACTGGTCGATTTAGCCTCCACTGCCGCGACATAGCTGACAACATGCTCTGAAGAGATAACTCCCTGTTCGATGAGATGTCGTGCAAAACTCTTCACTTAATCACCCCCACGAAGTCATTTAAGACTTCGCCTAGGTTATAAATATCACCCACGTGGTCAAATGCTCCGACCTCGTATACGGAACGTGGCATTCCCCACACCGTGCAGGAAGCTTCGTCTTGAATCAGAATGGCACCGTCACGTTCTTTGATATATTGTGAGCCTTCTTGCCCATCCGCGCCCATCCCCGTGAGCACAAAGCCGACCACTTGGGTGCCGAAGATGTCTGCTGCACTTTCAAAAAGTTCGTCTGCTGCGGGGCGCACGGAGTTGCGTTTAGGGCCTTGGTGTAGGTTCATTTGAACGCTCTTATCGTCTGTAAGGCTCACCCGGAGGTGGAAGTCGCCTGGGCACATGTGTATGGTGCCCGGCTGGGCAACCGCCCCATCCTCGGCAGGTTTGCAAGGGATATTACATATTTTTGCGATGCGCTCACATAGGGGGCCCACAAAGGCATTGGGAATATGCTGGGCGATTAAAATGGGCGCATTTAAAGGGTGCGTTAGCTTGGAAAAAAACTTCTCCAGTGCTTGTGGTCCTCCTGTAGAGGAGGCAATGACCACAATTTGGGGGGTGAGTAAGGAAATATCACGTTTGATGTAGTCCGTATCCCCAGCGATGGGTTGGGTCACCGGACTTGTGTGACCTGTTGTGGGTTTTACGTCAGGGCAAAACTGTAAGATTTTGGGAACTAAGTTGCGCCGGATATTTTCGGTTGCTTCCTCTACACTGGAAGCATCGGTGACTTTGGTGACGAAGTCTTCCGCACCGTGGTTGAGAGCGTCCAGTGATTTTTGTACCCCGCTTGGACTGAGAGAAGAGTAGATGATGACTTTGACATCGATCGACTTCTGTTGAATTGCTTTGAGTACGGCGAGTCCATCCATCACGGGCATTTCTAAGTCGAGCACCATGAGGTCCACCGGGATTTGCTCTAACTTCTGGAGGGCGATTTTGCCATTGGAAGCATTGCCGGTGATTTCGATGCGAGGGTTGCCTTCGAGAGCCATTTTTAGCTGGCTCCGATAGACAATCGAGTCGTCGACAATCATCACTTTTAAAGAGGGAACGGACATATGTGGATCACCTTATATGGCGGCTTATTAGATTTTAACGTTCTTTACCAAATCCAACATGGTTTCTGAAATCTGATTGAGTTCTTGAGCTGTATCCATTAAACGGCCGATCCCTGCACTGGTGTCGTTCGCAGCTTGGGAGACTTGGCGCACGTTACCCGAAATTTCTTGAACGCCCTTGTTGGAGTCTTGGACTACTCGGGAAACTTCCGCAGTGGTTGCGCGCTGCTGCTCTACGGCAGCGGCGATGGATTGCGATGCTTCGTTTAAGAGCTGAATGCTATCGGCAATCTCTTTGATGGCGCTGACGGCGCCGGTGGAGTCTTCTTGAATCGCAGATATCTTGGCTGTGATGTCTTCAGTGGCTGCAGCGGTCTGCTTGGCTAGCTCTTTCACTTCGTTGGCAACCACGGCGAATCCGCGCCCTGCGTCTCCTGCACGCGCCGCTTCGATGGTGGCGTTCAAAGCGAGGAGATTCGTCTGCTGTGCAATGGAGCTGATCACCTTGATGACGTTGCCGATTTCATTACTACTGTTGCTGAGTTGGGTAATGGTTTGGTTGGTATTTTCAGCTTGCATTTTGGTGTGGTTGGCCATGCCCGAGGCGTCCTTGGCGTTACGGGCGATTTCTTTAATGGAAGCGGTCATCTCTTCGGTATTGGTGGCAACAACTTCCACTCCTTTGGAGACTTGCTCAGAAGCAGCAGCCGCAGAGTGTGACTGTGCTGTGGTTTCTTTTGCATTCGCGCTCAAGGCTTGGGCGATTTCGGACAGTACTTTTGCGGAAGCTCCAAGCTGTTCGGCGGTTTGAGTCACCGTATTGTTGAGCTTGACCCGTTCGGTTAAAACTTCCCAAGTCACCATCATCCCTGTGTACTCTTGGTTGCTGTCATACACAGCTGTTACTAACAGGTCGAGGATCTCGTCACCTAGCTTGATTTTGGCTTGGTGCGGAAGATTACGGTCATCGGCAAGCATCTTTCTTTGCATGGAAGGGTTTTTATGGAAAATATCGATGGACTGGCCGAGCAGTTGATCGACAGGTTTGGGCAACAGGTGTTCTAAAGTACGCAGCGTCGTCATCGATTTGGGGTTCATATAGATCAGGTTGAAATCCCGATCTGCCATCATGATGTTGACGGGAGCGTTATCAATCATACATTTGATGCGTACCATCTCATTTTCGTTTTTAATCTTCTCAGTGACTTGATTCCAGGTGAGTAGATAACCATGGTGTACACCTGAGCTGCTTTTGACAAGGTTGACGTTGAGTTCCAGTTTTTCTTCCCCCAAGGAGATCACCGCGGTATGAGGGAAAATACTGTGGTCTTTTAACATATTGCGGATAGCTACGGGGTTTTTATGAAAAACATCGATGCTGGAGCCGACCATCTCCTCGACCTTGATGGGGAGCAGGTGGCTGATTGCGCGTAAAGATTTTTCGGTTTCTGGATTGATGTATTGAATGGTGAACTCGGGGTCACAAAAGATGAAGTTGTGAGATGATGAATGAATCATCTCCTTATAGATTTCATCCAGAGACTTGGGCATGGAGCTGTTCTCTTGAATTTTTACCGTGTTAGCCATCGAAGTCTTACCCCGTGTGTGAAAAAGTGTTTATTGTTCTAAAAAATTAAAAATCTTATGAATATCTAAAACACTGAGGATATCTCCTGGTGTCTTGTAAACTCCGTGCATATACTGACGTATGCTGATGTCTATCGTTGGAGGAGAATATTCGAATAAGTCTTCTGAAACTTCAATCACGTCGCCAATTTCGTCTACGAGAAAGGAGACGAGATAATCACCTATTTTGCACACCACACTCATGGGATCTTCATTTTTATTTTCAGAGAGGCCAAACAGCTCGCGTAGTCCGATCGCTGTGGCAATCTGTCCGCGTAAGTTAATCAGTCCTGCAACGTAGCAGGGTGCCTTGGGAATGGGTGTGGTGGTGACCACGCGTACAACCTCCTGCACTTCGGTGACATCAAATGCATACAAACGGTTTGCAACCCAAAAAGTGGAAAGTTGCGTGAGTTTGTGGGTCGACTTTTTCTGTTCTGACACCATGGACTCCGTTTCTTACAAAGGTTCTGGCACTCCTGGTCTTTCGGGTGAGTAGAGGAAAAAGTGAGGTTACATCTGTGAATAGCTTGATTTTATGAAGCTTTTTGTGGGGAAGCGACCTGTAGATACTCTGGGTTGATGACCGAAATAATTTCTTCTTGTTCGATAATTTCTCCAAGAATAGCCTTTTGAGTGTTTGGGTGACTATTCGCTTGTTTCTTGGTGGAAATAATATCGCGGATTTGATTGACCAGCAGTCCTACATCCTGCTGGTCGATCTGGCTGACAATGATCGATATCTTGCTGGAGTTGCGTTCTTCTATTTTTTGGATGGCTTCCACGATAGAAATGCCTCCGAGAAACTCGTCGATGGATAAAATGGGGAGCACATGTCCACGATAAACCGCATTGACCTGATTGCCGACTTTGCTGAGAGCATTGAGTTCGATTTCTTCGAGTCTTTCGACGGTATCTAGGCTGAGTGCATAGGTGCCATTGCGGAAGATCTCGAACCATAGATACTCTTGGTGCGGTTGGAGTTCATGACGATCTTCTTTCTTGAGGTCTGGACCACTTATATCGCTGCGATGGCCATTTTTGCTTTCCCGGTGGGCAAGCGTTGCCAGTCCCATGATGTCGAGGGTGAGTGCGATGGAACCATTTCCTAGGATTGTGGCTCCCGAATAGAGCTGGGTTTTTTTCAGAAAAGACATCATCGGTTTGACGACGATGTCCGTTGTATCTTCAATGAAGTCGACGATCAGACCAAAAGAAGTGTCTTCTGCTTTGAGAATAGCGATATTGATGGACTCGTCTTTAGGTTCGGTAAGGTTGATTTCTGTTTCCGTCTCCAGTACTTGATTGAGGTGGATGAGGGGTAGCAGCTTGCCCCGTAGTCGAATGACGGGAGCGCCCTGCAGGTACTCGATTTGGTGCGACCCTTGAGATCCTGGCTCCACGCGTACTAACTCTTCGAGCATGACCTGAGGAATGGCGAATAAGGCCCCTGCAGACTTGGTAATGAGAGCTGGCACAATAGCTAAGGTAAGCGGGAGTTTGAGGCGCATGGTGGTACCTTCTCCCAGTTGGGTCTGTACGTCCACCATGCCGCCGAGTTTTTCAATGTTGGTGAGTACTACATCCATACCCACGCCACGACCGGAGAGGTCGGATACCTGTTCGGCCGTTGAAAAGCCTGGTGCAAAGATCAGTTCAATGACCTGCTGTTCGCTCATGTGGTCTATTTCATGCTGGGTCACGACGCCGCGTTTTATCGCAATTGCAGCGACTTTTTCGGGGTTGATCCCACGGCCATCGTCGGTGATATCGACCACTACCATCCCCCCTTCGTGGAAAGAGTTAATCATGACGGTAGCGACCTCGGGTTTGGAGGTTCTCGCCCGCTCTTCTTTGGTTTCGATGCCATGATCGAGACAGTTGCGAATAAGATGTGTCAGAGGATCTTTGATGGCTTCCAAGACGGTGCGGTCAACTCCTGTATCTGCCCCTTCCACCTTAAACTTGATTTTCTTATCGAGTTTCTGACTGAGGTCGCGCACGATGCGACTAAACTTTGACGTAATATTGCCAATAGGTTGCATCCTTGTTTTCATCATCTCGTCTTGGAGTTGTGAGGAGACGTGTTTAAGTTCTAAACAGACATTAGAGAAACGATCTTCTCCGAATACTTGCGCGTACTGCAGGATTTGGTTGCGGCACAGTACGAGTTCTCCAACGAGGTCCATGATGGTGTCAAGCCGTGAGATGGGAACGCGGAGGGAGTCGTTGCCACTGCTATTCAGGGGGGTGCCTTTGGCATTTTTAATAAATTGTTCGGCCAGCTGAGGTTTACTATCGGCTTCTTTTTTGGCCATATTTTCACTGGGGGTTGGTGTAGAGGCTGTGGTTGCATTGTTCTCAGCAGGATTTGCGGGTTTCTTATCTTGTAGTAAGACGTTGTCAGGCTGCGGCACGTTCATATCTTTATGCTTCCTTTGTTGAGAAGTTAGGGCCGGTGCGGTCTCTTTGGCCAATCTTGGTCCAAGAACTTGGTCTTGAGGCATCAAATAGGATGGTGCAAGATAGTCTGTATGGCAGAGCACATGGTTTATCTTTTCTTGTAGGTTGTATAATATTTCGGCATTTGAGCATGCGCTCATATCGAGTTGAGGAGCGCGGAGATCCATTTGCTCCATTCTACCGAGGATATCTTGAAACCAGTGAAAGGTCTTGAATAGAGCTTGAATGGTATCTGTGTTGTAGATGGGTTTTTGCGACGACTCTTTACGAAAATACAGCAGGGATTCTAACGTATGTGCAACGGCTGCAATGGTATTACTGGCGATCAAATTTGAATTGCCTTTAATCGAGTGAAGGCAACGAAAAAGTTCTTCGGCGTGTGCTTCTGTGCGGGGATGATCTTCTAAGTTTTCAATACAGGCCAGTGCACCTTCGATAAGCTCAAGGCTTTCTGCGATAAAGTCCTTACGCAACTGCTCAATATGACTGGGTTCGATGGAAGACAACTTTTTCTCCCTTGGGATGAACGACTCGGAACTCAAACTCCGCTCGTGCTATCGGCAAGTTGTCGATTTATTTAAATACAGAAAAGATAAATATTTTCTGGAGGAAGCCGATACGGGCGGGCATCTGGTCTTGGTTTTTTTGAGGAAGCAAGCGTGTCCAAATCTAAATACAAAGTATTAATGATAGATGATGAGCAAGATATTCTGGAGCTTATGCTTGAAGAGATGGAAGGTGAGATGGATCATGAGATCATCACTGCTCAGACGGTAAAAGCGGCTTGTGACATGATTGTCAAGCACCATAGCTCGTTGATTTTGGTAGTAAGTGATTTCTGTTTAGACCAGGGTAAAGATGGTTTTGAAGTCCGTGAGTTTATGCTGGAGCATGGGTTTACAGATATTCCCTTTTGTGTGTTATCCGGCAATATTACCAAAGAGATAGCCTTACAAGGATTGCGTTATAAAATTTGTGATTTCATAGACAAACCGGTAGAAGACTACAGTGGTTTTGTTGAAAGTCTACGGAGCTTCTCTAAAGATCGTGTTGAGGTGCTGGAATTTGAGTCAGAGACGCGTAAAGTTTATTTTCAAGAAGCTATGGAGATTTTGGAAGATTTAGAACCTGCTGTTCTAGATTTGGAAACGGATCCTGGCAATGAAGATCTGATCAACCGGATTTTTCGTGGGGTGCACACCCTCAAAGGAGGCAGTCATGTGCTCGCTTGCCATGAAATCACCGAGTTTATGCATCATCTGGAAGACCTCTTAAACCAGTTGCGTAATCGGGTGATGAGTGTTTCAGCTGGGCTGATTAATGTCTTGCTTGCGGGGCTTGACCAGATTGCCCAGATGATCCAGTCCATACGTAACGAAGAGCCTCAGCAATGGGTTATGGAGGACTTGCTGCGTATTTTGGAGCTAGATGTCAAGTCCCGAGGGTCTGCGCCGGTGGAACTTATCCACAAATCACGTCCATCGCAGCCGAGTAAAAAATCGAGTAGTTTAAAAGTTCCGGTTGAACTACTCGATAAATTGATGGGCTATTGTGGGGAATTGACGGTCTACAAAAATATGTCCACAAAACTCGTCACCGTCATCAAGCAACTGTTGCCCTTGAATAAAGATATTGCCTTACTAGAAGATATTCTTACGGAAATGAGTGAATTACAGAACTCTATCCAGATCCAGGTGACAGAATTACGTAAAGTGTCCTTGTCCATTATCTTTAAGCCGATTGTGCGTGTGGTACGTGATTTAAATGTGAGCTTGGGCAAGCAGGCTTTTATTTCGACACAAGGAGATGAGTTGCGTGTGGATACACACATTTCCCAAATTTTAAGTAACAGTTTGATTCATATGATTCGCAATTGTATGGATCACGGGATTGAGACGCCTGAGGTGCGTAAATCTTTGGGTAAGCCTGTGGAAGGCTCGATCGTGCTGTCCGGCAGTGAGCAAGGAGAAAACATTGTGATTACCATTGAGGATGATGGTGCTGGGCTTAATCGAGAACGTATTATTCAAAAAGCTTATGAGAACGGACTGTTCACTTTAGATCAGTTGCAGCAAATGAGTGATCGTAAGGTTTACGGCCTCATTTTTGCGCCTGGATTTAGTACGGCAGAAGCCGTGACGGAAGTTTCGGGTCGCGGGGTGGGCATGGATATGGTGGCTGCCTCGATCCAAAGTATCCGTGGACGCATTGATATTGAATCTGAGTTGGGAGTCGGGACGAAGTTCAGGTTGATTTTACCGAAACCAAAATCGGTAGAGATTCTGGAGAGCTTGATGGTGAGCTCACAAGGACAGCTGTTTGCGATTCCGCACCATTCCTTGGTGCGCCTGGTGCGTACCGGAGAAGGTTCGCGTGCCAAGGTGGTGCCGATGGAAGGTGGTGAGCTGCTTGTCTTAGATGACGAATTGATACCTATTGTCAGTCTATGCAGGATTTTGTGGGGTAATGAAGCTGCGGGTGATAGTGTCAAAGGGGATATTTTGGTTTGTCGCAGTCAAGGTAAAAAGCTTGCGATTCTTGTGGATTCTATCCAAGATAGTGAGTCGATTGTGGTGAAGAACTTACTTCCTTTGATTAGCCATCAGGGGGTCTTTGATGGCTCGGCTATTTTAGGAGATGGGTCGATTGGCTTAATTGTTTCTGTGGATGGCTTAGCGCAGCAGTATCTTTACAAGGACGAAGTCCATGAAGGCCTGGAAGATGATCATTTGGATTCGGCGGGAATGGCAGATACAGAGTGGAATGCGGATCATCATATTTTAGTCAAGCTCCCGTTCGAGGGTGCTTTTACCTTTCCATTGTCGAAGGTGTTTCGCTTGGAGGAGGTCTCGGCGCGGGATGTGCAACACTCTGGATCGAGCAAAGCAGTGATTTATCGTGACGGCGTCATGCCGATTTTGAACATCCTTGAAGATTTTGAGGGGAGCACACGACCTCTGCCTGGCGAAGAGCGTGAAATCTTGCACTTGATTGTGATTCGGCAGCCTGGAGATAACTATGTTGGTTTGCAGGTGGAAGAGATCCTTGATATTGTGGATGTTCCGCAGCAGTTAGACAAGACGCTCAATCAGGATCGTCATTTTTTAGGTTCTTTTGTAGAGGGGCCGTGTACGTATACGGTATTAGATGCGGACTACATTTTGCGGGAGATGGGGATAGAGACGCTTACTGGAAATTCACCTCATAAAGAGAACAAGCAAGGTCGCCGGCGTCGATCTCTGCGAGAAGAACGCGTACCCGAAAGGACCGACGAGTCCCCTGCACCTGCTGCGGTGGAAGCTGCTACCCCAAATGTGGAGTCTGCGCCGTCAGGAGATGGGGTTGCTTGGCAACTTTTCTAAGTTTCTCATGAATGCTTGTTTATTTTTTGTGAAAGCTTATTTTTCAGTCGGCTTTTTGCTGAGGTTAAAAACTCGTTCTTTGCTAGGGACGTAATATTCGTCGCTTTTTTGGTAGCGACATTCTCGTTGTTTTTTCCAAGCGGGGTTATTGTTTTTGGCCACGAATAAATTGAGGTCGTCCATGCCGTGGTGATCCGCGGGGAGTATTCGATGGATGCTTAACCCTTCAAAGCCTTTGCTGTCTTTGTGGAGTGGAGCTAGCTTGCCTTGCGCCAGGGCGCGTTCGGGTAAGCAGAACACGGGAGCTTTGACCTCGATATGTTGGGCTGTACCTGGTTCTTGGAGGAGGTGAATATAGTCCAGCTCGGTAAGGGGGCGATTGCCCAAGCCATTGGTGACCACGTGACCGAGGCACTTGTAGCCTTTGCGGGGGCACGGTTGCCAAACGGTAAAGCTTTTTTTATAGATCAGGTCGGAAAACCCAGAGTTTGTGTTGGCCCCGCCATTGAAATTGACCTGGGCGAAACCCTGAAATAACGTATCGCATTTTTTTTGTTGATTGACAGGCCAAATGATCTTGGTGCTGGTGTAATGGAGTTGGCAGTCGAGGATCTGTGCCATTTCAGATGGTGCGGTTTTGCGAAACACGGCAAGGTATTCTCTGGGTTCGGTCAAGTAGCGTCCAAAGGTAAGGTCATCGGCGGTGTCGAGTGCTGGATTTATGGCGACCGCTGCTGTCTTGATGAGTGGAGCATTGGAACTGACGGGGGCGCTGAGGTGTCCCAGGGTAAAGAACTCCACGAGATCATCCACCTGATCGATAAACTCATTGATATACAGAGGTTGATAAAAACTCAGTGCTTGGTCTGTCGCAGGTTCGGGGTAGGACCAGCGTGGATAGCTTCCTGCTGCTTGTTGTTGGACCCGCTCTAGCTCTTCTGTGGTCTCAAATTGTTGCGATGAGGTGAACAGAGTATATAAAAAGGGTGTGGATTTGAGCAGATACAGAAACTTGTGCTCTTCTTGGCTATTGCCAGGGTACACTCCTCTTTGGTTCAGCTCGGGGATGGCGATTTTTCTGGCTGTGGGTTGTGCTTTATTGAAATAGGGGTCGTCTATCGCTTGGCTGCTGCGGGGAGCAACTGGGCTTTTTTGTTTGCTCAGACGTTCGCGGTATCTGAGGATTGCTGTGGTAGCTGGATCGAGGTCGGCATCTGGATTTGAGTTGGGACCACATGCCTCTCCCACGCATGTTGTGGAAGATTCCTCAGGGGTGGGGGATGGTGTCCTTTGTTTGGAGGTGGGATTGCTGGAAGGAGAGTCACCTTTTTGGCAAGCGTAGCAGAATATCCAGATCAGTGCACAAAACCTGAGTGGAGTGTTGTATGTGTGTAGACCTAGCTTGATATTGCTCACCGAACGTCTCTTTCCTTTGGACACAACAGTGCCTGTGTATCGGAACCTGAGCGGAGAGGTTGAACTTCTTTGATATTTATTTTCGTGAAATAAATATCTTTTCTACTGTACATCCATAGACTTAAAGCAGTTGCAATGTGCAGACCTATTGGATCTGTAGGGTACAAGGACAGAGCTTCTTCTCTTGCCCCTAGCTACTTCTACCCCTGGCGAGTCGCATTGAGTGCATCAATTGTAACTATATGTAAAAAAAGCATAAAATAATTTTATTTTTAAAAAATAAAAAGTTCTTAACTTCATATACAGATCGCCGATGAGCAAGGCGCGCTTGGTAGATGGAGGAGGAACTTTGAGTGATCACGATAAACCGGATGAGGCTTCCCAACAAGAGGAGCAACAGGAAGCTTTGCCTGCAGCAGCACCTCTATCCTCGGGTTTTTCGCACCGGCTGCAGTGGAATCTGACCACCGCTCTGGTCAAAGTAGACCACCCTGGTGGAGTGCGGGTCTCGTCTTTACTACAAGATGTGGCTAAGTGGACAGGAGTGAACTTTGTGATGGACCCGAGTTTGGATCGCCAGGTACAGATTATGGCGCCTCACCCTCTCAAGGTAGAAGAGTCGTTTGAGCTTTTTTTGACCGGCTTGCAGACTGTTGGTTTGCGTGCGCTCTATGCGGGGCCGCGTGTGGTGAAAATAGTAGCCTCTCCTGCGCGCTACGTTCGAGTGTAAAATACCATCGTGACGCGAACTTTGACATCGTGGGCACCTCTTGCCTGTAAATGGAGAAACTCTTATCCGATAGGGCTTGCAGATCACAACATTTGATAGTTTGTTTTCAATGAGGATCGCAATATGCTGCATGTATTGACCAAGATCGCCAAACTAGCTTTAATAAGTGTTCTTATGGGAACTATCTTGCCGGCCTGCTTTTCGTCTGCGGACGAGCCGGAGGTGGATGAGGCTGTAGTTGCAGAAGGTGAAGGTGAAAGTGCCGAGTTTGAAGACGAGGCCAATAACGAAGGTGACTTCTCGGATATCGAAGACGACAATTTTGGTGACTTAGGTGACAATCAAGTGTTGGGTGACAATAACTTCGGCGTCGACCAGCAGTTTGAATCGGATGCGGAGCAGCAGTTAGGGGATGTGACCAATAATACTTTTGGTGCACAGGAGGATAACCTCCAGTTGCAGGATGAACAGTTGCCACTTAATCAAGGGCTCGATGCTTTGGATGGTAGTCCGGAAGGTGAGCAGAATGCCTTTGCAGGCTCCGCTGATTTGGCAGCCCCTGTTGCCCTGGGTGATGCCGCGGCACCTCCGACGGAGGGGGTGCGGGTGGTGCGTTATACGACTCGGGATGATTCCCCTGTGTTTGCGAGTAAAGACAAAAATGGTGCGCCAGTGGCTACCTATCCTGCGGGCACTTCGGTTTTGGTGATTTTAGATGGAGAATGGGCTGAGATTACCGCGGACCGCTTTATGGAGGTCTCCGAGCTGTCTGTAGAGGCGGTGCCGCGTTCACGAACGAATGCTGCTTGGCAGTAGTAGGTGGCACTTCCTTAGCGGAAGGGTTATCCCAAGGCTATTCAGCCTGCCTGTATTTGAGTGAGGAGCAGAGGTGTTTTTGCAGTCGATAGAAGATTTTGGCCGTTATGTAGTTTTTGTCGGGCAGACATTCCGGCAAGGTGTTGTTGGGAGCGTGTCTTGGCCGTTAGTATTTCAGCAAATGGAATTTATTGGGGTGCGTAGTTTGAGTATCATCCTGCTGGCCGCTATGATGATCGGCACGGTGTTTGGTATTCAGTTCGGCAGTGTGTTTAAGGTTTTTGGAGCTGAGTCGCTGATTGGTGCAGCCTCGGCGTATGCGATTTCGAAAGAGTTGGCTCCTGTTGTGGGCGGGTTTCTCGTGACGGGTCGTGCAGGCTCGGCGATGACGGCTGAGATTTCGATTATGCGGATTAATGACCAAGTGGATGCCTTGAAAGTGATGGGGATTTCGCCGATTTCTTACCTGATTGTTCCCCGGGTGTTAGCTTCTTTGTTTATGATGCCGCTGTTATGTGTGATTTTTGTCCTGGCAGGTGTGGTTTCGTGCTATTGCATTGGTGTTTGGGTCTTTCATGTGGATACTGGGGTGTTTATTGAAAAGATCAAATGGATGAGTAAGCCACGGCATATTTTTCAAGGTATGGAAAAGGCTGCGGTATTTGGGATGCTGTTCTCGACTATCTGTTGCTTTCGTGGTTATCACGCTTCTGGCGGGGCGCGAGGAGTGGGACGAGCCACGACTTCCGCTGTGGTCCTTTCGCTGGTGACCATTTTGCTGGTTGACTTTGTCATCAGCTTCTTGCAATTGGATTCAGCTTTGTTCTAGGGAGGTGGCTATGGTGTCGTCTACAACGACAGATGAAAGTATGTCCTCTGCAGTAGCGGGGGGGTATAAGAGGCTCGCGTACATCAGTGATTCGGTCCAGGCCATGTCCCCTGAAGAGCTAGATACGCTCTTGGAGAAGGCACGGGTGCGTAATCGAGAGAAGGGTATTTCGGGAATTTTATTTTACTTGAAAGGGTGCTTTTTTCAGTTTATTGAAGGCCCTGCTGCAGCGATTGATCAGCTTTATCGTAATCTTTTGGCGGATGGGCGGCACGATAACGTCCGTTTGGTTTATGAGCAAAGCTTTGAGGTCTTGGTAGAGGGCGAGTCGGAGCGGATTTTCCGCAACTGGGCCATGGCGTATCAACATGAGGACATGTTGGATGTGTTTATTCGCGAGCGTCTGGACGTCTACATTGACCGTGAAACGGGCTCGGGAGAGTTTGCTGAGTTGAAGGATTTGCTTGAGTTTATGGCTTCTGTGAATGCGACTCTGGTGCTCTCCAAAAGCTAGCTTCTGAAAACATTTCTTGAATTTTATTCCAAGTGTGGTATATTCTCCCCTGATCTATCCTTGTTTTGGATATATAGTCCATAAAAAAAGTTATTTGCGTTGCATGAAGTATGGTGGCGATGACAAAAATAAGTCTCTGCAGAGTGGTTTGGATTTTGCTGTGTGTGCAATGGTATGCCATTTCGCCGGCTGGGGCCAGATCTCTATCTTCGATAGCACCAGACCATCTGACCTATGGTTCTTTTGAACTCTATCATGGTGACTTGCCTTTAGTATGTAGTTTTCGCGGCTATGACCAGCAGCAGGGAGATTGCTGGTTCGATTTCTCTAGGTATGAAGAACTCTACATCAATCTTTGGGAGCGTGGTTCAGAACCTCAGGTCATCAAAAAAATTCTGGGTGGCCCACAAGCCAACGCAAAGACGGAAGTGAGTTTGCTGTTGACGGGTGCCAATGCGACCGATTTTATTGATTATGCGGGGGGAGACCTTTCGCATACGGTTTTCGTAGATATTGTGGCACAGGCCACTCGCTCCATGCGGTTTGGCGCCTGCTTAGGGTTTTTATGGGGCTTGGTACCTGCGGGATGGCTGGCATGGCACGGTCGTCAGCATATTGACCGGAAGGAACTTGCGGTATCTGCGTTGCTGAAGCGTGTTTTTGGCCCTGCATGGATGAATCAGCAGGCACGCTTGGATTTGCCTAAGGTCTATTACGAATACAAGCCTATGTGGTTTGAGTGCTTCCCTCACCCAC
>JAPPOJ010000011.1 GCA_028817975.1 Zetaproteobacteria bacterium | reverse complement strand
GCAATAGATCGTGCCTGACCGGCACCTTGCAAAGATTTTTCTTACCCCTAGGCCTAGATGTAACGTGGGTTCTGATTTGATTTCTATTATTTAAAATCAAATGGTTAACATATTCGTTTGTAATATTTATGCTTGATTGCTAGATAGTGATGTGAAGTGCTGATTTAGCCATGTAAATACTCGTTACCTCTAAGGGTGAAAGATGAAAAAAACATTCCTTTTGCTTGTACTCCTGCCTTTGTCTGCGCGCGCGGAGCGTAAAGACCTCTCCGAGTTTCTGGGTCCTCAAACCCGGCAACATTTTAGTTTAGAAGTGGACACGGAAGAAAAAGGGTTCTACGTGAGAGGGGAACATGGGGAGAACTTTATCCCTTTTAGCCAGAGTATTTTGTTTCACACCCCACCTCCAGGGATGGACTACGAAAGTGCTTTTGAGAAGTATACGCGAGCAGGTGGGCGTTTCGCCATTCGTACCACAGGTGGAGTTCCGGACATGATTGGGCCGAATGTCGCCATGCTCGGCGGTGGGGATGGAGCATCTGGATGTGCAAAGGTGAATGAGACTTGTGAGGGACGTGCAAACGATCGTTATGACAGTGCCATGAAAGAATGTAAAAGTGAGGTCGGCGATAGAGATCGTAAAGAGTGTGAAACCAGGGCAGAAAAAGAACGTGATAACGATCGTGATAGGTGCGATAAAAATGCTGACAAATGCTACGACCGCAGCGAGCGGGAATCGCGCTCGGATGGGAGTAGGTTAGGCAGCTCGATTGGAGCTGGGGAGCGGATGATGGACAGCCTTTCGGAGAAGTTCTCGAGTTGGTGGAATGGCAAATAAAGAAAGGTGGTGGGGTTTCCCCTACCTCGGGCCATTCGGTTAAGCCGGGCCTACCTTGACGCGTTGTTCCGGCTGGGACCACAGCAGGTCGTGTACCCGCGGTACTGCAGGGGCAGCCGGCATGTTCTCGTATTTTTCCATAGCAGCAAAATACCCATCAGATTGCTTTACTCAGATGAAAAACGAGTGAAGCTCTTTAGATTTCGTATTTAACATCAAATGCTCCATGGTTTTTTGTTTCTGTATTCTTTCGGAAATGGTACAAAGGAGCTCGAATGGCGGTTGAGCCTTGTAAAATCTTGCTCTTTAAGGATAAGCTATGAAAAAAACATTCCTTTTGCTTGCACTCCTGCCTTTGTCTGCGCGCGCGGAGCGTAAAGACCTCTCCGAGTTTCTGGGTCCTCAAACCCGGCAACATTTTAGTTTAGAAGTGGACACGGAAGAAAAAGGGTTCTACGTGAGAGGGGAACATGGGGAGAACTTTATCCCTTTTAGCCAGAGTATTTTGTTTCACACGCCACCGCAAGGGATGGACTACGAAAGTGCTTTTGAGAAGTATACGCGAGAAGGTGGGCGTTTCGCCATTCGTACCACAGGTGGAGTCCCGGACATGATTGGACCGAATGTCGCCATGCT
The DNA here is from genome assembly GCA_028817975.1 of Zetaproteobacteria bacterium. Lineage (GTDB taxonomy): Bacteria > Bdellovibrionota_B > Oligoflexia > Oligoflexales > Bog-1112 > JAPPOJ01. The sequence continues at coordinate 2,824 of JAPPOJ010000011.1, read as the reverse complement.
CGGCGGCGGGGATGGAGCACCTGGATGTGCCAAGGTTGAAGACACATGTATGGATCGCGCTAACGAGCGCTACGACAGTGCCATGAAGGAATGTAAAAGTGAGGTCGGCGATAAGGATCGCAGTGATTGTGGAGCAAAAGCGGAAAGAGAGCGGGATACAGATAGGGGAAATTGCGATAAAAGTGTTGAGCGCTGCTATGACCGCAGCGAGCGTGAATCACGCTCGGATGGGAGTAGGTTAGGCAGCTCGATTGGAGCTGGGGAGCGGATGATGGACAGCCTTTCGGAGAAGTTCTCCAGTTGGTGGAATGGCAAATAAAGAAAGGTGGTGGGGTTTCCCCCACCTCGGGCCACTCGGTTAAGCGGCGTCACTTTCCATGCGCTGCTCCGGCTGGGACCACAGCAGGTAGTGCATCAGCGGTACCTGCGCTTCGGCATCCAGACACAAGTGCAGACCCATACTCAGCAGTCGCCGCCGCAGAGCTACACCATTTCCGGCCAGCAAGGCCAACGGCATGTTCCAGCGTTTTTCCATATCCTCAAAAGGTAGCATCGCTGACTTTGTCGAGATGAAGTAGGAGTAAGGTGTCATCCATTTGTTCCTTGCTTAACTTTCCTTCATGACTCTTTTGATACAAGGTGCAAAACTTTTCAAAGGAGTCCCTTATGTTTTTCCAAAATGTGTCTGTTGCTTATCTTAAAAGTCTCTTCGTTCTATTTGTGAGTGCGACGAGCTATGCAAATATTTATGACATTAGTGACGCTATTTTTGCAAAGCAGGTTTCACCTTTGCAAAGCCTCTACTACGATGCGGAAACAGATGAGCTGCTTAATGAAGATAATCATGCTATTGAGGTAAGGAGCTTTACGTTGCAACAGCTTATAGAATCGCAACAGCTGTTAAATTACCTCCGTTGTGGAGGTAAGGTAGAGCTTTCATTGGAAGGTGAGGACGAAGTCGTTGCGCGTGATCGATTTCCTACCAAAGGTGGTCATTCAAGAAAAGTGGTTTCCTCCGTTTCTCCTAAAACTGCAGGATCTGTGAACGGAACTCACACTTGCCAGAGTGAGACTTCTTTAGGGCACCAGTGTACTGTTTCGAGCACACCTAGTACGACGTTAACCATAGGGCAAGGGCATGCTGAAAATAGTAACCGTGATTGTTGCCCCGAGACTAAGCAGGGAGGAACTTCAATTGGATATACTCCGGGCGGGGGAAATGGTGGAAGTGGTGGAAGTGGTGGAAGTGGTGGAAGTGGTGGAAATGGCTGTACTATCCAGTAATGTATAAAATCAGGAGGACTTCATGAGGCTTACGGGTATAAAAAGGTTTTTTTTGTGTCTGTGTATCTTCTTGAGCAACTTTGCTTTTGCGGATTTCAAGTTTCCTATATCGGTTAAATTTCGTGAACAGTTGTCGTCTTGTTTAAAGCAGGAAGGTTTGGATGATCTTTCCTATGAGATTGCTCTTCAATTTGATGACAACTTGGACCAAGGTAAATCTAACCCGAATTTTATGCAGCAAGTCATTACATCGATGCGCCAAAACCACGGTCTGTCTGTCGCACAGACGCGTGCTTTGCAACGTGCGATAAGCAAGACCATTCAAAAGCCGATCACTCTCGCAGAGTGATTGTGAAAGAAGAGAGATGGGGTTTCCCCCACCTCGGGCCACTCGGTTAAGCGGCGTCACTTTCCATGCGCTGCTCCGGCTGGGACCACAGCAGGTAGTGCATCAGCGGTACCTGCGCTTCGGCATCCAGACACAGATGCAAGCCCATACTCAGCAGCCGCCGCCGCAGAGCCACCCCATTCCCCGCGAGCAACGCTAACGGCATGTTCCAGCGTTTTTCCGTACCATCGGCGTCGTGAAACACCAGTGCCCGGCCCCAACTGCGGCCCTGCTTATCCCGGGTCATGGCCTCCACCCGGAGCGGATCACAGAGCCAGCGGCGGTGGCAGCCATCTTCGGTCTGCAGCACCTGCCACACTCCATCGCCATCGCAGTCAAAGCGCTTGTACACCTCTTCTTGCCTTTTCGTGGCCTCAGAAAACGCCTGCGGGTCGAGCTTGGGGTAAGGCTCTGTGGTCCACACCTTCAGGTGGGTGCCTACATCCACAAAGAACTTACTGGCATCGGCATGCCGGTCCAAAAAGAAAACCTCGCTTTGCAGGTTTTCCCCGCTGACACTGAGATTGCGCGAACAGGGCAGGCGAAACAGCCGTGCCGGATTGCGGCAAGTGCGGTCGAGCTTATACTGCTGGCGTAGCAGCACCTCCAAGAGACTACACCAGCGCTTGTATACGCGTGCATAGGCCCCGGCCGAAGCTACCGGCAGGGGAGTGGCGAGCTTAAAGTGCAGGTGCAGACCGCGGCCACTGTAGACCAGCATCCACAACGGCAAGCAGTTTTGCTTGCAAGCGGCGAGGATAAAGTAGGCGGCCACCTGGGCGTGGCGGTACTTGTGCTCTTCATCCAGCTGGTCGAAATCTTCCATGGTATCCGCAAAATTAAGATCAAAGCTAATGATCGATTTGCGTTGGATGTAGCCATCGGCCAGCATGCTCTTGGTGGGATCGGCACAGATGGTGTCGCGCTTGGCAGGGACCCCTTCGAGGTCGGTGACAAAGGCCACGTTCTGTTGGCTTTTGGCCAGTTCGTGAAGGTCGGCGGCGGTGACCTCGCGGTGTAAGGTGCCAATACGGTAGTGGCTCATCCCTGGAGCCGCACAGGCGAGGGCGGTTTGCCCCGGGCTGAGGTTGAGCTGTTCCGCCAAGGCGGTAAATACATCCAGATTAGGCACATCGAGATCCAGTCGGCAGT
>JAPPOJ010000112.1 GCA_028817975.1 Zetaproteobacteria bacterium | reverse complement strand
TGGGTTTAACCCATGTTTCTTCGGAGTACGACCCTGACTCGATCATGAATCCAACCCTGTTCATTGGCGAAGGGATGGCCAACCGTTACCTTTCTTGTGGGGATATTGAGCGTATTCAGCTCATCTATGGTTGTGAGGGGGATGCTTGTGATCAAGAAGCGACCTGCAAGAAACTGAGTGGTGTGGTGACCTTGGAGTAAGGCCTGTTGCGGCCGAGCGCCTTCCCTGGGAATCTTCCTTTTACCAATCGAATTATTGTTATATTCTTTGAAAGATGTCCAAAACTCTTGCTGTTCACAGCCGGATGCGAGTGAAATCCACTTGCATAGAGTTTTTTTGCCATAAATCATATGGTCTGAGCTAAAGGGAGCTTTTGTGAGTAAAAAAGGTAGTCCAAGCTTGATGCAGATGCTGGAGTTGTATTTAAAAGGCATGTGTATGGGTGCAGCGGATGTGATTCCTGGAGTGAGTGGGGGGACGGTGGCATTTATCACTGGGATCTATGATGAATTGCTTCTGGCTATCAAATCCTTCACCCCTCTGGCACTGTGGAAGGTGTTTCGTCAGCCTTTGCGGACCACCTTAGCTGTGCACCACGTGTTTTTCTTGCTGCCCTTGGGGGCGGGGGTGGCCAGCAGTATTTTGCTGTTGGCTGGGTTGATGAACTATTTGTTAGGTGCTTATCCTGAGATGGTGTGGTCCTTTTTCTTTGGCCTGATTGCGGCATCGGGCTTGTTGCTGAATTATGAGAATGGACGCATCACCTTTGACGATTTCATCTGTATTTTGGTGGGTGCAGCGGCCGCTGTTTGGTTGGCCAAGTTGGTGCCCGCGCAGCTGGCGTCCACGCCGTGGACGACCTTTATGGCTGGATTTATCTCGATTATTGCGATGATTCTACCAGGGATTTCAGGAGCCTTTATTCTGGTCTTGATGGGGATGTATAGCTCGATCATTCTGGCGTTGAAATCTTTTGACCTGCACACGATTTTTCTCTTTGGGACCGGTGCAGCCCTTGGCCTGTCGTTGTTTTCACGGGTGCTCTCGTGGCTCTTAGACCGCTATGCTAAGGTGACGGTCTCCACTCTCATTGGCTTTATGTATGGCTCCTTGTACAAGGTCTGGCCGTGGAAAGTGACCGAGGCCTATATCCTTGATCACCATGAGAAAGTGATTCCTACCGTGCAAAAAAATGTAACGCCATGGAACTACTTTGCGATGACGGGCCAGGAACCTTTTTTACTGCCGAGTGTGATGCTGATGGTTGCTGCGGTTGTGGTGGTTGCAGGGATACACCTGTGGGGCAAGCGTGCGCGTCTGCACCAAGCATCCGCCGAACATGTCTAGCCTGCGTCCTTTAAGCAGGTGTGGCAGCTGAGCTTGAGGACCCCTTGATGGACACGTTGTAGATCGGTGCGAATGTCTTGGAGGTAGGCCTCTTGGATGGAGCGCTCCTCAGGCTTTTTCTCGGTGCCGAAGAAGTCGTTGATTGCAGCCTGGAACCGTTCAGATGAGGTGAAAAAATTTTCTTCCAAGTGCTGACGTTCTTGCAAATAACTTTGGATGCAATCGTGTACGGCGGTGTACATCCGGGCATACGCCTCAGGGTGAGTGAGATGTAAGGCGGTAAGCATTTCTTGGACTTTTGCTTGAAACAGGAGTGCTTTTTTTGTGTACTCTGCTTGCGTGTCGGCTACCTTAGATTTGACCTGTACATTTTGATAAAGCAGGTACGAGAACAAGCCTGCGGCCCAGTAGAGCGGGCTGTTCGCTGTTGGCTGGCTAGGCGCGAGCAGTAATTTGCACGCGAACAAGGCATAGGCAGCATTGGCTCGTCGGGTTTTGGGGATGTTATTTTTGATCTTTTGAGTCAGCAGTTGTAAGTATTGTGGCCAGCTGTTGGCAGGGGTGCGGTAGAGTTCGTGGGTGAAGGCGGCGGCTTCTTGGCGTACCTTGCTTTTGAGCTGGATATTGCGCGACAGCCGGGTCACTCCGCGCATGCCTTGGTTGCTTCCGAGACGTTGGTAAAGCAGCGGCAATAAGGTCGCTGTAAGACAACAGCGGATTTCTTCGGCTACGGGAGTGAGCGGGAGGGGGGTGTTACGATCTGAGTCATCGGGGTCGGGGTGCTCGACGTGGGTGATCAGTGAGGTAAAAAAATACTTGAGTACTAACAGGGTATAGCCATGAATGATCCACTCTTCCCGAGTTTTGAATCCTTGCTCCCGCCGCAGATTACTCTGCTGGTTGGTGCGCTGTGCCAGCTCGATAAAGTGGAGGTAGTCTGGCATATCCTCCTGTTCGAGAGCGGCGTGGCCTGCACGTGCGCAGAGGATGTCTGCGTGTAGTTTGAGCCATAGGTCAGGTGCTTGGGTGTGGAGTGCCGCTTGGGCGTGTTCGCCAAGCTGGGTACGTATGGCAGCCAAGGTTGGGGCCTCGAAGGGCATTTTGTCGAGTTGGCGGATATTTTGTGTGTCCCTCAGGGACAAGATCAGCTCGGCGACTTCTGGAGGCAGCTGGCGACTGAAAGGCCTTTCATCTAGATTGAGAATACAGTCCCTGCTTTCTAACAGAGGCGCTCTCAAGGGATGCGGGTTGGCTTGTAAAGCCAGAAAAGGCACACACAAGTAAGTGGTCATAAGGCCTTTGTAATAAGCTTTTTTGGGTTGCATAGTGCGGCTTTCGTCGTAAGATTTTGTGAAATGATTTTTAGGTTGGGAATTATACGTTTATAAGGTGGAAATGTCAAATGATTTTTTTGGGGGGGGAATAGCGCTTTACAGCGCCTTTCCGAGCTGGTCTTCGACCTGTTGGCGAACCTCTTCAAGGTCGAGAATCAAATCGCTTAAATACGGCTGTGTATGCTGGTTTTGAGCGCGGCGTAGTTGCCCGATACAATGCTGGAACATACGGGGATTGCGAAACAGCTGTGCATTGGTGGGCATATTGTCTAAATAGTGCCGTAGGGTTGCATATATCTGCGCATAGGAGGTGGGGTCGTGAAGGTGGGTTAAGGTCACCAGCTCGCGCATTTTGCTTTTAAAGATCTTGTGTTGGGTCTCAGCTTTTAAGCGGGGCTCCACCTGTTGGTATTGGTATTCTAAATAGTAAAATACCCAAAAAGCAGACATGCCGAAGTCGAAGAGAATATGGTTAAAAGGCCGATTGAGGAGCGTGTTGGTGCAATTCACACCGCAGATAAAGCCGATGCTGGGTGTTTGGCGCATGCTTTGCCACATCAGTTGTGCCACACGTTTGTATTTTTCCCCGGAGGTGTCAGCTCTGTGGAGGTGGAGCGTGTGGGTGAGCTGTGCTACTTGGGCTTGGGTTCCCGGATAATTTCGGAGCCGGTGGAGCAGCTGGTTGATCTGAGGATGTGCTGGCAGCTCGGGCAGATGAAGTTGCACCAGGGGGAGGAAGACTTCGCGGGTGAGCTGGTGGCGTGCATGGGCTGCTGGGCCGTAGCGTGGATAGTCATCGACTATTTGGAGCGTGAGGCTGCGTAGGGTGAGCAAGGTATAGCCGTGCAGCACCCAATCTTCCACGCTTTGGAGCTTGAGGGTGAGCTGGTGGTGGGTTTGCTGACGTGTGCGCTGCAGCAGAGCGAAAAACCGTTCGGGGTGAGGCATCTCCTGGTTGCGTAAGGCTGCTTGGCCAGCAGAGGCAAAAATGAGATCGTGGTGCAGCTGTAGCCAAGTGTGCGGAGCGTGGGCATGTAGGGAGGCTTTCTCTTCCTCGGAGAGTTGCTCGCGTAAGGTTGCGAGGGTGTTCGGGTATACAGGTATCGAAGTGATGTGTTGAATATGGTCAGCATCCCGCAGTTGAAAGATCTTCTCGATCAGCTCCTTAGGGAGCGTGGGCAGCGGATCTTCCTGTTTGGGATTGAGGGGAAGACCCTCGGTGTCAAAGAGAGGAAGTTGCACCTCTGTGGAGGAGGGGGCGCCACGGCTGATACGCGGCTGGATGCATAGGGTACTCCAAAGGACACATAAACGTAGACAAACAGTGAGTGGGGTTCTCATGGGGGTCCTACCGAAACAATAAAGGTTGGTGGGTGGATGATACTTAGAACTGGAATACCCCATATGGTAGCAAGGGGTCAAATGTTTTTAGGGGGTGCTGTATCGCATCACCTGGCTGTGGATCTGCTCAAGGTCACGGCGTAAGGGGTCGAGATGGAGCCGCAGTGCGCGCGGAGTGGATTGCAAAGGTTTCCGAATCTGTTCTTGAAATGCCTCGGGAGACTGAAATAGTTGCAAGTTGCATGTTTGCTGGGCGAGTGAGTCGCGTAGGAGCGTGTAGATC
>JAPPOJ010000143.1 GCA_028817975.1 Zetaproteobacteria bacterium | reverse complement strand
TTCCTCAACAGACCACAACACTCACCATCATTCTGCTCGATGCTAAAAGCTTTCAAGTTCCGGTAACTGTCAAAAACCTGCGCCAAGGCTCTGACCAGGCCATTCAACTGGGCTGTAGCTTTAATAAACTAGACTTCTACTTTTTGGCACGCTTGGCACAGTATATCTCCGTAAAAGACTCTCAAAACAATACCGTCAAAATGATTCGTGAAGCTGGATTTTATATCGATCCCATGCTGTCTCATGCTTACCGTATTCGCTATGTTTCAAGCCGTAACGACTGGGAACAGCTGCTCCAACTACGCTTATTGGCACAACAGACCGAAGGTCGCATGCAAAGTGTCACCGACTACACCCTATGCGCCGACCAACACGACTCCACCTCACGTCACTTGATGGTGTTCTGCGGGGAGCAACTGGTGGGTACCGGACGTATGGTCTTCAACTACGGAGTGGTCGAACGGGCCGAACATGCTAACTTGTGCCCCATCCCTGATTTTATTGTCCAAGCAGGGTTTACAGAAAACTCACGCGCCGCCACTCACCCTGCTTTTCGCCGCACCATGATCTTTCAATACTTGATCCGTTATTACTATCGCATTGCCATTCAAGAAAATCTCGCCTACATGATCATTAACTGCGAGGACAGCCTGGTAAAAATTTATCAAAGGTTTGGCGGGCGCCCTACAGGGGACACCTTCTACACCGAATATATGGAAGATCGCCGCCTCAACCTGATCTACTTCGATGTCAAAGAGATCGCCTCCGGACACCAGCTTCCTTTCAAAATATGGTCGTTTATCTTTCACGACAAGCTGAGTATCCTGAAAGAGAAAAATATTCGCGTCCGCAGTAAATACCGTATCCTCCAAAAAATACTCAATCTCTCTAAAAAAGTTCTCGAATACGTAAGTCACTTACAATTGCACAAAAACTCTCGACTCGCCTATGAAAAACAACGCCAAAAGATACAACAAGGAGAATGAGCTACGACTCCTGCAGCTATGCTATGATGAAGCCAGCCATCAACTTCAAGACTTAAGAGCCGTCCATGCACGTCCTCTACAATCACGCTACCCAAAGTATTCGCCTGGTTTTCACTCTACGCGAGTGTAAGGATACACCAGCCATCCCCGAACAGATATACACCAAAGTCCAAGACAAAGTCACCCAACTCAAACGTGACCAGAAAATCGCCAACTACACTTTACACTTTAAAAGCGCCCAGCTCACTTGGGAGGATATTCGCAGTGGCAAGATGGATACCCGCACCCAAGCCCAAGAAAGTCTCAGCTTACGCATGGCCTCATGTTTCCCCGAACTCGATGGCTTTCAAATCCACCGTAGCTTTCTGGGCCAAGTGCGGGAGACCAAGTGCTTTATCTCTTTGGAAGCTGAAGAAAACAGCGAGAAAATCGCCAGCTGGCATCCCCACTGGCTGAGTCGCAAGCTACGCCTCGAAATAGATCGCGAGCTGCTGCTCGACTTCCCCAAAATCACCGCTGCTTGGCTCGCAGCTCGCGAAGGTCAATCCATTCACAAACTACCGATCGGCTTAATGGCCGACCTTGAGGAAATAGACTCGGCCTCCTACGCGGGCTACCGCCTCATTGTCTACGAAGATCCCATGCGAGTGGTTCTGGAGATCCATCACCCCATTATTCTGCGCAAGAAAAATACCTTTCTCAAGATGATGTCCGCACTCAATGCGCTCGTAGGCCGACTCGAACGCGTCCACCAAACCCAGTTTCGTATCGCCAAAGACTACCTCCAGCAGGTAACTTCAGAAACCCATATCAATTCACGCAACTTTTTTAAAACCAATTCCATCTACTACCTCGCAGCCGTAGATATGGGAGAACTCACCGGCCAGCGCCACCAAATCGGGACGGGGGTCGACTTTCGTTTACCTCTGGTGGTAGACCCCAGTCACATGCGCGTCAAGGTCCAAGAGTTTTCCCTCGACTGGTATCAACGTTATAAAATAGACCTTACCTGGCTCCAACAGCAGCTAAGCCTGCAAAAGTTCCGCGCAGTGCGCACAGACCTACAAATCCCTCCACGCATCCACGAACTGCTGCAAAACAGGCACAGCCTCGCCGGGGAAGTCATCTTCCGCGGGATTCCGGCCAAAGCAGGGAAGCAACCGTTCCTCCAGCTCAACCCCCAACACATTCAACACGAAGACGGCGATCACGAGGAAGAATCCGACATCAACCCCTTTGTGCGCAAAGGCGAACTCGCCGCCCAAATTAAATACACCACCCCTCCCCAGCACGGCTACAATGTCTATGGTAAACGCCGCCACGCGGTCCACTCGCCCATTCAGGGCTTAAAGGTGGACGACTCCATCGAACCGGACCCACATGGAGGCATGTTTTACGCTCAGAAAGACGGGCTCCCTTGTCTGCAACATAACCGCCTCTATATCGAGCCTGCCACCATCTTTTCCGGCAATGTCGACCCCACGGTCGGCAATGTGGATGTGGACGGGCCTTATGTCATCGAAGGCCATGTGGAAAGCGGAGTCAAAATCCGCACCACAGGAACACTGCTCATCAAAAAAAACCTCTCCGCAGATTATCTCGAATCTGGTGGCGATCTGATTGTTGAAGAAGGCATCTCTACCAAAGATAAGGTGGTACGGGTACAGGGCGACATCCTGACCAGCTATATTCAAAACTCAGTGGTTTTTTGCCAAGGCAATATTACCGTGACAGGCGGCGTGATTGCCAGCACCCTGATCTGTGGGGGGAATATACACGTCTTTGGCAACGATTCAAGTTGTATCATTGGCGGTAGAGTCTTGTGTCTCGGGCACCTCACCACCGCCACCCTTGGGCGCAACGATGGCGTACATACGACTGTGGAAATCGGCATCGGTGGAGTTCAAGTGGCACAGGCAGAACAGCTTAGCCATGAGCTTACAAAGCTGCAACATAAGCTCACCCAGGCAAAAGAGCTTCTACAACATTTAAGGGAAAAAACCACTGCCCAAAAGTCCGCCCAAAAACAGCAGCAAGAGGCACAACTCCCTGCCACTATTACACAGCTCGAACACAATATACAAACACGCAAGCTGCGTATCCGCAAATTACGGGCACAAGCGCAAAAAAACCCCCAGGCCACACTACGCATCTGGGGGCCACTGTCCACCAACTGCACCCTACGCATTGCGGGCAAAGATATCCCTCTGATCGAGAAGCTACAGGGGGTGCAGGTGTCCGCTAAAGTGGTTAAAAACAGCCACTTCACCGCCTTGCATAAGCAAGATAAAAAGAAGGATACCTTGAAACACAAACCAAGCTAAGGTGCAGCTGGTCACTTAAAACTACGGTGCCGGGGCCACTTCAGCACGGCAGAGCGGACAAGTATTTTGGCCCGCAAGCCAGCCCACCACACACTGTTGGTGGAAAGTATGTTTACAGGCATTAAGCCGGAAAATCGTTTGCCCACACGCACCAGGACGCATGGTTTCCAAACAAATGGGGCAGTCTTCAAGCTCTTCATCCAACACTGTACCTTCACCAAGAACCTTTCCCACCGCAGCAATTTGTTGGTCTACAGAATCCAGTCCATCCGTGTATTCCACAAATAGCTGCAAGAAGCGCTCCAGTTTATTTTCCACCCGTGCAACCTCATGACGGTGGTAACGACGCAGCTGCTCCAATTCACCCATCCGCTGGAACTTGTGCCACAGATGACGGGTCTGTCTTTTTTCCGCCACTTTCTTCGCGTAATAACGATACAGATCTTGCTTGTGGCGCTTGAGGTAAACGTACAAAAAGCGCAAAGGAGTTGAGATCTTTTGGATAAGCTCTGCTTCTCCAGCACTCATTTCGTTAGAGTTGCGCAGCCGATATTCACGGGCCATGCTGAGACGCGCCATGAGCACCCCTACACGCTGCTCTGCAGTTTGAACTTTTTCTTCGACCTCATGGAACCACTCATCCGTAAGCTCTGCCTGCGTGCGCGAACTCGCATATCCTTCAAATTCATGACGTAACTTGTCTACATCATACTCACCCGCAACAATCGCTTGTCGAAAAGAGATTACCTTACCCATATGGTCTTCGGCACGCACCGCAGAAGCCACACACATGGACGTCAGACACATCCATACCCATTGTTTTAACATTTTCATTCCTTGCATAACTATTTATTTTTTAAACCAGGAGCAAATTACACTTATTTAATTTTTTGTAAACAAATAAAATTAAAGGGCTGTGATTTAAATATTTTATAAGATTATTCAAAATATAAAATTTAAATATTTGTTTTTACAGGTTAAAAAATATCCCCAGAACGAACAAAAAGTCGCGATATAACCT
>JAPPOJ010000158.1 GCA_028817975.1 Zetaproteobacteria bacterium | reverse complement strand
CATTTTATTTTGGGTCACTTCTACCGAGCAGGGCCAGCTCCAGATAGGTGAGAATATAGTTATCAACTTTTTTGATTACTGCGGCAGTCTAGCTTCATAACTCACAAACGCTGTCTTGATCCTTATGAGGCAGACGTTCTCCCCACAAGAGTGAAAGGTACCCCTGATTAATGATCGGAGACACAGACAACAAGGCAGATATTGTTGAAAGTTTGTATCGGCACATTCAACAGGAAGACTGGCTTGAGGGCGTCGACTTGTTTCAGGCGGGAAAAGTAAGAACCGTAGAAAAGTTTGGGTTTCTCTATAGCTCACGAGTAGAAGGGACCCGAGGTATTGCACAAGAAGTCCGCCTCAAACTCCACCCTTCGGGAAAGGTAATTCAGTGGATCGAGTGTACCTGTAAAAAAAATCGTCACTATGGCCAGTACTGTGAACACATTGTGGCTTTGCTCATGCAATTGAGCCAAAACAAAGTCGAGTTTTTACAAAAGCTCGACGCGAATATGGCTTTAAAAGCCCCCGCTATGAAGCCACGAGCAAAAGCAGCCACAAAACAGACAAACAGCAAGCCCAGTCCTTTTGGACAAGAGCCCAAGCCCGACAACGCATCTACAGTCATCCTCCAGCATGTGAAAGATTCGATTCAAAAAGTCAGCCTCCTCCAAGGCGGACCTAAGATACGTATCGATGTCGAAGTAAAACCGGGACATCCAAGCCAGTACGAGTTAGCTGTAGATCGCGCAGCCGATTTTTTGCGCGCTTCGATGTGCCCTTCCAATCTGTACAGCACTGACCTCAAGGCTATCAAAGTCTTCAAAGAGGAGCTATTTTATGCCACTTTGGTGAAAGCCCACGAGCATGAAAAAATTGCTGCAGAAAAAGTCTTCGCTGTCCGTTATTCCAAAAAAATGAAAATTGAACAGTGCACTGCGCTAAAATATCAAATTGAAAAACTTTCACTTATCGACGCGCGTCATAATGTTCGCAGTCGACCAGCGCAATATATCCTACTGTCCTTGCGCTGTAGCACAAAGCTCCGGGGTAACCGATTTTTCTATATTCCCAAGGTTGGTTATTTCCCCCTTTCCACACATACAAGCCCTAGCTCTAGTTGGCATGACTTGCCTATGCTCAAGACGTATCGTGGGGACCAAGCCGCTGAGTTTCTCGCCAGCAGCTACCAACCCTATCAAAAAAATAGTGTCATGCTCATCCACCCAACACTCAAACAACACTCTGTCCACGAAGCTCCAGCCCTATCCAAAGTACAGGTCTTCAAAGAACAAGCCGGCTGGTTTACGCTATCACCTACTTATACTATTGGCAAACATCAAATCCCCATGGCCGATTTCTTAGTCCAAGCTCGAAAGTCCAAGCGCAAGTATATTCAGGTCGAAGATCAGTGGGTCAAAATCCCAGACCAACTCCTCGAACACCCATGGGAAGTAGATGAGGCCTCCGGACATATCAAAGCTGACTCTATCGGACTCCTTCGACTCAAAGCTTCTCTAGGAGAATTTGACCACTTCGTCGGTTCCAAACAATTATTAGGTCGCGTAGCTGAGCATACCTCCTTTGACGCAAATGTCGTGCCACCTACACTGACACATACCAAACTCAAACTGCGTTCCTACCAAGAACATGGCTACAAATGGTGTTGGTGGCTTTATAAAACGGGTATTCACGGTCTCCTCGCCGACGATATGGGCCTCGGCAAAACACACCAAGCTATGGCCTTGATTTCCGGAATTCAAAAGGACCTGAGTTCTCAGCAAGATCCACCACGCAAGGGACGCTTTCTCATTGTCTGCCCCACAACCGTACTCAACCACTGGGAAGATAAGGTTCTCGACTTTGCGCCTGAAATGGCTCCTGTCGTCTATCATGGGCCTAAGCGTAAATCTTCCTTTGCTGAGCTTGGCAAAAAGGTACAAACGATCATTACCAGCTATGGAGTGCTCTTAAGGGATGTCAAGTCGCTCTCACAGACAGAGTGGGACTGTGTCATTCTCGACGAAGCACATTATGTCAAAAACAATAATACCGCAACATATAAAGCAGCCTGCCGTCTCAATAGCCGCATTCGAGTTGGACTTTCCGGTACTCCTATGGAAAACCACCTCGGAGAACTGAAAAATATATTCGACTTTCTCGTACCTGGTTACCTTGGCTCAGACCCCTTTTTTCAGCAACAATTTGTCACCCCTATTAATGAGCAAGACGTGGAAGCGGAAAAAAATCTCCAACGTCTTATCCAACCGCTCAAGCTAAGACGCACCAAAAGCCAAGTATTGAGCGACCTTCCCGATAAGGTTGAAGATATTCGGCATTGCTTGCTCTCTCCGGAACAAGTAAGCCTGTATCGCGAGTGTATTCAAATGCGTGCGAACCCTTTGGTCGTACAAATGAAAAATCATTCTGATCCTATTCCTTACCTGCACGTATTCTCTGTACTACAACTGCTCAAACAAATCTGTAACCATCCCGCTCTTGTCATGGACACCAAGGATTACACCAAGTACACCAGCGGAAAATTTGACCTTCTCAAAGAACTCATCTTTGAAGCTCTTGAGTCTGGCAATAAGGTCGCCATCTTCAGTCAATACGTCAAAATGATAGAAATCATCTCCTATTACCTTAAAGCACAAAATATTGAGCACGTAGTCATGACAGGACAAACACGTGCACGTGGCAAAGTCATTCAAAAGTTTCAAAGCGACGAAAATGTTAAAATATTTGTCGGTTCTCTTCTTGCCGGAGGAGTTGGCATCGATCTTACTGCCGCCTCTGTCGTCATTCACTATGACCGCTGGTGGAATGCCTCTAAAGAAGCACAAGCAACCGACCGCGTACACCGCATCGGACAAAAAAAGTTCGTCCAGGTCATGAAGCTCGTGACGAAGGGGACATTAGAAGAGAAAATCGACATGATTATCAACAAGAAAAAAGCTATTTTCGATAAGTTCCTCGAACACGATGAAGACCTGCTCAAAACATTAACGCGCAATGATTTGCTTGAGCTACTGAGTTAGCCAATATCGGCTTCATTCAAGCACTTCACTCTGTCTACAAGTGCCTCTACGTCGACAGCGCTTAAGTTTAAATTTTGACGAAAATACAATAAGTCCTCTTCACGAAAGCGATGAGGCTCCAAGTTCACCCAATGGTGCAAAATATTTGCAAGCCCTACCACCCAAACTAATTTTTGGTACTCCTGAGCAATGTCTTCTGTAGGCCCCTGATGACCACGAATGCACTCCACAACCCAGAGCGGAAAGCCCCAAAAAGCCGCTCCAACCTCTCCCAATACTCGATGATCGTGAGCACCTAAAATTTTCTCTGCATTTACCCAAGTCGTTTGCGTGCTCGGATCTGCAAGATAGCGTACAAGCGCATCAATCTGATCTGGGTATCCCAGTGCCACAACTAATTTTCCTATATTACACAACGAACCTGCTACATAAGCACGGTCTTTACCATTTGGGTTATCTACCTTACACCATATATGTTCGGAGATAATACCAACTCGACGAGATTCTCTCCAAAAGACTTCAGGGTCAAAAACCTGAGTCGAAATCTCAAACTTACGCAAAGCAGCCACTAAAACCATACTCGCAAGCTGATTCATGCCGATATAGGTAATCGCATACGCCAAGTCAAGCCGAGCTTTCTTAGGCAGTACTGTGCCTTGCCCTTCTGTATTCCGACGTACACGCTGTTTACACTCAAAAACACTCACCACCTCTGTAGCCAATAAAGGATCACTCTTCACGGCCGCAACAAGCTCTTTAATCTCTGTATCTGGGTCCGCAAGCAAAGATTGAACTTCCATGACTGCTGCGGGAATATGGGGAAGGCTATTGCGCGCAAAAAACTGTTGAAAAAGGTTGCGCTGGCTTCCACGAATCGCCAGCTCTGGAGAATACCAATTGTAATAACCACGAGGCAACATCAGAGTCGAGCCACACTTACAGTTAAACCATAAGTTGCCATTAGAGCATACTCTCCACCGTGAAGTTGAGGTGAGATAATCGTCTTGCTTAAAAAAGGTGCGTTTACACTTACCACAAACTTTTTCAAGGGCTGGAGGATCTGGCATATTCAAAGAGTCGACCTTTCTTTATTATCGACCCAACAGTCACGGAAACATTCGTTGTAAAATCAATCTTTTAGGCTTTCCGAATGGCACCGCCCCGGGCACAGTGCTCATCGGCGCAATATTCTCGAATACTTAACCACAGAGTTAACCTGCTGTGCAGACATAAAAAAAGCCCCACGACCGTTGAGGGTCGCAGGGCTTTTTTTATGATATTTTAAGGCTGCGTCGAGCTACTTTCCCACAGCTAAGGCTGCAGTATCATCG
>JAPPOJ010000189.1 GCA_028817975.1 Zetaproteobacteria bacterium | reverse complement strand
CATCCATATTTATTCTCATAAACATGAGTTTTTCAGGAGCAACAAATGCTACTGCTCAAAGTAAAGTAGGAGTGGAAGACACGGCCAACCAGGATTGTGCTATTTGTTTAGAACTATTAGACAACAGCAGTGAAGCAACAACACTCCCATGCCAGCACGCCTTTCACTCCGAATGCGTGACTCCATGGGTAAGCCACAACAATAATTGCCCATTATGTAGACAAAACATAAAGGCTAATATGATTCATAACAACACTGCACAACAAGAAGTCAGACAGACCAACTTTGAAGGAGCTGACTTGCGAGGAGCAAACTTTGCAGGACAAAACCTTGCAGAAGCTAACTTTGCTCAAGCCGACTTACGCGGGGCAAACTTCAGCAGGGCAAATCTGCGAGGAGCTAACTTTTATTTCGCCGATTTAGACAACGCAAATATCGACGGGGCTGACTTAACGGAAGCCAACCTTAAAGCAGCAAGCCTTAGAGAAGTAAACGGCACAGGGGTTTATTTCACCAAAGCAGATCTTTCTTGGACAAATTTTTCCAAGGCTGCACTTCCTCGAACATACTTTGTCAGAACAAACATGAAGGGGGCTAACTTTGAAGAAGCT
The DNA here is from genome assembly GCA_028817975.1 of Zetaproteobacteria bacterium. GTDB lineage: Bacteria > Bdellovibrionota_B > Oligoflexia > Oligoflexales > Bog-1112 > JAPPOJ01. The sequence continues at coordinate 3,765 of JAPPOJ010000189.1, read as the reverse complement.
GACCTCACAGAAGCAAAATTTAAAAAAGCAGATCTCACATATGTTAATTTTACCAACGCGGTTGGTGTAAGTATCGCGACACGCTTGAAGCAAAGTATCCAATCTTCCCAAGCACGCTTCAGATAAACAGCACGATGTCTAAGTCGTGATGACTTCATCACCACGCGATGAAATTGCGTTTTCAGTTTTTTTGTTGTAAAAGAAGCTCTTCTTTCACAAAAATTTATATCTGAAAAGAAAGTTCTTCGCACATGAGAAAAATTAACCTTCACCTTGCACTTCTATTTGCACATTTCAATATCATCCATGCTCCACTCACACAGGCAACTCATACAGAGCTAAGAGGGCTTAGCCAAGAAGAACACTGCGGTGCTTGCCTCGAAACGCTGGCCAAAGATGAAGTTCTCAAGCTACAGTGTAACCACTTATTTCATGAAACATGTATTCAACAGTGGTTAAAACGAGAGCATAGCTGCCCATTGTGCCGAACAGATCTAAGCCCTAAAAGTGAAGGTGTGGACACAAATACTCATATTTCTGCAGACACCAGCATCCAAGAATCACCTAGAGATCTACGTGGAACTAACCTTCAAAGCATGAACTTACGAGATGGACACTTTAATAGGGTGAACTTTAGCAAAGCAAACCTGATCAAAGCAAACCTCAGCAGGGCCAACTTGGCAGACACCACATTTATCGAAACACGTCTCATGTGGAGTCTGCTCATTGATACGGATATGACGGGCGCCGACCTGACGGGCGCCGACCTGACGGGCGCCAATCTCACTAGAGCTGATCTCACAAGGGCAGATTTCACTCACGCTAACCTGACCAGAGCGAACCTAGCTGCAGCTCACCTTACGGGCGGCAATCTCAGGCACGCTCAACTCAAACATGCACACATGATAAACACCACCCTACGCGAAGTGAACTTAAGCAACAGCAATCTCGAATCCGCCTGCTTAAGAGGGGCTGACCTACGCGGAGCTGACCTGAGTAATACACGCCTTGTGTATGCCGATCTTAGCCAAGCAGATCTTCGTGGAGCAAACCTCAGCGAGGCCTGCCTTACAGGAGCCAAGCTCACAGGAGCTGACTTAACGGAAGCGCAACTTACCAAAGCAACTCTCTTCAAGGCTCACCTTAACGACGCAAAGCTTCGTGAGGCTAATCTGAACCATGCAAACGTCAAAGGAGCAGATCTCACCAGAGCCAACCTCTATGAAGCAAATCTCCGCTATGCAGACTTCCGTCATGCCAACCTCTGCGAAGCAAATCTCGGTGGCGCTCATCTGATGCGGACCTGCTTAATCTCAGCTCATCTCAAAGGAACCATCGGCGTTCCCTTCCGGCAGTTCATACAAAGCATACAAACGCGCACTTACTTGAAAAAGTCACCTCAAGGATAGCCAAAGCACACCTAGAGCCTGAGACCAAACTCATGGATGGTTGCTCTACTGGCCATCTAACCCAAGCTGCTTCGTACAAGCTAATACACTTTGAATAGCACCCCTGCACTGATTTTGACTTTTGAGACTTAAACCATCATATTCAATGAATGTTGTACTCATCTATTTAATCGCATAGGGTTTTAAGTGTATGCTAAAAATGGTCCTTGTCCCCCTCTTTTGGCTTTGTTTTCTATGGCCCCACGCCAGTTTCTCAAGTACACATGAGACAACTTCTCGACCCACTAGTTTTCATGCTCTACCCCGAGAAATCACCGATATTATTTGGCGCTCTGCCATGATGCATAGTTCACATATTCGAGACATAGCATATGTGAATACCGAATCTTACCAAGTATTTTTAGATAATCTTCAGGAGATCTGCTCGTATAAACATCGCATATTACCAAATATCGAAAAATGGATTGCTGCAGCTGTACGAGCAGGGCAAGAAAATACAGAACCACCACATCTACAAGAGGTTTTACTCTTTATCAACCAGCAGCAGGCAAAGGTCTTTAAAGACAAGCAACGTTTCTTAGTCACAATTGCAGATTGGAAGCGCCATGGGCATAGCATTGGTGCAACTATCTTAGCAAATTGGGGGTCAGCTATCGAGCTGGCGAGATCTATTGCAACAGAATTCGCCGAAAGCACCGGAGGACATGTCAGTAAGTGCCAAGCTTGGAGTGCTGCATGGGACTCTACCTGGCCGGCTGCGCACCATGCCCTTGCATTTATGATTTGGTATGCCACAAGAGACGCCGCCAAATGTGCACTAGACAACCTGATGAAAGGTAAAGAAGAAAGCATCATTCGCTCTGCCGTCTACAAAGCTTTACAGAACCTACAAAGTGAAGACCCTGTACTCATCGGAAGAGTGGCTTTTCGGGTTGCAGAAACGATGTCTTGGGTGCTTTTGGCAAAACTCCAACACCAGTGTCTCCACAAGGCATACGACGCCGCCTATAGCAAACTCCTCCAACATGGAGAAAGCGACCCCTTAAAATGGTTTGACTCTACCACCTGCATTGAGCAAAAAATGGTCGCATACTTTGGTTATGGAAGCCGACTTGCCAAAAAGAATAACTTTACTATTTCCGAGGCGCAATATTTGCTCCGCTATCAGTATCTGTCTTTTTATCGCCAAGAGCTTTCCCATATCAATGCACAGATAAACGCAATAAGATAAGAAAAAACTTTTGCGATGGATGCTATCTTGCCACGATGGCAAGCTCTCTCACAGCTTAATCAGTATCACTACAGCCCCAGTTACGATAGCTGTAAAATGAGCGAGTCATTTTACGTTGTCCACATTGAGAACACAAAATCGGCTTACGAATATTTCGATGTTGATTAGAAGGTTCAAACATATTCTTTAGCAAAAAATCTTTGGTATGAAAGCCCATCTTAATTGCCGTATTGATAAAATCAATAAAAGTAAACGTATGACCACACTCACACCGATCCTCTGCCTTGAAACGAATATCCAAGGACTTAAATTCATCCGCCGACTTTGTGAACGTGTCTTCTAATTGTAAAAGATCTTCTGTAGAGATTTTAGGCATACTTTGAACAACACTACTCGCGTTTACAAAAGAGAGCGGATTCAAGAAGACGAGACAACAAAAGATTTTTGAGAGATGATTCCAGATTGTTTTCATAGCATTTTACCTCACTGAGTTTATAAATGCCGCGAATATAGAGATTTCTATTTTTTATGTCAAGTGAATATGATGATTCTATGGAATTTTTTCAATTGAATCACAATCCACTTTTCTCGCAGGCAAGCAAACTATATAGAAACATATCTCTATATTCAAGCGCAATCTGTAGATACGCCCACATTCATCAAAGCATGCATTCAGCTTATTTTCTTAATTATACATAAGATGTTACTAAAAATAATTTCAGCCGACGATTCATTCAAGCTAGACTTATACCTCTACTTAGTGTAGATTCCGGGCAAAACGGTTCTCACAAATGTAGAACAAAAAACAACAACTTCCAGCAATGCATAAAGGGGTAAGTCTGAACAACTAAAAAAGAACGGAGCAAAAGGAAGTACAGTGATGACTTTACACTAGGAGCTTATAATGCATTTGAGTTTTCGTCAAATAGTTCATACCTTATTTCCACTTGAAAGAAGCGAGATAAAAAATTTTTTAGTGCTTTCCTACTGTATTCTTTCAATGACTTTTATTTACAACTTTCTACGGCCTCTGAAGTCGACTTTAGTGATTGCGATGTCCACCAGTGGTGCCGAAGCCATTCCTTTTCTAAAAGTATGGGGTATCTTACCGGCAGCTTTCTGTTC
>JAPPOJ010000114.1 GCA_028817975.1 Zetaproteobacteria bacterium | reverse complement strand
ACATGCGCACTGTTGACAACTTTAAAAGTGGATTTAGTTTATCCTTGTCAGAGAGACCTCTTTATAGGAATCTTCTGCCTTGCACAGAAAAGTCGCAAGACCAACATATTTAGGTCAACCACCTAATATAATTAATATTTCGAGATGGAGAGCATAAACATGGGAAGAATTATTGGAATTGACCTTGGAACAACAAACTCCGTTGTGTCTGTGATGGAGCAAGGAAACGTCACCATCATCGCCAACGAAGAAGGACAAAGGACCACGCCAAGTGTAGTTGGCTATAATAAAGAAGGTGAAGCTCTAGTAGGTGTCGCAGCGCGGCGCCAAGCTGTAACCAACCCCAAAAATACCGTGTTCTCAGCAAAAAGGTTTATCGGCTGTAAGTTCTCCGAGAGAGAAGACGAGGCCAAAAAAATGCCTTACACCGTAAAAAGCGGAAACGCCGGTGCTACTGTATTTGAAATCAACGGTAAAGACGTTTATCCAACTGAAATTTCTGCTAAAGTTCTAGCCAAGATGAAAGCTGCTGCAGAGAGCTACCTTGGCGAAACAGTCACGGAAGCTGTCATTACAGTTCCAGCTTACTTCAATGACTCCCAAAGGCAAGCAACCAAAGACGCCGGAAAAGTAGCTGGACTCGAGGTCAAACGTATCGTTGCCGAGCCTACAGCGGCCGCACTCGCATACGGCTTAGACAAAAAAAACCATGAGAAAATTGCCGTTTTCGACTTCGGAGGAGGGACTTTCGATATTTCCGTCCTAGAAGTCGGAGATAGCGTCGTCGAAGTACTCGCAACAAACGGTGACTCTCACCTCGGCGGGGACAACGTAGATGAAACACTCATTCACTTCTTAGTCAACACGTTTAAGCAAGATACAGGCATGGATGTGTCTGGTGACGCGATGGCAATGCAACGCCTTAAAGAAGCTGCCGAGAAAGCCAAGATCGAACTTTCTTCAGCCCAAGCAACCGACATCAACCTACCTTTCCTAACCGCCGATGCAACAGGTCCCAAGCACTTGAACGTCAGTATGTCGCGCTCCGAGTTCGAAAAGCTCATCATGGACTTAGTAGAAAAAACACTCATTCCATGTCAGAGAGCACTCGAAGACTCAGGCATCGACAAAAGTGAAATCAACGAAGTGCTACTCGTAGGTGGATCCACGCGTATTCCGCTTGTACAACAAAAAGTGAAAGAGTTCTTCGGAAAGGAACCCAACAAGTCCGTAAACCCTGACGAAGTCGTTTCCTACGGAGCTGCCATTCAAGCTGGAATTTTAGGCGGAGATGTCAAAGACGTCCTCCTGCTCGATGTCACTCCACTTTCTCTTGGAATTGAAACTCAAGGTGGAGTCATGACAAAGGTCATCGAACGCAATACCACCATCCCTACGAAGAAAAGCCAAGTATTCTCTACCGCTGCAGACAACCAGCCATCCGTAGACATCAAGGTACTCCAAGGCGAGCGAGAAATGGCCGAGTATAACCGCGAAATCGGTCGCTTTAGTCTAGTAGACATCCCACCAGCCCCACGGGGTGTGCCACAAATCGAAGTAACATTCGACATTGACGCCAACGGTATCCTCTCTGTATCTGCGAAAGATAAAGGTACAGGTAAAGAGCAGAAAGTGGTTATTACAGCTGAAACAAAACTTTCAGAGGAAGACATTGACCGCATGGTGAAGGAGGGAGAAGCAAACGTCGAAGCAGACAAAATCAAAAAAGAGACTGTAGAAGCAAAAAACAACCTTGACACTATGGTCTACCAAGCTGAAAAAATGATCAAAGAAACAGAGCAGATTCCTGCAGATCTAAAAAATGAGGTGGAGAGTGCTATTAATTCAGCAAAGTCCAAACTCGACGGAGATCTCGCTACACTGAACGCTGCTAAAGCCGAGTTCGAGTCAAAATTACACAAACTTTCAGAGCATGTATACAAACAGGCTGGAGCTGGAGCGCAAGCGGGAACAGGCGCTCACTCCGAAAACGAAAAGAAGTCTTCTAATCAGGAAGATGTTGTGGATGTAGAGTTTGACGACAAACAAAAAGACTAAAATGTCTACCACATAGACATAGATCTCCGAACACAAGGACCGCACTTATATTGAGCGGTCCTTTTTTTTACGATTTACCCGAACGCATCGCCTCCTGGTTAGAGTAAGAAATCACAATTTTTGTCAACTTAAGATTTTGTTCCATCGAAAGGTGCTCCCAACTAATCGCAGCTTGCCTTCCTCCCATTAACACCCGACGCACAATCGCAGAAAAACGTACGAAATCACCACTTTCAACGGGCAAATGTCCTGTAACAGGCAAGTGTACCTTGAGCTGATCACGGTGACGTAAAATCAACTTTTCGCTCGTAATCGTTAGCTTCGCACCAAAGACACTCATATCAACAATCTCACCCTGCACATACTTATTATGAGGCAAGTAATAGGCTGAAACAGGTACTTTAAGCTTAAATCTTTTCGCACGCCTAGTCGAAGTGTTCGTACTTAAGACGACTTGAATACGGGCAGATATCTGCGCAAAATTCATGCCACGGTACTTAATATAATCGTCCGCCTCTTGATAAGGGGATAATACATCGCTATAGTGAGCGATCAGCTCACGACTACGATCGGTCAAAAACAAGATAGGCGCTGACATGTTTTGTGTCTTCTGTTTCGTTTTCATTTCAAGGAGCGTCTTACACAACTCCGGATAAGGCATAAACTGGTCATCAATAATCAAAAGCATAATTTGTCGACTAAACAAACGGACTAACTCTTTATCCGAGCGTGGCAACGCCAAAGAAAGATTCGTATAATTTTTTCTCAAAAAAACAGCCATCTGATGACTCAAATCTACGTCAAAATTTTGACCAGTTGCAACAATGACATAATTTTTACGCTTTCGACGGGGCCCTTGCAAATATTCTACGAGCTGGGCTGCTTTTTTCTCTTCATCCATTTGAATATCAGCCATATACTAGAACCTTACCCCTTGACTAACTTGTAGATCCCCCGAGCCTCCCCACAAAGAGAGCATCGACTTGTGTAAAGTCAATGTTATTTTTTCATTCACCGTAAGCGCTGCTGAGTCACGTACTCTCTCATCCAACTCCAAATTTTGCTGTTGCAAAAAAAGGTATATTTTCTCTAACACAGAGTGACTGTCAGGGGTATCCCCCCACAGTTCTACAAGCTCAGCAAAGCGCTGTATATATTCAGAAGCATGTTCAAGCTGAGATCCCTCGGGCAAAGAATGAGCCCACCTTTTTACCGTTTTAATCGCCCAAGCAAGGCTCTGCTTTGAGGTAGTCAAATGACTTAATCTACTCGCAATGAGAGAAAAAGCATAAGCTAACTCTACCGAAGGGAGCATCAGCGCATCCCTAATTTCATAGTATTCATATGCATTTCGCAACCGTTCAACACACTCTTTTAGTGCATGTTGTGGTGAAAGCAAGCATAACTTTGCATGTAAAAACAATGCCTGTGGCAACTCCAGAGAACGAGGCTCTTTTAAAATATCGGCCAAAACAGCATCTGCCTGTGCATACTGAGCAGCTTGCAAAAAATTTTTTACCGCAGGCAAACGTCGTCTGGGTATGCGCAACTTATCCTTACCCGCAAGATACAAGTGCTCGTCTTCTCCGACATCAACTAGAGTAGAAATATCTTGATAGCCCGGAGGAGAAACAACATCCAATTTTACCTGGCCAAATTTAGCAAAGACTTCCCCTTCAAACGGAGATTTCCCCAAGTATCTGCCATCTAAAAACAGCTTAGCTCCAACTGGATATGTCTCAATTTGAGCCCAAAAGTGACCTACAGTAGATCTCTCCGCACGTTTTCCGCGCTCAAACATGCCATGAAGTGTATGCGTTTCATCAAACTTTCCGTGACCTAAGATCAGAGTGCCACCCAAAACACGCTTGTCACCAGCCAAGTGTGGGATATACTCTACTTTTGCGCCGACCACTCGTGAAGCTTGAATACGAGTCGAGGGAACACTTACAGCAACGTGGCGATCCTCCAAAATGGCCATGATCCGCCCCCCAACTTGGGGGACACTACGAGAAGATTTCTGCGTCTGAACAGAACCGGCTTGGTAAATAGCAACTTCTTGGCCAACGACTACTCGTTGTATTTGCTGTGGCTCTACCCTTACCACTAATTCCTGTTGCTTGACTTGAACAACATTGCCTGACCAGGGAACTCTCAACCGAGCAACTAACTTATCCGCGACTATTTTCCAAGTTAAAGGGTTATCCCAGGCTCCTTCAATAGGAACGCGAATTCCATATAAAACCTCTCCTTCACGTCCTATCATCGCAAAGGAAAGATAGTCTGTCTCCTGATCGAGAAGAATAAATGGCAATAAAA
>JAPPOJ010000248.1 GCA_028817975.1 Zetaproteobacteria bacterium | reverse complement strand
AAATACATCCAGATTAGGCACATCGAGATCCAGTCGGCAGTGATTTCCCATCACACAAACTCCTTGTAAATAAATCATTTTTCCAATTTGGACAATAGCCGACCCCATTCCTTAGATTCACGTTTGGTCATGGAAGGAAGTCTTGTTATGATGGGAATGGAATTTTGTGAGGAGAGCGCCTTTTTCTACGTTCCGCCAAGATCATAAGAAAAGGTGTTCTCCGCATTCCACTCTCACGCATAGCTTTTTTCTATTGTCGTGACAGTCTACTTCGCTTGGTCTTGATTCCTCCTTATTGCTGGTCGGGTGCAAGTCCGTACGGCACCAGCTCACCACCTCTAAGCCTACAAGAGTTTTGTGAATTGACAAAACGCAGCCACTGCCGTGACGCCAAATGCAGTCAGGATAAGGGAAAACCCAGGCAGGACATTTTTTCCGGGTGGGTTGGTTTCTGTGTTGCGACATCCAAGGGGCTTTTCTGGGGGTGAAATAGAGCAGGATAAACGAGGCAGCAGCTGGAGTTTGAGTTATTTGCAAGACCACCCCTTGGAGAGTTTTTCCGAGACACTATTCGATCATGTAAACATTAAGGAGATCATCATGGAAAAGCTTTTAACTTCTGTGTGGTTTGTATTCACAGCCATCCTACCTATCTGGGGCTGTGGTGACGGTGATGAACCGAAATCAGACCAGGAATTAAAAGAAGTGGTTGCGAGTGTCGATCGAATCCGTCAGGCGAGTCAAAAAACGTTGGAGCAACGCGACTCCCAGGGGTACACAACGCTCATGCTAGCGGTTTCCTCTTTCCAGGAGAATGTGGATGCTGTGCAAGCGCTCATCCAACGTGGTGTGGATGTCAATGCCAAGACGGCAGATGGTTCGACGGCCTTGGCGTTCGCATTTCTGTATAACCGTGAACAGGTGGCCAAGATATTGTTCGCTGGTGGTGCGACTCCGCAGTGGGAGAATGAAGCAAATATGAGCCTGCTGCATGCGGCAGCTTTGGGTGGAGATGGTTTTGTGTTTGATTTAGTCGATGAGCCATTTATCCGTAGCCATGCTCACCAAAAAAATAGTGAAGGTAACAGTCCACTGCACCAAGCTATCCAAGTCTTTTCGGGGGCAAGTTACCACCGTTCTTTCATCAAAAGAGCGGTGGAGTCAAAGCTTTTTGATTTGAGTCTACAAAACACAGAAGGTAAGACCGCATGTGAATTGGCGATCGCATCTTGGGGAGAAGAGGACACTCAAGTGGCAACCCAGCTCATAGATGATCTCTGTACTTATCCAAAGAGCTAGCTCGTAAATAGGCTTTCTTTAAATAAATGGCCTCTTCTGGAGGCGAACATTTTCTCGCTTTTATTGGGCTATGGCTAACCGTAAGCTCTCCTTGCTGGCAAGCCTTGAGCGTAAAAGCTTAGGTATATCGAGGGAAAATACTTAAGGGCGTAGGTCTTGCAGGATACGTTGTTGTTCCTCCCAGCTATCTTTTGGGCTACGCCTCGTGTGAGGAAGGTACTGCTGTTGGAGGTCGTAAGCGATCAGGCCTTGCAGATTGGTTAAGGTGAGATCAAAGTGACCATAGCGTAAAGCATGGTACAGAAAGCTTTCGGAGTAAGGCTTGTTATTTTTAGGATTCTCTATCGCAGTATGGAGAGGTGAATATCCCGCTTTGCTTTCTTGTAGGTTTGGGTCTATCCCTCACTGAGTAGATGCGTGAATCTAAAATTCAATAAATTTGCATATATTTCTTTACCTCGGACGATAATCTACCGACAACGCGCCCAAATCTAATCTTTGAGTTGTCGCATAAACTACTTGGTTTATAGAAAGTGGGAAATATGATGCAATACTGGGCTTTTCTTTATCTCCTTTTTTTCTTATCGTTTTCTCTGTGGGCTGCTCCGCGTACCGATGAAAATGCGGCGTGGAATGTAAACTATAACCGCGATGGGCGCGAGCCTAAATACTACTATGGACAATGGGAGGGGCATGATTATTTTCCTTCTCCCGATGATTGGAGAAAACACCCGGTTTACCAAGTGATTACAGATCGTGTGGCGGATGGTGATCCCACCAATAATGAGCTGGAATATGGGGGGTATGACCTCTACCGTGTGGATGCGCGTCATGGCGGGGATTTTTTAGGTCTCGCCGAGCGTCTGCATTATATTAAATCTCTGGGGTATACGGCCGTATGGATTTCGCCCATTTTTCAAAATGAGTTCAACTCCTATCATGGCTATGGCCAAGTGGATTTTACCTTATTGGACAAGCGTTTTGGCACTTTAGCTGATTTCCGCCATATGGTGAATAAAGCCCATGCATTGGGTATGTATATTATTGTGGATATTGTGGTCAATCACCTCAGTGACCGGCTGTTTTTTGAAGGTCACCCTCATGGGAATGCGCCCTTTCGCTTTCACACCGGAGAGTATCGTTTGCTTTCCAAACGTTTGGGCAAACCGTATACAGACTTTGACGTGGTCAATCAGTATTTTTCTTCTGGACGTTATGAAACCGTATATGGCTCGGATGGGTACCCTCGCTTTGATCCTGGAGGCGGATCTTTTTGGCTCAGTGACTTTCACCATAATGGTGACCTGCGTGATTATGGCGACCCTTGGCAGAATCATCTCGGCAAGATTTATGGCACCTTGGACGACTTGCGTACCACGCATCCTCGGGTGCGTGAGAAGATTACTGCGATGACCAAAGCCTTGATTAGCTCCACAGACATTGACGGCATTCGCATGGATACTCCGATGCAAGTCGCGCTGGAGTTTTTTAAAAGCTGGACACCGGAGATTAAAGCGCATGCCGCTCGGCTCGGCAAGACCAACTTTCTCATTTTTGGCGAACACTATTGTAGCCGGCAGCGTGCCGCGACCATGATTGGGCGTGGTAAAACCCCGCCTATGTTTGGCGAATTCGGGGGCACAATCGATCAGCGGGTGGCGATGGACTCGGGGATTAACTACCGCATGTACTTTGATTTTTTTATGCCCACGCTCAAGTACCAAAGTGGGGGAACTGGTCGTGGATTTGAGCAGTATGCCAAGGATCAGCGTACGTATGATCTCTATCATCCGGAGAGTCAGACCCATCGTTATCGACAGCTCAACTTTTATAATAATCACGATCAGTGGCGTTTAGCCTGGGGGCAGGATGGTCAGCAGAGAACCGATCTTGGGAGTGCAATGATTGGCTTATGGCCGGGTATTCCCTTGTTTTATTATGGAGACGAGCAGGGCTTTGCTTCGCGAGGCACTGCTTTGGATGGCTGGTCTCGTGAAGGCTTGTCTACTAGCAAAGCGTGGTACGATGTTCCTGCGTGGGGGCGGCAAAACCCAGCGGTAGGTGATAATTTTAATATGACGCATCCGAGTTTTTTGCACGTGCAAAAGATCATGAATCTACGCAGGGCATATCCAGCCTTGCATGCGCCGGATACGATTTATCCCCGTTGGGTCCAGGTGAATGGCTCCAATGGAATCCTTGCCTATACGATGGCAAAGGATGATCCGAGTCAGTGGGCCTTGGTGGTCCATAATACTTGGAGTCAGCCACTTTCTGCGGGAGGGAGCCTCGGTGACTTTTATTCAGGCTGGGAGGAAGGTCAAAAAATCGTCAACCTTCTTAACCCCGATGAAGTGATCAAGCTGGAAAGGTATGGTACGATTCCCTTTTTGAGGCTCCATGGGTATGAGTCGAAGGTGTTTGTACTAGAGGAAAAGAAGCGACAGCTTCCACCTGTGGTGACCCGAGTTTCAATCCCCCACGATCAACACCTGCTGGTATCCCCTGAAGTCATGGAAATTCAGTTTTCTCAACCTATGGCTGTGGAATCTTTGTGGGAAGGGTTACGCATCAATCAGCAGCCGGTGGATGCAAGTGCATTGGCTTATGACCCTCAGTCTCACACGCTTATTTATGCAGGTGATTTTGATGATGGCTTGCATACTTTGTCTTTAGAGGAGACGATTGTACTCAGTGCGGCAGGTCAGCCTCTGTTTGGTTCTTTTCAAACGCGCTTTCGAATTGGGATGAACCCGATGAATCCTATTCTGAATACTCAGAAAGATTATCTGTATACTCCTGGACTTGTGCAAAGTTGGGGCGAAGGTGAGATAAGTCTGATGCATCAGGCTCCGGAAGCCGAGTTTTTGCGAATTTCTTGGGACGCCGTGCGTTGGCGACCTTGGCAGCCTTATCGCAGCATGACAACGCATCGCTTGCGTAGGGGTGATGTATCTAAAGTCCATGTCCAATATTGGAGTCATGGGAGTGCTGCTTACTTTTCCTATGAAGAAAGATAGAAGTATCTTCTTTCGGATATTTTCTTCTCACGGCAACCTTTTTTAACATCATGCCGTGGATATGTGTTGCCA